>CACYOC010000011.1 GCA_902775975.1 uncultured Bacteroidales bacterium | reverse complement strand
CGGTAGAGCGCGAGAGGAACATATCGCCGTTGGACATGTCCTTAAACACGACGGGGCGATAGTTTTCTGGATGAATACCTTTTTTCATTTTACTTGTTACTTTATAATGTTATTTGTTATATGTGCATAAAAGCGGGTGCAAAGGTACGACTTTTTTTCCTACCTACCAAATCTTTCGCCAATTATTTTCCGCCATAAGAACTCTTGGCTCTTTATTGAGGGCTATTTTTCGGTAGCCTTGATCTTTTCATAGGCCGATGCAGCCCGTTCATAGAGTGACAATTTTGCATTCCAGTCCAGTATGCGCATGCCCAACAATCCTTCTTTGAACCTATAAGCTTTGGGTGGGTCGAAGTAATCAAAAGTGTTGTCGTCCTTGAAGTGTACGCGCATCAGTACCAGATACTTATCTGTATTCAACGCTTTCTTCAGCATTTCTTCAAAACCGTTTAATCCTTTGGACATGTCCCATTCATTGTATTCCAAGATTACATAGTGCCCTTCTAACCCAGCCACTCGGGCATGACCATCACTTTCCGTATGTGCTCTGATAAGAGGAATGGCTGATGTGGCGTCTTCTTTTTCAAACAGACGTGTTGCTTTGCTACGTCCATAGTTCTTTTGGATAGCCATCATCTCGTCTATGGAGAAGAGTCCTTTTTGATAGCCTACTTTCACTCCTGCTTTGGAGAAATAGACAATCAGGACTTCGTTGAAGAGACTCTTGCCAGTTTTCTTAACCAGCACTAAATCTTCTGAATAGAAGTTGGGCAGTCGTGTATAGCCTGTTGTGTCTATCTGATCGACTCCTTCTTTGATGCGTTGGTAAAGGGTGGGGTTCTGTGCCTTTGGCACCGATACCATTTCCATGTCGTTGAAGCACTGAGGCAGTCGCAGCGAATCAGAATTGATGATGGTGAGGGCATGAGGCGTATAGATGATGTCGCGCTCTTTCTTCAGTTGCTTAAAGAATGCAGTTGGGCTACATTTCTTTAATGCAGACTTGTCCGTAGTATCGTCTGCCAGCTTTTTCCGGAAGTTGGGGTCAAAATAATCCCTATTGCGTTCCATGAAGTCAGCAAAAGACTTTTGCACCCTTGCGAACTGCTCATCATTGATCAAGACCGTACCCAATTCGTGATTATTTGAGTAATATGGATAGCCGTCATAATAGTCATTAAGGTCGGTCGTGACGCTGATGTAGTAGGATGGCAATTCGTCTTTGTTCTTCAGAATATTCTGTAGGGTGTCGTTCTGCATGTCGAAATTCCAGTATTTGTTAGCTGTTATTTTCCCGTCATGTTTGACAAATCTTGCCATCGATAGTACCACTGCAGGATTGTAGTAGTATGGCTGAGCTTTTTCACCATATCCAGGGACGTAGCCCTTGACGCGGTTAGGCTTGCGGATATGGATGCGATGGGTGCCCTTTTGGGTCGTAGGCTTGCCTAAGGACTGGAGTCCATGTGCTGCCAGATACTGGACGGCAGCTTCGTAACGTTCACGTTCCTTATTCGTATAATAGATGAGTTGGGGGAAAACACCTAATTGTTGTATATTGCCCTTGGGCAATGTGAGTTCCACCACCTTATATCGCTTTTCTGCGGGCACGGGTCTCAATAACAAAACTTTCTTTTCTCTGTCAGCCCATTCTATGAGCTTGAAATAGAATAGGTTGTACTGTCTTCTGCCTTGCAGGTGCATGTCGGTAATCCAGTCACCATAACGTAGGATGATGTCGCCGTCCTGAATTCCGTTCTGGTAGGCTACCGTGTCATTGACGGAAAAACTCATGACGGCGGGCAGTGAGTCGCGGAACGCCTCCATGTCATCAATCTTATTGCCGTGCTCGTCATAATAGACGAGTTCATCGTTGGCAAAGTTCCAGAAGTGACTGACAGATTTATTTGTTTCAATATATGCAGGTTCTCCAAATTCGTCATAGCCGACGTACGATGCGGCATCGCCGCCTTTCAGGCTATAGTCAATACCTACGTAGTGATATATAGAATGTCCACGGCGTGATATCTTTCCATAGGCATTGAGTGATGCTTCACCAGTCTTCGTACCTTCTTCGTTAAAATAGCTTCTCCATCCGTTATAAAAGGTCGAGTCAGCATTATACAAACAGGCATCTGAGTATGTCAACTTGCCGTTGGCATAATGTGCTACGTCTTTTCTGAAGACCCATGCGTTGTCCTGATACTTCATGGGATTGCCCAGCGTGTCAAGATAGACTTCTGTGATAACATGCAGTGTGTCGCCGAAGTACTGACGTTTGTTGATGTCTCGCCAATAGCCGTAGGGAGCAATGGGCTTGCCGTCGAAGTCGGTATATTCCCAGAGCGTTTGCTTGCCCTTCTCGTCTCTTTCCTCTCGGATGACCATATTGTCTGCCCCATAGTGACGTATCTCTACATAGTCTTTCGGGCAGATGTCGTTAGCCGTCAGTGCCTGCAGACCGTCAGCAGTGCGGGCATATCGCTGCATGGTGTAGATGTCTCCGTTGAAATTCGTGTTCTTTTGGCTGATGGTAGTGCCTTCACGGTCGTAAAGCCATATCATCTCCTTATAATTCGTTTCCTGTAGTTTTGCTGAGTCACCGTAGTTTTTGATTTGAAGTATGCGCCCGTGGTCGTCGAACTGCTGCTCCCATCTCATGATGCCAGTGTATGGATTGATGCGCGGCTTCCCGTCAAGGCCAACATATTGATAGGATGTGGTTTGTCCGTGGTCGTTATATGTTAATACTTCTGCATGAATCCCCACACTGTTGGTGTCGGGGCGGTTATTGAGATCGACAAAAGCCTCCTTGATTATACGCCCGTAGTCATCGTATTCATACGCTTTCCTGATCATGTTGTAATCAAATGGCTTGGTGCCTTTTTGTAGTCTGAACGGCTGCCATTCGGCGTTCATATTCGTCGCATACTTTGCGCGACCAAGATGGTCGTATTCTTCTTCCATACCGCAGTTGCCGTATCTATCCGTCATACGTTGTCCTATGATGTTGCAGGATTCAAATCGAAGAGCCTTGCCATCGGGTCTAAAGACAAACTTACTCATATAGGCTCCTTCTTGGTTAGGCTGTCGGAATCCCTTTTCGTCATAGTATTCACGGAGACATTCGAAGCCGTTTTCGTCGTAGGTGATATATACTACCTGGGCTCCGCCCTGTTTTCTCAGTCTTGCAGGCATTCCCCAAGCATCAGTGAATGTGCCAGCCACGCGATTGCCTATCTTTACAGGGTAGTATGAAAAGACAAGCTTGCCATCGGCATCGTAGGCTCGCTCAATGCTAATCTCATCCTTCTCGTTATAGACGAAATCCCATTGCACTACGGAATTAATCTTTTCTCTCCAGAGACTATCTGCAGACTGGTCTCCACTGTCTCCCCTATTCAGATAAGTCCTGATGTTGTGGTCGGTGGTCAGATTGTGGTAACCATCGTAAGCCTGTAGGCGGGTGGGGTACTTCGCTCCTTTGACGTATGTGAATTTGAAGTAGCAGCGAAGGTGGGAGGCATATTCCTTACTGATGGGCTTCCCATATCCTTCCCAACGCCCATAGCGCTTGACAGCGTCAGCATAGAGCACTTCACGATCTGCCTTGATTTTCCCCATTCTTTCACCGGAATCATCCCTTCGACCGCCTCCACTCAGCGGACCGTCCCCCGTTTTTTTCTGCTGTTGCAGACCGTCGCGTTTCTTCATCTTCAGCTCCACCTGTGCATGGGCTGTCAAGACTGCTGCTGCGAGCAGTGATAATATCAAGAGTCTTGTTTTCATTTCTTCTGACTGATTGCGTGGCTATATCTGTTCATTTCCTTCTCCGTAAAATAGACGGTATAATGCTCTGCACCGGCAGCACCGGCAGGAATCTTCACCTCACGGATGTCGTAAGTGTCCTTGGCAGGATTTGGGCGGGCAATGGAGAGCATCGGACCGTTGCTGACCAGCAAATCGCCATCTCTGATACCAGCCTGATACCATGTACCCTTCATGTCCTGAATATGGATGTACTGCACCTGCCTCTTTTCGTTGACGGCAGGCGTCTGTATCTTATAGACCTGCAGACCGTAGATATCGGCATCATCTTTAGAGGTGGACATCTCTGCCGATGGCAGAATGCTCACGCGATAGTCTTCCTTATCGGAAGTCGTGATGAGTGACTCCTCTCCAAATTCGTTGATGGCCTTGACGGCTACCAGCGTATTGGAGAAGTTATAGACGGGCTTCAGCTTGTAGTAGCACAAGTGGTACACATCCCATTTGGGATATCTCACACATGTTTTACCGTCGATGCCTACAACGGATTGGACAACAATCTGTCCGTCCTCGTACTCATTGATATAGCCATAGATACACTCTCCATTCTTATAGACGAGCGTCTTCACCTTTTCCATGCTCTTGTTATAATAGCTCTCCTCACAGTTATAGCGGCAGTTCTTGGCAAGTTTCCCGTCTGCATCG
Organism: uncultured Bacteroidales bacterium; assembly: GCA_902775975.1. Taxonomy (GTDB): domain Bacteria; phylum Bacteroidota; class Bacteroidia; order Bacteroidales; family Bacteroidaceae; genus Prevotella. Next base: position 50,457 of record CACYOC010000011.1, on the reverse strand, counting down.
ATGTATTCTTTGCGTACCTTCTTCAGTCCGTCTGTCTGTGTGGTGTCGCAGGTCATCTTGTGCCATCGTCCTACGGTCATGGTTACCGTCATCGGATTGTTTGTTGTCATCGGTGAATTGCCCCAATAGTAAGCCACGGTAGTGCCGTGCAGACGTTGCTCTTCCCGTTTTAATCGGTAGTGCATTGTGCTGTCTGCCCAATAGACGACAGTCTCCTTAATGCCGTTTGTCTTCTGCGGCAGCACCTCACGGCTATAAAGCAGTTTGTTCTTCTGGGCGTTAGAGGCATAGTGGAACGTGCGCTTCACCTGTCCCTTGTCGTATTCGAAGATGCGTCGTGCTCCGTCGATGGTTGTTTCTGAGTGGTAGTACAACTGTCCTTGGTCGCCGAACTTCAGCGAGTCGGTACGGTTGTCCATGGTGAATACCACCAGTTCGCGGCTATACTGTGCTTTGCCTCGTGATGCCGTCTTCCAGCGATGATAGTTGTCGAACTCGGTGAAGGTGATAGTCTGTCCTGCTATGGCGTCGCCAAAGGCATCGACAGGTGTAATACTGACTGTGCTGCCATGTTCGTTAATGCTGAAGCGCAGTCCGTAGGCTCCCATGTGGTTAGGTTGTGGTGTTCCTGTCTCGCTATAGAATTGATAGCCTTTGACGTAACCCAGCGAGTCAGTGATGATACGTACACGGTCAGCACCGTTGTCTCGGATGCGCATCGACTTGCCGTCCTTGTCCACGTAGTTCGCCCAGAGTTGTTTTTTTTGCGATAGCTCGTCATCGCCTTCTGCAGTTGCTGCCGACGAGCGGAAATATTGTATAGCGTAGAGTTCATTTCCGTCAGGGTCGTAGGCTGTGCGGCGCAGAATGTTGCCGTCATTGTCGGCATTATATTTCCAATACGAGGTTTGGCGCTGTAGCATGGCAAACTTCTTGGCATGCTCGTCCGTGCTTTCTGTTTCGTACAGTCCTACCAGTGGCGACTCATCGAATTTGTTGCGTGTGGGGTCTTTATGGCTGTTGAGCACGTTGACACGAGTCACCTTGCCACGATAACCACGTCGTACCAACTGATAATAGACAGACATCTGCCGTTTGTCAGACTCGCCCAATGGATCCCCAATGCCTTGAGGCCAACCGTTGCGGGTGGTGAAGACGGCATAGCTGGCCTTATACTCCTTGACGTAATAGAAGTAGTAGCCTCCAGCTGTCAATATCATCAAGAGCATGATGATGCCGGCAACCATCAAGCGATGCCTGTTGCGACGGCGCACTCTGATGGCCTCAGCCTGCATGCGTTGCCGTTCTTCTTCAGCCTCACGCTCAATTTTCTCGCGCTTGGCCTGTTCCTCAAGCATGAGTTGACGCTTCTCTTCTTCCTGTCGTTGGCGCTCTTCTTCCTGTTGTTTCAGCATGAGACGCTCATCCTTATGGGCTTTCACCACTGGGCAGAGAATATCATGCACATATTCGATACGGAGGTCGCCGGCATAATTGAACTGGCGCAGAATCTTTTTCTTGTTGCACAGGATGTCGAGTTCGGTTTCGCTAACATGACCGTCGTTGATAGCATCGAAGATGGTGATGTTATCACGACGTCCCTGGCCGTTCAGCAGCATGTCTTCCAAATACTCGACGGTGGATTCCGATATCTCAGAGATGGCATCGCTATAGAAGTCGGCAATGATTTCTCCACCTTTTTGCTCGACGAGCTCTTCGGTGATGGTATCGCCCTCCTTGGCATCGTACAGACGGTTCAGGTAGAGTGACAGCACGGCAGAATCAACTTCTATCTCTGGCACCCCGTCAAGTTCGAAGTCAGTGCGTCCTGTCACCCGTTCAATGATGAGTTTTGCCACCGGTAAAGATATAAGTCCAGGTTGTGGGCGCAGGATGATTTGTGAAGCCTGTTCTTCATTGATGGGACGCAGTCCGTAACGGTTCTGCTTGAGCGACGGAATCGTTGATGAGTAATACTCAAATTCCGACAGGAAATCCTCACGGATGGTAAACACCATGTGGATATCGTTATCCTCTACATACTCTGGAGCGTTTCCTTCAGTACCAATGTTCAGGTCGTTGAACAAGTCATCGAAGTTGCCGGCATCGAGAATATCCACCTCTTCCTGTACATTCGACGGTACAACAGTTTCCAGTTGCAGGTCGGCAGGCATGATGTCGTTCAGCAAGTCGGCCAGTTCCGAGAAAAAGCGCTTCTTCTTGCTCTCGTCATTCTGGAGTGTGAAAATCTCCTCAAACTGGTCGAATATAATGAGTAGTTTTACTCGCTCACCGTCGGCATTGTGGAAGGTGTGACGATGGAAGAACTCATAAGGGCTCTCCTTTTTGGCGTCTTTACAGGGTACTACCTCATGCAGGGTCACTACCTGTGTCAGTGCCTGCCGAATCTGTTCCAGATAAGAGTGAGATTCCTTATGAGACAAACGGATGAGTACGGGTAGGAAACCGTTGCGCCGAGCTGCGGGAATAACGCCGGCATTGAGAATTGAGGATTTACCGATACCGCTTTTACCATATAATAAGGTGTCAGTATCGGTGAGCACACATTGTGTTAAGTCACGGATGTCATCATCACGTCCGTACAGCACTTCTCCCTCACGATAGGACTCCAAACCCAGCCAAGGGTTTCTTCTGTTCTGAATATCCATATTGTCTTTTCTGTGCTTAGTCTTGGTTCATTTTGTGAATTATCTTCTCAGCCACAGCCTTTATGCCGTCATCTTGCGAGAAGAAGATGGCATTGTGCTGCTGCATCTTGTCGGGAATGGCAGCCCGGTAGAAGTCGAAACCTTCCTCGGCCAGCGGAATAATATACGTACGGCCCATGCTGATGGCTACTTCGATGGCCTGATCCCATTCATTTCTATAGACATGAGGGTCGTCCTTCTCTTTCGTGATGTTACTCGACAGAATCGGTACGAAATACTTGGCAGTTCGGATAGCTTTGCGGATTTCGTCCATGAAGTTGCCGCCGTCAGTCAAGTTGTTCCTGTCATACCATACACGTTTACCTTGAGTTGTTAACTCGTTGTATAGTTTCTCGGCAGTATCGCTGTCAGAACGGGAGTAGGAGATAAAGACATCCATATTGTCTTCTGGCTTGTTGAACTTCGTTTCCTCGTTCTCGGCTAATTTACGCTCCAGACGGGCTACAATCTGATCAATGACATCCGACGTGTTTTGCTTGGTAAAGGTCTCTGCGCGCTCCAGAAAGTTCAGTAGCGACTCGTCCATTGTGTCGTAAGCCAGCATGCCGTGGCCGAGGTCGGGTTTACGCATCGAGTACCAGATGAAGCGGAACAGCCAGTTGCTGTAGTTGTTGCCCAGCATCAATAGATACTTCTCCTTCAGTTCGTTGCACAGGTTCTTCGGCCTTGCCTTATTGTCGTTCGACAGCCACGATGATACGAATTCCAGCATGTCAGTATCCGTCAGCACATATTTATGAGCTCCTTCACCCACCTTGCCGAACATGTAGTATATGCTGGGTTTGCGCAAGTCGTTGCCGTTCTTGATGTCATCATTCTCAGAGGGGTTGTTGTTGAATCGCATCACCTTCAGCTCGTCTTTCCAGATGGCCTGCATCGCCTGTTCCACTACGGGGGTGAAACTGGTAGTCATCACAAAGGGGAACTGTCGTATCGACAATAGGCGCATCAGGCGTTGTGAAGGTGCAAAGCGCTTGTTGGCAAACACCTTGTTTACTTGATAGTAAACATTGTCTTTCTTGTTGGCCTTCGTGTAGTCGGTGTCATAGACCAACTCCGAGAAGCTGTTCGGATTGGAACTGAGGTGGAAGCCTTTGGCCAAAAAGTCGATGATGAGCTTGTGCAGGTTTGACGGATTGTCTATCAGCAAGTCAGCGCCAATCACTGGTATGACGTTTCCGTCGATAATCTGCTGAATCAATTTGTCCCATAACGGCTCGTCATTGTTACTTTCAAAAACATTGTCACCGAACATGTCTTCAAAAGACAATTCGTCCATCATTTTGTTCTCTAACTCCTCCATATAGGCTGTTTGGTAATTTTAATTATTGATATGATGAATGGCCCAAATTGGTACCACTGGCTGCAAAGTTACGAAAAAAAAATAATCTTGACACATTTTTCTCCAAAAAGTTTCTGTTTTTCCATTAATATGTAAAAAAACAAATGAATATTCTTTTATAATAGTGTCGTTACAGTCTCTACTAGTCTGTTGAGCATCAGGCACTTTTCGCGTGAAATAGTGTGGCGCTGCATGTGGTATTCCCATGGACTTATCTGTAGCAGACGGCCTTCCGAGCAGGCATCGAAAGCCCTTCCTGCGGGCTTGTACAGTGGTGGAAAACCATTTTCTCGGACAAGTATGATACGGTAGCCTCTGTCCATGGCTTCGCGCATCACCTCCTTTTCACGAGTGGCTATGGCGGCGCCAACAAGTACACCGCTACGTTCTCCGCAAGCCAGCCACTTCCGTTTGTAGTCAGCATACTCCTTGTCAGAATAGCTGCTATGGACGATGACCGCCACCTTGTCAGGGATGTCGAGCAGGAAACTGTTGCCCACCGTCTGACAGTGCCACTCAGCGATGTCTCTATAATGCGTGGTGGTAAAGTAGGCAGGGTGCTGTCGTTTTATAGCTAAGCGGCGAGGGTTGTCGTTAAGATAGTGGAGCCAGTTGTCCAGCTGGCCGTTTTCGAGCAGTACTTGGTCGTTGTAGCCACTTTCGAAGAGGACGGGGAGGTTTCTACCCGCAGGAAACCCTGCGGGAGTGGTGGCTTCCGCTCCTCCTGCCGTTTTTCCGGCTTCCACTCCTCCTGCCGCTTTTCCGGCAGGTTCCTGCGAGGACAACCGCCACCATGCTCTTGTGCAGCCCGTTTTGAAGCCTCTAACGACATCGCCGAGGTGCTTCCCGTTAGGCATGTCTTCTTTCACCCTTACTACCATGTGGATATGGTCAGGCATGATGCAGAGCTTCCACACTTCTATCATCTTGTAGAATTGGGATATCTTCTGCGCTTCCTCGTGAAATATCGCCTTCCCGAGTTCAGACAGTTCTACACGAGCGCAGTCATCCTCTGTTGGCATCAACAGTCTTCCAAGGACGGGCTCCCGTCCTTCGACCACCAGCGTCAGCATGTATGTTCCCTTGAGGTGATAGTTGTGCCAGGGCTTACGACGTTTCATGTTGTGTTTCGTCTCACGGACTTGAATACCGGCCGCTATTGCTTCTTCTCTCGTTCTGCTCATACCTTTGTGATGAAAAGTTACGTGCAAAGATACAACATATAATTCATTCTTCCAAATCTTCCCTTTGGTTTCTATTCTTTATAAATACAATAAGGAATCGTGCGTGTGGGGGCGTGAGAAAAGGAGAACAAAAAAAGGCTGCAAGCCTTTGTGAGGTTGCAGCCTTTTATTATTAATAAGGTTTCAATTACTTAATAGAGATAATTTTACTATTCAGGTCAAACTCATAAATTTCATTATATTTTTTGAGATTACCATTGATGACAACAGTCTTTCCTGTTTGCAAGTCGTCTTTAGAAGCGAATTTATCACCATTGATATTCAAGCCTCCATAAACCTCAAGTTTTGTGGTCGTACCACCATCATCAGAAATCCAATAGGTAATGCTACCATATTTGCTATTGTATGAATCAACCTGACAGATGATACCCTTTACATAACAATTAGATGCTGTTGCTTCTGCATCTATTACAGCAATTGCCTGAGCTACTGTAAGAGGTGACTCAACTGTGCCATGATTACCTGATGGAGGAGTGGGGGTGTCGCCGCCACCTTCACCTTCGAAGGTGATGACCATGGTTTTCACGCGTAGCTGTACACCGCCCTTTGCTTCAGTATTGTCGTTGCAGATAGTGACAACCTTATCAGCTTCACTAGCATACATCATTTCATTACCAACATAGTCAGTTCCGTTATAAGAATCACAGTTTAACAGAAGCTTAGCTATTTTCTTTGAACCCTTAATGGTTATAGTATTCTTAGCATATACTCGTATACCATGAGTTGCAGAATAATAAGTAGGAGCAGTCGTGTTTTCACCGGCACCAAACTCAATCGTTGTTCCATTAGTCAACGTGATGGCTGTTGCAGCTGCTTTATCTGCCCAACCCTGCTGGTCAAAATCAACGGTAACTTCATCGGATCCTGTGACAGAAGCACTTGTGAATGTGACAACAGTACCCTCAACTTTCTTTGTCATGTTACCTGTTGGTTCGTCGCCGCCACCGCCGCCAGGCTCATCGCTGGATTCTAGGATTTCCACTTTGGCGTTCTTGATTTCGGGTGTTACGGCACCGGTGTTGCTGTTGACAAACTTCATCAGTTTACCTGTAATTTTCACCTTCATACCCTTCTTGAACTCGGTGACACCATCTGGCAGGTCAGCAAAGTAAGCCTCAAATACTTTTCCGCCATCCTTGGTGTCGGCTATCCAGAAGGTCTGTTGGTTGCGGCTGACGCTACCTACTACCTCTGTGATGTAACCTGTCACGGCGTAGGTCTCAGTTGAGGTAGCACCGTCGGCGAGATTGTTGGTTGCTGTTACTGCCTCGGCGCAGGTCACTTCGATAGCATCACCGCCTCCAGGTGTGCCACCCTTGGGCTGGATGCTATATCCGGCGGGCTCTGGAACGTCTGAACAAGCACTAAGCGCAAATGCTGCAATGGCAATTGCGAGTAATGATTTGATTGTCTTTTTCATATTGTTATAGTTTTAATTCTTTATTAATAAAGGTTATTATTTAAGCACTTTGATGTCTGCTGCCTTGCGGATGGAAATCTGCCAGGTGGTGCTCCTGTTGGTGCTGTATCGGGATGCAACACCTACGATGTCGCAGGGGATAGCCTTCTTGGCTGATGCGTCGTAAGGCAGTACGAATGTCGAGAACTTGGCGTAGTCGCCACTGGTGAAGAAGACGATGTCATTGCCGTACTTGGTTTCGTCTGCCAGCCATGTCTGGAAGTAGCCCTTCAGTGCAGCCTCGGGACCGCTCTTCAGCGTAGCCTTACCGTCGGCACCCTTGAACGCAGCATTGGAGAACTTCACCAGGCGAGCAGCGTACTTGTCGGGGTCACCCTTGACAGTAGCGTCGAACTCGATGGGTTCTACAGCCTTGATGGGAGTAGGCAGAATTCTGAAGTGGTCTTTCCATACGAACTTTGACATACGGCCTACAGAAACTGCACCAGTGTTATTGTTGGTGTAGGGAGTACCCAGCTGAGCCTGCTTGCCGTAACCACCAATCCAGAGGTCTTTCAGGTTAATCAGGATTTCGGTACCCTCGGGCAGATAGCCCCACAGTCCACTTTCGTCGATAGAGATGGTGATAGCTCTTACGTCGTCAGCATTGGCGGGCTCGTCCTCAATGGTAATCTTCTTATAGAAGTTGCCTTCCACGTCGTTAGCCGTGACACGTCCCTTCAACTGGATGTCTTCCGTAATCTGTTCCATGCTATTGTCAGAGATGACGGAAGTATATTTGTCGAGCAGGGCCTTGTTGGAAATCACGTTGTGCTCCACGATACTGTTATTGCCATATTGAGAGACAGTGACGGCGGGAACATCCCATTCGCCCTTATCCTGGCAGGCAACAAACAGAACGGCGCAGACGGCAGCGATGATATACTTGATATTCTTCATATTTCGTGTCCTCCTTCTGTTTAGAATTTATAAGTTACAATCAGCATACCGTTGATACCGTTTGCATAGAACTTCTTGGGGCTGTTCTTGAACTTGTAGTCGCGAGCCTCGCTACCGTCTTCCTTATAGTCGAAACGGTTCTGCTCCATACCACCGGTACAGATCTTGGTGTTGTTCAGGATGTTGGTCAGCATCAGGTTGATAGACATCGAACGTCCCTTCTTCAGGTAGATGCTCTTACCGATAGAAGCGTCGAGCATGAAGCCACCCTTGCCCTTTGACTGAGTGAGGTCGGGGTTGTTGCCCTGAGAGATTGCCTTATCCACATCCTTCTTGTAGCGGATGATGGGTGAGTAGTACAGATAGATGTCGTCGTAGTAGTTACCAATCACGTCGATGAACCAACCCTTGTTGTGGTAACCCAGGTCGATGCTGGCAGCGGTCAGCGGCGTACCACCTTCACGCATACCTTCGTTCAGACATGTGTCGTGGTAGTAGAGTGTGCCGTCAGGTGCCGTAGAAGCATCAGAGAGCATGTAGGTCACGTCGGCATTGTTGGTATATTTAGCATCGCTGATGGTACCCAGAGCCTTGACGTTCAACCAGTCGGTGACTTTGAAGTTCAGACCCAGCTCCACTCCGAAGAACTCCTTCTGGATGCCTGTCAGTGAGATGTATGAGAACGAGTGCTTTGAGTCAGAGTAAGCCATAGAGTACTCTGTGGCGTCGTTAATCTGAGCGTAGTATCCGTTCAAGCTGGCCTGCAGCCAAGAGGTAGTCAGCATATAGCCAACTTCAGCACCGAAGATGCGCTCGCACTTCAGGTCCTTCACGAAGTCGTTGTTAATCTGGGGAGCCAGGAAAGCAGTACGTGCCACGGGAGCCTTTCCTTCATAGCTCAGACCGAGGGTAAAGGTGCTACCCTTGCCGAGGTCAGCGCTGACGCCGGCTTTCACGCCGCCGTCCATGAACCATGCCGTGCCGCTCTTCCCGAGTGAGTTCGTGGGAGCCAGACCGTTCTGCATCTTACCGTCGCGCTGCATGGAAGTAGCACCGATGCGGCCGCTGACAAAGGCGTGACCGCCCTTCAGGTTGACAGAATAGGTTGTCCACAGGTTGGCTTTATTGACAAAGACGTTGTAGTCGTAGCCGAAGCGGTCGCCTACGCCGATGGTCTTACCACCGTCGCGGATGTCATACATCGACTGGGGATCGTCCGTGCCGTACTTACCAGTTACATAAGTGTTGACGTTGCGGAACTTGTTAGCACCCAGCAAGTCTTCCAGTGTCTGGTAGTGCATGCCCTTGTTGGTTGACAGGTTCACACCTACCTTCAGGTCAGACACCTGGTTCAGCTTCTGCTGCAGATTGCTGCTCAGGCTGAATGCCAGCTGGTCGTCGTGGTAAGCCTGCAGATAATACATGGCTTCCTGTCCCTCGACATTGGCACTGCGGTTAGCCTGGTACAGTCTGTCCCAGTTCAGCTGACGGTTCTCCTTCGAAGCGTGCAGATAGTTGTAGGCTGCCTGCCAGTTGGCACGAGCAGCATCCGTATTGCTGGGGTCATCGGGATTCCATACATTATAGTAATAGCTTGGCATGAGGCTGTAGTAGTCAGGAGCGGGGTTCGTCGAATTGTTGTAGTTCAGACGTGAACTGCTGTATTTCTGATACTTACCCAGCAGACTGGTGGTCAGCTTCGTGTTGTCGCTAATCTTGAAGTCCCACGTCAGCAGGGCTGCGGGTGAGAAGCTCTTCACAATACGTGAGCTGCGCTTCTTGCCGTCCTGCCAACCCCAGTTGGGATTGTAGTAGTTGCTGTTGGCAATCCAGTACATCTCGTCCGTTGATGCCGACTGTGCAGCACGCTCGGTGGGGTTACCCCAGGTGACGAGTGAGATAGAGTGCTTTTCGTTAATGATTTTCTCAACACCAGCGTAGTAGCTTAAGGCATTGTAGAATGTACCCTGAATGTTGGCCGTCTCCATGTTTGCCCAACGATAGGTCAGACCTACGGAGTAGATCCATCCGTTCTTGGTCACACCTGAACCGTAGCTGTACATGCCACGAACCGTATAGTTACGGTTAGCGCCTGCAACAGAGGCACGGTGTCCGGCAGTCATGGCACTCGGTCGGAAGTTGTAGTTGTTAGAACCAGCGAGTGCTGCCATGCCAAAGGCATTGTCCTCGTACGGCAATACGTTGTCGGCATTGCGTGTCTGGTTGTTAAGACCGCCTACAAACGAGAAGTTAAACTCTCCACGCTCCACGTCACCAGCAGGGTTGCCGTTGATATACATCTCGTTGTACTTACCGCTCAGTGCACGATATTTGAAACGTGCGGGGCTAAAGCGGTAGCCAACTTCTCCGGCATAGACGTTGTGACCAGAACCGACGATGCTGATAGCGTTCAGCGTATTGTCGTCCTCGCCCAACTGTGCTTCGGTGAACGTGAAAGCTGTGTCGTCATCGCTTGAAGCGGTAACGGGCTGCTCTGTTGCCGGTTTCTCTGCTTGTGCAAAAGCTGCAAACGGGAAACAGAGAGCAATCACAATTAATTTCAGCTCTTTTTGCATAGTTTTTTATAGTTAGTTATTAAATTTAAAGCGTACAAAGGTAAACATTATTTTTTAATTGTCTACATGTTTTAATGAAAATTTTCTCTTTTGTGATATTTTTCTTTAAAAAGCATTGTAGAATAAAATAAAATGTGTATCTTTGCAGACAAATGTCTGCGAGTCTGCTTCCGCTCGGCAAGTGAAACTCGTTTCACATGCTCTCGCTTAATCGCAGCCTTGCATATACACGTACATCTTTAAATTTATTACTAATCATGAAAAAACAACTATTATTACTGACTGCCTGCTTGCTGGTGGCTGTTTTTGCCCAGGCACAGGAGAAGAAGTTCATGGGCTATGCCATCGGCTTCTACAACTTGGAGAATCTTTTTGACACCACTCACGACGAGGGGCACAACGACTACCAGTATCTGCCCGATGGTTCGAACAAGTGGAACGACATCAAGTATCAGCATAAACTGCATAACATGGCGAAGGTGCTCTCCGAAATGGGTACCGACTGGAAGGCTACCAAGAGCCAGGGCTGCGCCATCATTGGCTGTAGCGAGGTGGAGAACGCTCACTGTATGGCTGACCTCTGCGCTCAGCCCGAGCTGAAGGCCAAGAACTTCCAGTTCGTACATATCGAAGGCCCCGACCATCGTGGTGTTGACTGCGCCCTGATTTACCAGCCCCGCTATTTCACCGTCCGTGACGTAAAGCTCGTGCCATACGTCTATGAGTTGCCGAAAGACTCTATGCGTGCCACCCGTGGCTTCTTAGTGGTCAGCGGTACCTTGGCTGACGAGCATGTTACCGTCATCGTCAACCACTGGCCCAGCCGTTTCGCCGAGTCTTACTACCGTGAGTGCGCCGGTCGTCAGGTGAAGGTCGTCAAGGACTCCCTGTTGCGTGACGATCCCAATGTGAAGGTCATCATCATGGGCGACATGAACGACGACCCCACGAACAAGAGTATGATGGAAGGACTGTCTTGTAAGTCGGAAATCGACGAGACAGGTCCCGACGACATGTATAACCCCTGGTACAATGTGCTGGTGAAGCAGAAGCAGGGCACGCTGAAGTATGACGGCCGCTGGAACCTCTTCGACCAGATTGTGGTGTCTCCGAGCCTGCTGAACCAGAAGGGCGCTAAGGACTTCTCTACCCTGAAGTACTTCAGACATGAGATTTTCCGTCGCGACTACCTGTTCCAGACCGAGGGCAAGTACAAGGGCGGCACGAAGCGTACCCATGCCGGTGGTGTGTGGCTCGACGGCTATAGCGACCACCTGCCGACGGTTATCTATCTGTTGAAGGAAAAGAAATAAGAATAACAAACAAGTTACATGACTATTATCGGAATCGCTGGCGGTACAGGTTCTGGAAAGACCACCGTCGTTAAGAAAATCACTCAGGCGCTGCCGCCTCACTATGCAGTAGTCATCCCTTTGGACTCGTACTATAACGATACGACAGGTTTGACGGACGAGGAGCGTAAGGCCATCAACTTTGACCATCCCGACGCTTTTGACTGGAAGTTGCTGTCGGAGCACATCAAGATGTTGAAGAACGGTCAGGCTGTCGAGCAGCCCACCTATTCGTACATCATCTCCAACCGTCTCCCCGAAACTATCCATGTGGAGCCGAAGCCCGTCATCATCCTCGAGGGTATCATGACGCTGCACTATAAGAAGTTGCGCGACATGATGGACCTGAAGATTTTCGTCGATACCGATTCCGATGTCCGTCTCATTCGTAACATCCGTCGCGATGTCGTGGAGCGTGGACGTACCGTCGATATGGTGCTCGACCGCTATGAGCGCATCCTGAAACCCATGCACGAACAGTTCATCGAACCCACCAAGAAGTTTGCCGACCTCATCATTCCCTGGGGAGTTGATAACAAGACCGGCATCCACATCCTCAAGACCTATATCGAAGGCATCGTGACGAATGTATAACCATGAAAGGCGGCGAAGAGAATTCTTCGCCGCCTTTCATTTATGATTGCCTTTCTCGTGTCTGCCGACTATTCAGCCTCTGCCACGATTTCCGTCTCGGCACGTTCGGAGTCTAACTCCGAACTGATTTCCTCTGCCACTGTCTCATCAGTAGCTTTCTGCTGTTGCGCTGCCAGCTGCGTGGCTACCTTGCGGATGCGCCATATCAGTACCGAGTTGATGACCTCCGTCACACCGTAGAGCAGCGAGCACCACCCCAGAATCATCAGCGACAGCTGAGCCGTCTCCATGGGTTTCAGGATGACGAACAGTCCGGTCAGCATGATGAGCGACGGTGTAATCCAAAAGAAAAACGAGAAACTGCCCAGTCGGCGTGCCACTACCAGGTTTAGCACCTGCTGGATGCCGCCCAGTATCATGATGCCTCCGAGCACATACATCAGTCCATCGACGAACTTGTCGGGCGTGACCACCAGCACCAGTCCTAACAGCACACTGCCTGCACCGACGATGGGGAAGGTGGGCTGGCTGCCGCTGATGATGCGTCCCTGCTGGTCGGTGACGATATACTCGTTTTTGTGGCGGCAGGCATACCAATAGGCGGTCAGGGCGATGATGCCCGAAATGAGGAATAGTGCGCCGACGGCCATGGTCAGCCATGTGACTCCGTCCTGTGGAAACTTCAGTATGAGTATTCCGATGACAATGGCACACAAGGCGCGGAAAAGAGAACTTTGCAATAACTTCTTCATCTTGCGTTTACTGTTTTTTGTTTGTCTTTGCGCTGCAAAAGTACGAAAATATTGTGAAAGAAAGAAGAATGGAGCTAATTTTTCACGCTTCACGCTACACTTTTCACTTTATTTTGTATCTTTGCACTATGGAAACGACCATTTTTCTTGTACGTCATGGCGAGACGATAGACAATGCCCGCCAAATCATGCAGGGTCAGACCCACGGCGAACTCAACGAGCAGGGTAGGGAACAGGCTCGGCAGGTGGCTCGTCGGATGGCTACAGAGCCTATTGATGTGGTGGTCTCCAGTGACTTGCAGCGTGCCGTGCAGACGGCAGAAATCATTGCTGCGCCTCACGGTCTGTCCGTCGTCACCACTCCGCTGCTGAGAGAGCGCGACTGGGGCAGTTTTACGGGACGTTTCATTCCCGACCTGCAAGGCGAGGTGTGGCCCAACGACATAGAGAGCGAATCCGACCTTCTTATGCGCGCATGTTCCTTTATATTATATATAACAGCCACCTACCCAGGTCGTCGGGTGGTGGCTGTTGGTCATGGCATTATCAACAAAGCCGTCCTGGCTGTCTATGCCGGTTGTACCATGCGTGAGGTACAGCGTATGATGAATGCAGAAGTCCGTTGTTTAACGATTACTGCCGAACGAGCGGCCGCCATGGCCTCCGCCGCCTCCGCGACTGCCACCGCCATGGAAGCTTCCGCCGCCGCTATGGCCTCCACCTCCGAACGAACGGCTTCCGCCGAATGAACCGTGCGAGCTGCCGCCACCTCGTGAACCGAAGCTGCCTCCTCCGCTATAGCTTCCTCCGCTATGCGAACCGCCACCTTGTGAACCGAAGCTGCCTCCTCCGCTATGCGAGCCGCCGCCTCGTGAACCGAAGCTGCCGCCTCCGCTATAGCCTCCACCGTGCGAACGGGGATTCTCGCCGAACGAGCGTCCACCACCGTGATGACCGTAAGTGGTGTGGTGTCCACGTCCGTAGCCGTGAACCGTGGTGCGTGTAGAACTGTTACGGAAACTGCCGTGGTGTGCGCCGTGGTGACGGAAGTCACCCCTGTTCCATCGGTCCAGCATGCCGAAGTGTGAGCGCCCTACCGGACGGAAGTGATGTCTGCGGCCATAATAGTAGCCGTAACCTCCCACCACATGCCAGGCATGGCCTCCGCGATAGGTGGCATAGAATACCGGGCGTCCGAAGTAGAAGTAGTCGCGGTGCGGATAGCGGGCATACACTCCGAAGTGCCAGTAGCCGTCAGCCCAGGTCAGTGGGCGATAGAAGTACGTAGCTGCACAGAAGTTCGTCCATTGCCAGTCCAGCAGCACATAGCTTAGGTCGCGGTTACGGCGCTCCCAGTAGCTGCCATACACATCGTCGTAGCTTGTGACACCCATCAGGTAGTCGAGGTTGATTTCGTAGGCAGCCTCATACTGCTCGTCGGTCAGGTTCAGCTCATACGCCATCTTGTCCGTCAGGAACAGTGCCTCGTTTCTTGCCTGCTCATAGCTCATGGCCTTGCCCGTAGCGGCTATCACCAGCATCATCAGGGCTATCATTATCTTCTTCATCGTCGTATTGTTTTATCGGTTTGACTTCACGTGTTAATGTTTCACGTTGCAAAATTAAGAAGAATCATCAGCAAAAGAAAAGGATTTCCCCTAAACTCGTCGGGGGAAATCCCTATCATTTATTCTCACCTCTTACCTCTAATCAGTCTCCCATCCCTTGGGGAGGGGCTGGGGGTGGGCTCTTTCACCTCTAATCAGTCTCCCATCCCTTGGAGAGGGGCTGGGGGTGGGCTCTTTCACCTTTCAATACTTTCTCAGGCTCCACCACTTGGCGTCCTTGCTCAGCAGCAGGTGGTCGGAGTCGAGGGCGTCAATCTTGATGCGGATGTTGCCGAAGGGCTTGAAGCCAAATTCGTTTTCTACCATGGTGACGTCAGACGCTTTGCCGTAGATGCTGTAACACTGGATGAAGAGACTGTCGCCCACGTGCTGGAAGTTACCGAAAACCTCATTGCCTCCGTTACGGAAAGAGACGATGGAGCCCGAGAAACTGACATACTGCGTGTCCGTCAGTCGCCACTGTCCCAGCAGGTCGCCGGCGTCGCGTCCTTCCTGACAAGAGGTGAGAAGAGCGCTAACACCTAACACCCAACATCCAACAGCCAGTATCCAACACCTAACACCCATCACCCAACACCTTATTATATTATAATATCTTTCCATGATAGCCTATTTTAATGTTAAACGTAGAGCAGTCGCCATAGATATTGCCCTTGTCGAAGGCGTAGGCACCGCTGAACATCCAGTTGTTCCACTGGTAGTTGCCCTGCACCATGGCGTCGAAGGAGTGGTGTTTCTCCACCAAAGGTTGTTGGTAAGTGCCCCAGCCTTCGCGGTACGATCCCTTGACGAGGTATGACAGGCGGTCCGTCAGTTCACCCTCTACAGCCACATGCCATGCCTTGACGCGGTTGTCGCGGAATTGTGTGCGGCCATCCTTATTATATATAGGTGAGGTGATGAGGGCGATGCCCGGCGTCATGCCGTGGTGCGTATAACTGTCGTAGAACATGTGGTTGTAGTAGTTGTCGTTGCCTGTCACCTTGGCGGTTATCTGACTGCGGATAGGTTCCGGATAGTCGCCGCCGTCGTAGTGCAGCGGTCCCGACTGGTTGGTGCTTTGGAAGTATTCCACCACGGCACCGCGAATCCATTGGCGTCCGGGTGCTTTATTGGTGTATTCCATGCCCCACAGACCGTCCCATCCGTTGCCTTTACGCATGCCGGATCCGTCTTCGAAGGGCACGTCCAAATACGCCTGCACTTGGTGCTGTTTCGTGATGTTCCATCCTATCTGGTAGGTGATGGAGCCCAGGTGGTTGCCATATACCCAGTCCTCCATGGCGTTGTTCTCGAAATAGTTCTTGTCGCCGACGGGCAGGATGACTTTCCAGAAAGCCTTCAGGTTTGCCGGCTTGCTCTTGGCAGCCATCTCCTGACCTTCGCCCCAGGCACCGGTATAGGCATAGTTCGTACCGCCAAACAGCGCCACATGCTCAATGCCGGCGGTGATGAAGACTACTTTCTCTGGATTGCTGCGGAAGTAGAAGTGCTTCTGGTGGTAGTAAGCCCCCGTGGTGTAGCCCTGATTGACGTTGGGAGCCTTGCGGAAGGCCTCCTTGCGGTAGCTGTTGTCCATCAGTTTTCCGTAGCCGCCGTCGAAGTGTATCTGCAGCCAGCCCTTGGTGTAGGGCACCGTCCAGAAGTCAGACGTTCCGATGTGTACCTGCGGTATAGGCTTGGCATTGGTGCCTTTGGCGAAGTGCCCTATGCTGAGGCGCTCGTTGCGCAGCACCTGCCGCTGTTCCCTGCTGCCCACCTCGAGGAAGAACTTCCTCCAGCTGATGTTGCCGTAGCATTGCTGCAGGTACGCCTTGTGGTCGGCATGTACGGAAGCCACCATGTCGATGGCTCCTGACAGCATGAAGTCGTTGCCTAATGCATGGTCTGCCGTCACTGCTCCGCGAAGGTAGGCCGTATTGGGACGCGTTGACAGGACGTGGTGACGGTTGGTCACTAACTGGTAGGCGGTATGCCGACCAGTGCCCACGGCCGTCTCTGCCGACAGGTCATAGTCGATGTTCGTTTTTTTCTCTTGTCCGTAGCCGGTGGCTGCTCCCAGCAGGAGGACAGCCATCAGTAATATGGATTCTTTCATGTTCAGAACTTTTTCCCGAATGCTATATTGATAAACGTCTTGACGAGCAGCTTGGCGTCGAACCATAGCGAGCGGTGCTCCAAGTAGTAGAGGTCCAGCTCCAGTCGGCGCAGCATCTTCTCCATCGTGTCCGTATAGCCGTTGTACAGGGTGGCATAGCTGGTGACTCCGGGTCGCACCTGATACAGATAGACGTAACGGGGATCGTGCTGCATAATCTGGTCGATGTAGAACTTACGTTCAGGGCGTGGTCCGATGAACGCCATGTCGCCCTTGAAGACGTTCCACAACTGGGGCAGCTCATCCAGATGGTGGTCGCGTAAGAATTTGCCAACCTTTGTCAGCCGGGTGTCCCTTTCGTGTTGGAACAGTGCAGGACCGTCTTTCTCAGCATCAATTCTCATGCTGCGGAACTTATAGATATAAAAAGGGCGTCCAAAGCGTCCTATACGTTCTTGCTTGAAGATGGCGGGACCTCCGTCCTCTCGCTTGACGGCAATGTAGCAGATGAGGAACAGCGGTGAGAAAACAATCAGGCAAATGCCAGACGCAATGAAATCTATTATGCGCTTTAAGTTGCGTTGTATTTCGCCCATGCCATCCACGATATATCGAGGATTTTCTTTGTCTGTATTTAATTGATAATTAGGGGTAGTCTTTTCTTGCATATATTAATTTTCCGTTTTTTTACTATTATAACTCGAAAGCATAGATATTATTGTACGTGTGCGATAAAATATTTTCCTTATAGTATTTTTACGAGATAAATCATGCCTTTGGTGAGTTGTTTGCTTTCGAATAATTTCCATGAAAATTACAAAAACATCTTTCACTTGTCACTTGTGGTTATAACCAATTGTAAATCATTCTGTTAGTCAGTGACAACATGCTTTTTGTGCTGTCATAGGTTGTCACTTTCCGTCAGTTTTCATGCTTCTCGCTTCCCTTAAACATTATGTTTACGAAAAACGAATGCACAATAAACAATTTGTTTATGCCGTATAAACAGTTTGTTTAGACCATATAAACAATTTGTTTACACTATTTGGAACAATCGTAAACAAACAGATAATCAGTAAGTTAAATCATCTTTAATCCCAAAAACAACTACATATGCTTAAAATAGTGACAACCTGTGACAAGTAAAAAAGCAGGTCTTCACTACTTAAATTACTAATAATAAGTAGATTATGACGTAAAGTGACAAGTGAATGCTATATTATTGATATTTCTATTTAAAATATTGTATGTGACGGGTGAAGGCGAGGACTGGGACTGGTGATGCAATAATTTGCCCTTTTGTTTGGCAGTTTCGTCTTTTTTTCTTAATTTTGCCCACGAAAAGAAATATAGTTACGATGCAAGAGAGTGAGATTAAACGATACCTGATCAGACGCCTCAAACAAGCGAATGCTTTTTGGTCGTATGACGTAGGCTCTATCAAGGATGTTCCCGATGACATCTTGGTAGAATTGGTTATTATGCATCTTGACCTGGACGATATTGACAAGCTCTTCATCATATACCCTTATCAATTTGTGAAGAATGCTTGGATTCAGAATGTCGTTCCTTTGGGTGACCGCTATTATGTGCTTAATAAATTCATAGCATGGTGGTATTTCCATGTGAAAAAACCAGGGGCTTACGTAAAGTCAATGGAAACTCGCATTCTCAATAAACGTATGGCAGCATGATAGGATTAGCACCTCAGACATCGGAAGTCTTTGAACGCATCACTTGTTTAGAATGCATTAAGTCTTTTGTCTTGGTAGGAGGTACTGCATTAAGCTTGCAGTTAAACAAACGCCAAAGCGAGGACTTGGATTTCATGTGCTGGAAGAAGTCTGCCAAAGATAAACCAGTAGTTCCCATATCATCCATCAAACGAGAAATAGAAGCAGCCGCCGATATTGAATCTATGGAAATTGGAGGCTTTAATTTTGTGAGTTTTGTTGTCGAAGGTGTGAAATTATCCTTTTGTGCTGCTCCCAGAAACGATTTAGGAAAGACAAGACGTTCATGCAACTTCATCCTATCTACGACGTTACACCTTACGACATCCAGGAGTACATCAAGCAGAAACTATTGGAATCAAAGGCTTGATAGTCATCCCGTCTTTGTAGTCCCCAACGCCCCTTTTGCCATGAATCTCAGGAAAAGCGATCTCGTCAAATTCACGAGCTAATCACTAGTTTCTGACGTATAGTGATTGACTGATGACCCGCATCAATGATTATTAATCCACAGGCCAAAGAACGGGTCATAAACCGTATATACACCTTTGTCCATGGTGATAAGGTCTTTGTCAAGCAGGCTGCGAACAGCGGCGGTAATAACACTTACTGTCTGTAGGTGGTGTTTCTTAATGAATGCTTTGCTGGTAATAGCTTTTGCTTTCCCTTCCAAAGCAATGGCAATAAAAACCTCGCGCTGCTTCTCTGGAATCCTTTCAAGAAGGTCAGTAAAGGTCTCTGAAAACATGTCAAGAATGTATGTTACAGCACTGTCAACCATGTCTATAGTACAACATGCTCCGACAGGGGTTTTCATGAATAGCACGTTTAGCACCCTTTGAATACATGAAGTAACTGCGTCGAAGCGTTGATAAACCTCATATACCACGTCTGATTCGATGGTCTTCCCGTATTTCTCGAACAGCATCTGGGCAAATTCTGTATATTTCTCAACAGATATAGGTCGCAGATTCATAATCAATACCGACTGATAGAAAGGTCTTGACGGCGATGTGAAAATCTCTCCCATCAGATGACGTTTCGAACCGGAAAAAATAAAAGTACCGTTGTTGCACTTTTGGATATGGGTACGCAGTGTCGCCTCTATGTTTGGTGCATCGGAGTAGTTGGTGATTTGCTGAAACTCGTCAATGGCAACCAGGCAAGGCTTGTCAGCATTCCTAAGATATTCGAATATCTCGTCAAGCGTCGTGGCTGGATATTCTATGTCGCCAAGTCCCAGACTCCATGTCGGGAAGTTATTGACGTCGTAAGTGATTTCTGAACGCAGCGAGCGGAGCACGCTCAAGAATCCTTCCCATACTGCTTTGCCCTTAGGCTTCAACTCATCAAGAATAGCCCTGCCAAAGACATTGACAAAGTCGCGCAAACTATTGGTGGCATAGATGTCAATATGGAACGTGTAGTATTTCTGTTTAATCTCATCTTGCTGAAAACAATGATGTATAAGGTCGGTTTTCCCTACACGGCGTGGCGCTATCAGCGCCAAATTGTTTCCATTGGTGATGAGTTCAGTCAGCTGATGTGTCTCACTCACTCTGTCGCAGAAATACTCCGGTCCTGCATATCCTTTAGTTACGAACGGATTATCCATAATTCTCTGATTTTGAGTGCAAAGATAAAGATTTTGCTGTAATTATCCAAATTAGGATAATCCTATTTAGGATAATTTATCATTTGAGCCCGCTAATTCCGCCCTTTATAATCCTTTAGACAGTCCTCTTGCCATGAATTTCAGGAATAGCTCTATCGTTAAATTCACGAGCCGCTCACCAGTCACTTGTGGTCTCGTGATTCACTACTATCCATTGTTCTCTTTTTTGTAAAGTAGGGATACAACCTTGCTGGGTACGTATAAGTAAATATATGAAATGCACCAAGATAATATGCTGAAGACTGGTCGATGCCAGTTAAAGTTCTTGGTACGAGCTTTATGGTTGAAGTACCAGTTGTCGTATTTGCGTTTCTTCTGCATATCTCCTATGATACGATAGTTCAGAAGAAACTCATCCATATTGGTAAGATGGAATCCGTTCTTGAATAGGCGCAGATAGAATTCTAAATCTTCAGCTTTCTTGTAATCGATATCATAAAAGAACCCCTCGTCAATGATGTGCCTTTTGAAGAAAATGGTGGGATGTGCCAGAGGGTTGCGGAATATGAACATACGCAAGAATCCATTGGTAGAGGTCTTGTATTTACGCTGTGCTACAACATTTCCGTTTTCGTTGATGATGTTAATGTGACCCCCAAAAAGATCTACGTCAGGATTGTCGCATGCAAATGCTATTTGCCTTTCTATTCTGTTGGGTAGCGATACATCGTCGCCATCCATGATGGTGATGTATTGTCCTTTGGCGCGTTGGAAACACTTGTTGCGAGCAATGGCAATACCCATCCTTGTGCTTTCCCGAATAACGGTGACTCGAGAATCTTGCTTGGCATAGAGGTCTATAGTCGAACGCGTGTCTTCATTAGTGCTATCGTCTGCAATAATTAACTCAATATGCGAATATGTTTGATGCAGAATGCTTTCAATGGACTGCGAGATGTACTCAGCAGGCTCATTGAATGTGGCCATAACAACTGACACAAGGGGCTGCTTATCTTTCTTCTCCATATTTGCAAAGGATGCTCATCATACAGTGGTCTAACATCATGTGCAAATCTTCCGATATTTGCATATCCATAATAGGAACATGCACGTTATATTGGCTGATTTGTTTGATAATACCTCCATCATATCCTGTAATGCCAACAGAAACGCCACCATGTTCATTAGCGTATTGCAGTGCTTTGATAACATTCGACGAGTTTCCAGAACCACTGATACCGATGACGTAATCACCTTCATTAAAAAGGTTGCGCAAAGGACCGACGAAAATCTCCTCATAGGAGAAATCGTTAGCATAAGCCATCATGGAGGGAACATTATCGCTTAGGCAGACGAAACGAAACTTACTTTTCTGAGAAGAGGATATTCCTTTGTTGAAATCACAGCAATAATGTGATGCAGTGGATGCCGATCCGCCATTTCCACAAATAAAGACAAAGCGTTTCTCGTCTCTGGCTTTGTTGAGTATGCTCAACAAAGTATTAATACTCTCCACAGACAATTTGTCTATGGTATCCTTTACTCGGTTTAAATAATTTTGTATATCTTTTGTATAATCCATATTAGTAGAATTTTTCCCCGACATATATTACCTGAGAACCCTGATATTCAAAAGAAAAAGGGGTTTCTGTAAAGTCCTTCATTTTTTTACGGAAAGAGTCTTGGCGGTCTTTCGGACAATAAAATAGGATGAATCCCGCTCCCCCTGCTCCAAGAAGCTTTCCACCTAAAGCACCAGCCTCAATACCCTTTTTGTAAATATCGTCGATGTCATTGTTGGAAATGCCTTTTACTAACGAGCGCTTTAGCAACCATCCTTCATTGAGGATACTCCCAAAGTCATCCAGATTATTGTCTTGTAAAGTTTCTCTTAGACTATATGCCAGTTTGACCATACGCTTCTGCATGTTGAACTTTTCTTCATTGCTTATCGCAGATGACTGGCTTTTGAGTATGTCATTGGCAGTGTGTTTTCCACCAATGTATATTAAAATTAAATTCTCATCAAGTTGACTCCTGATTTGGGGACTCATGATGACTTTCTCAACTTTAACACTCTCGTCTTGGTTAAAGGTGATGAAGTTCAGTCCTCCGTAGGCTGCAGCATACTGATCCTGCTTACCTATCGGACTGCCAACTCGCTCCAGTTCAATGTGGCAAGCCAGTGATGCCAGTTTCTCAGCACTGGTATATTTCCCAAGGTAGGCTCGAATGGCGTTCAGTAGTCCAACAGTAAAGGAACTGCTTGACCCCATGCCTGTTCCTGCAGGAATATCAGCAATGGAATTAATGTCAACACCAGTGAGATTGTACATAGATAAAGCTTCACGGAAGATGGGGTGTGCTATGTCTGAAAGCTGATTGACCATCTCTGTCTGGGAATATTTCAGCAAGACATTGTTGCCATTGAACAATGGATGAATGACTATGTACATATATTTGTCGATGGAGGTACTCAGTACAGCCCCTTGCTCACGACGATAGAAAGCAGGAAGGTCAGATCCGCCACCGGCAAATGAAATTCTGAATGGTGTTCTTGTTATAATCATGGCAATAATATTTTCTTAAGTGTTTCTAACAAAGCCCCAGACTCGTTGGTAGGAATCATTACCGATTGCTTCACTCCAGCGTTCTCGCCGGCTTGAACGTCGCTAAGACGGTCTCCAATCATAAACGACTCAGACAACTCGATATTCATATCCTTTGCAGCTTGAAGCAACAAGCCAGGAGCTGGTTTCCGACAATTACACTTGATTTTAAACTCTTTACGCTCCTCTGGATAACCACTGTCAGGATGGTGAGGACATTGGTAAATCCCATCAATATAAGCATGTTTCTTACCCAAGAGAGTTTCGAGTGTCGCATTTATTTTATCAAGTTCTTCGAATGTGCACAAATTCCTCGCGATGACAGACTGGTTAGTGACGATGACAGCCAAATAGCCTTTCTCATGGATGTAATTGAGAGCATTTTCCACTCCCTCAATTAGTTTAATCTTTTCAGGCTTATAGACCAGTCCTTCATCTACATTGATGACGCCGTCTCTGTCAAGGAATACGGCTTTGCGTGGATGTTCATAATTCATGGAGTGTACCCTTCCGCTTTCCCAGTCTTGACAGACCTGATAGTAACGATCCGGCGTCCCCATGTCCTTGACATATTCTGATGAGATGTATCCGTAAAGACCCATTCCCTTCTTCAGACATGTGGGTAATACGTCCTTTTCTATATGGCTCTTAACACCTCGCTCAATGGAAGAGATGATGCGCTTGTTAAAGATAAACAATGCGGCGTTGACCATATTATTCGATACAAATCCCTCTGGATGAGGCTTGTGCAAAAAATGGGTCACACGGCAATCGTGGTCAATTTCAACAATGTCAGAGTCGTATGGGTGGTCGTTGGGATGAATAAATAAGGTAGCATCAGCTTGATGCTGACGGTGGAATGTCATCATGCGTTCCATGTCAATGTCCATAACGGTATCCCCATAGAACACAAAGAAATCGTCAGAAAGAATATCTGCAACCTCTGCCAATGCGCCAGCAGTTCCCAGTGGCTTTTGTTCATGATAGTAGCTGATTTTCACCCCCCATCTTTCACCATTTCCAAAATGCTGAACGATGTTCTCACCTAAATATCCAATAAGAAATATGAATTCTGTATATCCATATCTCTTTGCCAGTTCTACTTGGTGTTCAATTACGGGCTTACCGCAAACGGGAATCATTGCCTTGGGAATCTCGCTATTGACAGATGCAATACGAGTACCTTGTCCACCGGCAATTATGACGACTTTCATGACTTGATTTCTCTTTATTTCTTATTTATTTGCTGCAAAGGTACACTTTTTTCGTGAAAAAAACTATTTTAGTGTATTTTTTTTTGAGTAAACGTCCGTGAAACCTACTTCGCTTCAAGCCTGTTCGAATACAGAATAGAATGCAGCCATTGTACTTACATCAGAATAATATCGCAAGAATATTTCTCTGGAGTAGCTGTTGAATTTGGGAATAGGGTGGTCAATATAATGTTGTAAACATTGAATATATTCTTCAGCAGTGTTACAAAGTCCGCCGACTTTTTGAGGGTCAACGTTATAGCCTTCAAAAGATTCTGCGCTACCAATAATATTTTTGCCAAACATAAGTGATTCACACGTTTTTATCTTCATGCCGCTTCCCGAAAATACAGGTAATATCATAAAGTCTGCTGCCTCGAAATAAGGAACCAAATCGGGAGCATTGTTGATAACCTCTATGTTTTTCATGCAGTCATTCTCTTTTTTAAGCCGACTCATGTCTCTTCCAACAACTTTAAATTCTATGTCAACATAGGGGAGAACATTCTTTACGAAAAAAAGAACTCCTTCGTTGTTAGGCTTTGAATAAGCTCCCAAAAAAAAGCATAATGGACGTTTTTTTGTTAGTTCCTGCTTGTCGGTAGCTTGAAACTTATCTTCTACAGAAACACTTATGATGGCATCTGCTTTTCTTCCATAATGCTTTTGCAGGTAATTGGAATCTCTTTGACTTAAGGTCATGATCTTGTCAGAATACTCACAACCATATTTGTCATTATTGGCTGCACAGCGTACAACTAATTGTCTGCCGGGCAGCCAACTTGGCATTTGTGCATCGTAATAGATACTTTCAATATTATGATAATGGGTGATAATCTTACCATTATAATGATTCTCTTTCAGTTTTTTTGCAATAATTCCCATGACGCTATTGCAAATAAATATGTGGCTATAGTCATTCGCTTTATGGACAATTTGTTTGACTATCTGGGGCGTTAGTCCATTGTGATAGTCAAAGAGTGTATAAATGATAGAAAGGAGTAAATCTATTAGACTTCGTTTCCTGGTATCGTCCAATATGTAAATCTCGTCAACGTTTTCATGTCCGAAACGTTTCTGAAGCAGCGTTAAACTCCGTTTATTTGCTACACCGCCACCTATTAGAATACTATTGGTTTGTTTCTTGAAACCAATAAAAAGAATGCGCTGTCCCATATTACCTCTTTATGATATCTTCTATTGCATATAACCAACCTTTTCCATATTCTTGATCGGGTTCTACATAGTTGCCTTCTCCCCATTCGTTCCACGACTTGAGGATGATGACCCGATGTTCAGGTGTCTTATCCTTAATGACGTCAATCGCATTTTGAAGATGCTTTTTGAAGGCGTCAGGTGTAGCTCCAATGTAAATTCCATCCCATGAAGCTGCACGGGGGCTGCGGTCCCAGTTTGGCATAACAGTAGGAAACACGTTCTCCCATTTGTCTTCTGGCGCAAAGAACCCTTTTACTGTTTTGGAATAGTCGTAATATGCTCCAATGGGAAGTCCCATCTTTCTCATAACAGTTTTTGCCAAGTCCACGTATTTCCCCTTACTCAGTAGCTCCCCTCTTCTTCTACCAAACGAATTGACTGCATCAAAGCCCATGTCGAGAACAGACTGGAAGATGTCAGCACTGCTGTTAAGATTAGGCATTGAGAGTGAGCGGCTTCCGTCAGCATTCATTTTAAATGATAGTACCGAATCACACATGGCTACAAGATACAGTCCTTTCAGACCATTCTCTTCAGCCATTTGTCGCCAGTTGGCTATCCACTCTTTAATGCGAGAGTGAGTCCACGGATTATAAAGGAAGAAAACAGGTTTCCCATCTATCGTGATGTACCTTTTATCTTTAAAAGCTGGAAGTACATTCATAAAATGCTCCCTGTCATCCTCATCACCGGGATAGGTCTGCTCTATCAGCATGGAGTTTGCCTGAAGGTTTGACTTGCGATTCCATGTTTTGTTGCTCCATGAATGATTTGCCCAGCAAAGACAGAAGGGAAAGTCAGGCTTTCCACTTGACAAAACCTCATTAAATGGGCGCTCTAGTAGTTGTTTTCCGCCAAACCAATAATGGTAATAGCAGAAACCTTCTATGCCTGCTTCTCGAGCCAGTTGTGCTTGGGCCTCTCTTGTCTCGGGCAATCGTAAGTCATAGAATCCTAAATCGGCAGGTATTTTTGGCTGTACATGCCCCTTAAAGAGGGGTTTCCCCTTGACTACATTCATCCATTCTGTAAATCCTGGTCCCCACCATTTGTCGTTCTCTGGGATTGGATGAAACTGTGGAAGATATAATGCAATGACTCTTGCATTAGCACGCTCTTTCTTCATGTTACTTCATATTTTCGTTGCAAAGGTACGAATAGATTCCGAATTATACAAGTTTACATCATATATTTTTGCATAAACTCCAAATAATGAAGGAATTTTTTGTTGCTTTGGAATTTTTTACTAACTTTGCAACCAAAAACAAATGAGGACTATACTATTTCTTTTTACTTCACTTTTTCTTTCGGTGTTTCAGACTGTTACAGCTCAGAATTATCATCCGGGTAATGACGAGTTGTTAGCATCAGGACTGGCTTTAGTAACGATTGAAACCGAAGGGGGGATAGAACCTACGGCTGAGATGCTGGAAGCCCCAGAAGGTTGCTGGGGAACGGGTACTACTAACAAGACGAAGGTTCCATCGCGGATGATTATCCAAAAGGGAGAGGATGTCTTGTATGATAGCGGGGAGTATGAGAAGAAGGTCAGCGGCTTACTACTGTCCATTCGCGGGAACTCTTCGGCTCACTCCTTAAAAAAGCCGTATAAAATTAAGCTTCAGAAGGAAGAGGATTTGCTGTTTCGCGGGAACAAGGCGTATAAAGACAAAGACTGGGCACTGATTAAAGATGACCAAGACATCACGCTGAACTCTTTGGTCGGCTTCAAGCTGGGAGAGATGGCTGGACTGCGATGGTCGCCGAAGTTCCAGTACGTGAACCTCATCGTCAATGGTGACTACAGAGGCGTTTACATGTTGGTGGAGACTGTGAATGAGTCGGAGAAGAGACTCTCAGTTAATAAGGATAGCGGTTACATCATTGAGTATGATTCCTATTGGTGGAACGAGGATTTGAGTCTTGAAGAGGGCAAATGGTATCGTTATGCTCCGATGCGTTATACCTTCAAGTATCCTGATTCAGAAGACATTACCCAAGAGCAGATTGATATTATCCAGAGTAGTGTCAACGCCATGGAGCAGTCGGTAGAGGACGGCACCTACGAGCAGCAGACGGACGTTTCTTCGTTTGTTGCCTGGCTGATGGCCCACGACATTCTGGGGACGTATGATAATGGAGACTCCAATATTTACCTGACATTAAACGATGACAAAGAGGACACAAAGTTCCAGATGGGCAATCTCTGGGACATGGATACCATTGAACGCACTGAGGGAGCATGGTCCAATATTCACATCATGTGGGGCTATTATTTCAAGTGGCTGTTTGAAAGCTAGAACAGTGCATTCTTGGACGCCTATAAGAATAAGTGGGACGAGCTGTCGCCCGTATTGGTGGACCAGGTGGAGACCTTTCTTGATGAGTTTGCTGCCTCTGAGGAGGGACTAGGTCTGGATGTGTCCATGCAGTATGATGCCAAGCGCTGGAATTATATTCCGAATACAGTAGCTGTCGAGATAGCGAAAAACAAGGAATGGTTCACGAGCCGTAAGGAATGGCTGGACGAGAATGTCGCGAAGATCCGTTCTCCGTGGAATACATACATTGTATCATTTGAGAATACAGGCAATTGGGAGAAAGTATTTGCATATGCCTGGACAACGACAGGCGAGGGCGAAGATGCAGTGACTACAGAGTTCCTTGGCGCATGGCCAGGCACGGAGTTGGCCAAAAATGAAGAAACTGGCCTTTACGAAGTAACCATCAAGGAAAAGACAGCTCCCCGGAACATTATCTTCAGCAATGGTCTGGAAGGAGATGCCCAGTTTCAGACTAAAGACCTAGACTTCGAGGACGGCAAGGCTTACAGATACCAGCCCATAGAGATTGATGAGGTTGAGATTCGTGGCTCGTTCAACGGATGGTCAAAGGGCGAAAAGAGCTTAATGACGAAGGTGAAGGGCGTTGACAACACCTGGACGATGGACATAAACCTGAGTACAACAGCAGACAACCAGCAGTTCAAACTGGTGATTCCTGACGGCACAGAGACCATGATGAACGAAGAGACCGGTGAGGAAGAGGAAGTGGAAAAGGCCATCTGGCTTGGTTGGAATTCGCTGAGAGTGGATGCAGACGAAGGCTGGGTAGTAGCCAGTGAAGAGAATGAAGGACAGCCTGTGGACGGCTGTAACTTCAAGCTGATGAATGCTACCATTGGTATGACGACCTACACGCTGATTGCCACATGGACTCCGGGTACTGACAAGACTGCCGGATGGACCCTAAAGGTTGCGGCCAAAAATGAGCGTCCCGTAACCTATACCGTAGTTGGTGTCTATGACACTGCAGATGGTGAACTTGACGTGTTTGGAACTGCGTGGGATGTTACACTCACCGACAACGACATGGTAGAGGAAGATGGTATTTGGACACTGACAAAGGAGAACGTCCAGTTGAAGCCTGGCATGTTGGTCTATAAGGTCGTCAAGTTCCACAGTTGGGATGCTCCCAGTTGGGGTGTGGCTGACGGCAACGCTGAATACAAAGTGGACGAGGAAGGTCTCTATACCCTCAAGTTCAAGTTTAATCCCGATGAAGCGTTTGAGAATGGCAGTAATGTTGATTGTGAAGTAGCCAAGACTGGTGACATTCCTGTAGATGAGCAAGTTTACACACTCGTTGGCTCTTTCCAGAAATGGACAAATGGTGAGGCCGTTGAGGAAGTTGCCGTCGATAAACTATTTGATACCATGTGGGACATCGAGTCTGTAGCCAATACGCTGACATTCGACGAGCACTCTGGAAACTATACAATAGAATTCAGGGATATTGAGTTGCCGAGTGAAGGTTACATCCTCTACAAGATTGTGAAGAATCACAGTTGGGAAGGTAATGGCTGGGGGCGTGATGCCGAGGCTAACAATTGTTACTATTGGATTAATAAGGCTGGCATTTACACAATAACCTTTACTTTCCACCCGACGACTCCTGTTACCGACGACGGCTGGTTTGTGAAGTGCGTAGCTTTATGTACTGATGATTTTACCGGTATCAGTACTATCAATCATCTGCCGTCCACCGTCCAGTGTATCTACAACCTGAATGGACAGCGTGTGGAGAACGTCAGGAAAGGCCTTTACATCGTCAATGGACGTAAGGTCGTCATCAAGTGAGAGAAACGTAAGCATTCGATAAACAACCTGCAAGTTTATCGAATGCTTACGGATGAACTTGTCTTTGTCATTGCTTGGTGGAGAATTTTAGCAGAAACCTTCTACGCCTGCTTCTCGAGCCAGTTGTGCTTGGGCCTCTCTTGTCTCAGGCAATCGTAAGTCATAGAATCCTAAATCGGCAGGTATTTTTGGCTGTATATGTCCCTTAAAGAGGGGTTTCCCCTTGACTACATTCATCCACTCTGTAAATCCAGACCCTCACCATTTATCGTTTTCTGGGATGGGGTGAAACTGTGGAAGATATAAAGCTATTACTCTTGCTTTCATAAATATTGTATGTAATAATTGATTCTATTTTATGGCGTTTGCTTTATGGGAAACTTTGCGAGTAACTTTTCATGAAATCGCAAATAAATATAAAGTAACATAAAAAATAGCACTTTTAAATTGCCCGTGTCAGAATATGGAAATAAATACATTCCCCCTTGCATACAAATACATTCAATAAAATAAAGTAGTAACAATTGATCTGCTCTCACAGTTCCATCTCTAGGTTTTATTTGGGTGATAGCCCATGTGTTGAATGTTATAAAAATAATGATAGTTACAGGGATGCCAAAGTCGATGACGAAATCACCAACGAAGGTCGTAAACAGATTGTCATCAATATTGAGATTGTGGTATTTTTCTCTTCTTTCTACGTAATTTTTGGGAGTGGAAGGGTCAATAATTCTTTTGGGTAGATTAAGAATACGGTCGCCATTTCGCGTACCTCCAGTGTCAAAAACGTGATTATTGAAATAGATGTTGGCTTGACCAACATACCAGTTCAGGAAGCCTCCCACACCTCCACCCAAGTTGTCAAAACGGCTTATGGTGATAGCAATTATGGGAAGAGCAGTGGCAATTAGAAATGCTGTACCTGTCAATTGAATGAGGCGGTTGATTTTTTTTGCAAAGAATTGCTTAAACAGCATGTATCCGACTATGATAGTAAATAAAGCTAATATAACATTACTTCGTGACCCTTGCATAATAGGCATTAGCATGTTTATAATCAGAGAAAAGAAAAGTGCGATAATCAATAAAATATTCTTCTTCCCCTTTGTGAGATAATAAAAAAAGAGAAAGATACAAATATCTGATAAAGCATTAAACAAAATTGCAGGAATATTGGAAATAGCAGAGCCTGAATCAGATGCTTCTAAAGCTTGTTCTGTATATGCATCCTGTCCGGCATCTGAATCGGTAAATAGTTTGATAATTCCGGTACCAAAGTTTCCTATAATAGTGGGAATAAGTAAAAAGGAGCAAATGATGATGATTATACTAATAAATGTAAAGATTCTTGTATTGGGCTCTTCTATTTGTTTTGTTTGGTGAAAATGAAAATATATAATAGGTGATAGCGCTATCATTAGCATTATAAATAAAAACAGAAAAGGTAGGAACTTAAGAG
Source organism: uncultured Bacteroidales bacterium (assembly GCA_902775975.1). Taxonomy (GTDB): domain Bacteria; phylum Bacteroidota; class Bacteroidia; order Bacteroidales; family Bacteroidaceae; genus Prevotella. Next base: position 19,757 of record CACYOC010000011.1, on the reverse strand, counting down.
GTTCATAGAGAATATTGAACATGTTATCATTAAGCGTAAATAATGAAAAGATAGCATATAAGATGTATGAACAGATAATAGCCGTTCCCCCATCTGTTTTCCGGATTTTCCACTGATACAAGATTAGGGTGAGTACCCATGCCAATAGGTACAACGATGCTAATATGTTGTCCAACATTATTTCTGACATGATTTGCTATAAACTATTTGTCTAATAAGATTTTTTAGAAGTTCTCTCTCTCTCTTGGAGATTCCCAAGATGTATGTTAATATGATTATAATAATAGGAATACAAGTGAATGCGACCAAAAGATGCAAAATTTGCTTCGAGATTTGTTCAAGTATCAGATGTGAAGTGAAAATACTTAGACCTGTGATAGCTATTGCAGGAAGTATAAAGGAAAGTATATATTCTTGATAAGAAAAATGGGGATAACTACGTTTAAGACAAACACACCTAACTGCATGTGCAATGATAACAACCCCTATCATGGAATAAAAAACGGTGTATGCGGGACATTTTGAACTAAACAGCAACCATGTAATAGGAAGACAGAAAAGGGTTGTCGTTTCCACCGGCAAGTGATACGCTTTAACACGTCCAGAAGCCTGTATGATAATCGTAATCGGATTATTCATAGCAAGGCAAATAACATAGACAATAATAAGGCGTGAAAAAAGAACAATTTCGGTAGATGTGTTATTAAGCCATAAACTTAAGATAGTTTCCATTTCTGTGATAATGGGAATGGCAACCATAAGTAGAAGATAGAAGATGAACTTATTGCTGACAGAGAACAACTTATTCAGATAATCATAATTATGTTCTGCGTATGCTTTAATCATGGGAGGGCGGAAAGCAAGTACCATGGTATTGCACAGGGTGTTGAATGCGTTGTTAATCTGCTGGGCAATGCCAAAGGCTGCGGTAATAATAGGCCCCCAGAACACGTTTAGCAAGATTGTATTGCCTTGTATCATTCCTGTATTGGCAGCAGAACCAAAAAAAGTCCAACCAGAGAAAGAAAGTAACTTCTTGTACAGATTCTTGTCGCTGGGCGTGTGATAGTGACATTCGTTGTATCTTCTTCTGCCTATTATGATATAGGTAATACTGATGATGATGGAGGTGACCAACAGACCTGCCGCATAGAATATCAGCGAATTAATGAAGGCATAGACGATGCTCCAAGCAGCGGCAAACTTGAGCAGGCATTCAATGGTTGAAATCCATGTATAGACTTTCATGTCCTCATGGGCAAAAACAGCTGCCGTGTAAGGAATCTGCAGGATAGACAGGATAAGGGTAAGGATAGAGAACTGATACACCCACAAGGTGGCATCTATCTGCTCCTGAGGTATTGTCAACTGTGTGTAGATTAGCCATAGACCGGCAGTTTCCAGAATGGCAATGACGCATACTGACAGAAATACAACGATATTTACACTGGAGGAGAATATCTCGTTCAGCACCTTAGCGTCTTTCTTCCCCAGATAGAAGGAATAAAAGCGCTGTATGGAAAGGGCTAATACTACATTCAGCACGCTGGCCACAGCAACGACGCTTGTTACACTGGTGAATATACCGTATCCGTCCTTGCCTAGCCCATTAAGTACGAATCTGACAGCATAGAGATTGATGATGGTCATGATAAACATACGAACAAACAACACCATGGTATTTGATGCTATGCGCTTCGAGTTCGTATTTGTTCCTTTGTTGACCATTTCCTTCTGTCCTGTTGTACAAATGCTACTTGACGATTTCACGCATGATATAGGTAGTGGTACCCAAGAATGTCAGAAATAACATGATGAGCACAAACACCATGCGTTTGGGACCTGTGGGCAGAATGGGAACTTGCGCTCCCTTCAGCGTAATGAATGCAGGGGTGTTTTCCTGAATTTTGGCCTTGGCTGTCTCTAATTGCTTGTTGAGGGTGGTGTATGTGGTATATTTTAACTGCATGTCGTTTTCAAGATCTTCCATTTTTACTCTATAACTGGAAAGTACGAGGTCTGTATTGGTGTCTCCATATTGTCCGTATATCTTGCAGGCCTTGTCGTACTCAGCCTTGGCTTTCTCTGTCAGATTTAGATAGTAGTTATAGTCAATCCTGGCTTTGTTCGTACGATAAAGTGTAATGAATGTCTGGAGACGGTTTTTCACAGAGTCGGCAATAGTCTTGCATATGACAGGATCCTGGTCTTTTACGGTGATAGTGATAACACCAGTCTTTTTGTCGGTGCTGATAGTTACATTGTTGGAAATGTATTTGGCAATTCCTCCATCAATCTTCGATAGGCGATAAGGGTCAAAATTCTTAGATTCAACTCCGTCTTCGTCACTCTTAAACAGTTGTGCAATACTTTCACTGATGTAATCCCACCAGGCCATCTTCTGATGGTTTTTGATATAATCATAATAAGTCGTGCTCAAAGTACTGTCTTTGTTCACCACCTTGAATTTAAACATGTTCGTTATGAATCCGTTGTCCTCCATCAAGTCTGGATAGAGCAGTGGAGTGATGGCATCAGAGGTCGACATGTCGTTCAGGTTCATACCAAATGTCGAGGCCAGAGTTCCCAGTTTGCTGGTAGGCGACTTCTCTGTCTCAGGTGCAAGCTTTGTCTCTGAGGTGTAGTATCTGGGAATACTTAGGATGAATAGACTTGAAATGACAAATGCTATGGGTAATGTCTTATAATACAGTTTCCTTCTCTTCCTAATCTCTTTAAATACAGCTTTATAATCAACCTTCGTGGGCTTGATGTCTTTATTCTCTTCCATAGTGTTTTCTTTTATTTCTTCAACAAGTTTGTCTTAATTGAAATTTCCCTGGTAATAAGCTCTTGTAATGACGTACGATGGCTCGTAGTAGGCAGAGCAGTTGTAGTTGTCGAGCTGTTGGCAAATAGGGGAATGGTAGACTCTGAATATGCCATCAGCAAAGTCCTCATTGCTAATGCGAGTTGAAAGAATGAGACGAGCATACACCTTACCCATCTGAAGGGCTGTAGGTGGGACTGGTGTTAGGGACTTGTCTGTATTCAAGACATCGGTAGTTCCTTTCTCTAAATGATATTCTGCTTCCCATCTGTCGGCAATATCTTCCGGATTCTCGCTATGAAGAACGTCTGCAAGTGACAGGTTTCGCTTGAGCTCATCTTTGCCTAAGTGTTCAACGATGTAAGCATTAGGCTGCTTACAACGGCGCGCAGTGCGTTCTATCATATAGCAGACGAACTTTAAATCGTCGTACGTAATGTCGCGGTCTGGGAAATAAATATTCTTCATACTTCGTAATTGCTCTTATAAGTAATGTTGGCCAACGCTTCTGGCGTACAGAAGACAATCTGGTGTGTAGGATGCTTAAAGCGTGCTAAAGCCCAAAAAGCTTCTCTTGAGATGTTACCTGCGACAAAGTCTTCAACGTAGTCCCAGATTTGATCATCTGCCATAGGGCCTTCTACAATGTCAAATTTGTGCTCCTTTCCTCTGCGGCAATCGGCAACGAAATCAAGCCATTCGTCAGTCATCTCATGAAACTGACGTGTATGAAGGCTTTGTTCCTCGGAATATTCATAAAGGGTTACAATATGTTTTGGTGACTTTGTTAATGCCCACTTTTTAGCTTGTTGCTCGAAACGGGTACAGTAGAAGCCATATCCAAAATCCTTGTAATGACCAAAGGTTCTAATCTCAGGTCGCTCTACAATAACATTACTGCCATGATACAATATATGCTTCTTATCTTCCATTGTAAGTCCTTTTATTTCTTCAACAAGTTGCCGATGGTGGCGCCCATGGTGGCGATGGCGGCAGCCGTGCTACCGATAGACATGTATTCGGCAATACCCAGTTTGCGATTCATAGCCTTCTGCGGAACGACAATCTCACAGCCCGGCAGGATCTTGGCACCGTCGTTGACCTTTGCCACCGTGCCGTTCATGTAGATGACGTAGGCCTGATTCTTCTTGGCATAGCGGTTGTAGCCTCCAGCCTGATTGATGTAGTACTTGGCGCTCTTGCCCTCCTTGTAGGCAATCGTGTTGGGATACATCACCTCACCCTCAATCTTCACCGTTCCGTTGTAGGTCGGGACATGGATTCGGTCGCCTTCACGGAGCACGATGTCGAAGTCGCCTCCAGGATTGGCAAGTGCCTTGTCGAGCTCGATACCGACGTGGTAGGTCTCTGGAATCTCCGTGAGTTCTTCCATGTTGACGATTTGCTGCATTTCACCTACGGAGCGGTTGTTGTTGATGGCTATCTCCTGCAAGACACGCTCTTTCTCATCTTTACGCATCTTCACCAACTCTTCCAGACGGACGCGCTCTGCATCGTTGACCTTACGCTCCAGACGGGCTCCGGGGATGTATGCCAGGTCGGTACCGCCGCCGGCACGCTTGAAGAGGTCGCTGAGTCGCTCGTTCTTCTTGGTGAGGGTATAGGTTCCTGCAAACATGACCTCTCCCTCAATATCTACGTTCTGCTGGGTGAAGTAGCCGGGGCTCTTGCGGACATATACCTCGTCGAAGGGCTTGAGCTTGAAGCCTGGCTCACCGTCGATGACGAAGCCGTCTTTCAGCGAGAAGTTGAAGGACTGTGCCAGAATGGAGTCGGAGGTGATGGCATGGGGGTTGACAATGCGGCGCGACACCAGCACGTTGTGCATCGATGCCGACTCCTTCAGACCTCCTGCCTGCAGCACGAAGTCCTCTAAGGTTTCGTTGTCGGCATACTTATAGGTGCCAGGGTACTGCACCTCGCCATGGATGGCAATGGTCTGCTGAACACGTGACTCCTGCTTGGTGGGGATGAAGAGTACGTCTTCGTTCTTCAGGGGAATGTCTGCCACGGTGCCGTTCATGATACCCTCGATATCGACGGCAATGACCTCCAAGGTGCGGTCGGCTTTCATGCGGTGCATGACAGCATGCTGTGTGAAGGCATCCTCCGTCACGCCTTCCGAACTCTCCATCAGTGTCTTGACGCTGTAGATATGCTCGCCGAGCTGATACATGCCGGGACGGAACACGGCACCCTTGACCTCCACCATGTTGGAGTAGCGGGGCAGGATGGAATCGACGCTGACAGAGTCGTTGTCGGCCATGCGGAACGAGGCCATGTCGAACTCGTTGACATTATAGACGGAATACTGTGTTCCCGACTTACGGACAACACGCACCGACTTACGGTAGGCATCGCCGGCAAAGCCGCCGGCATAGTCAATCAGCGTGCCGACGCTCTCGTTTTTCTTCATCTCGTAGTACATGGGGCGCTTGACCTTACCCGTCACGTTGACCAGGCAGTCGTAAGAGCCTACGACGATGACGTCGTTGTCGCCCAAGCGTACATTGCCGCTGAGTTTGCCGTTGAGGATGTAGTCATAGACATCGACCGTGGTGACCAGCTTGTTGTGGCGATAGACCTTGATGTTACGCAGCGTACCGATCTCGCTGGGACCTCCTGCCATGTAGAGGGCGTGGAAGACTGACGAGAATGCTGACAGGGTATAGGTTCCGGGAGATTTGACTTCACCCATGACGTTAACCATGATGGTGCGGGTCTGTCCGACGGAGAGGCGAATCTTGGAACTACTGTAGCGTGCTCCGAGCTGGCTGCGGACGCGGCTGTTGGCCTGCTGCACGGTGAGACCTGATACCTGAATGGGTCCGAAACCTTCAATGACGATGAAACCGTCGGGAGAAACGGTCTCATGTATGCTCCGCTGGGAAGCACCGTAAATCTCGACTAAGACGGCATCGCCAGGCCCCAAGATGTAGTTTTCGGGCGTGGCAATGTTCATATTGGGCTCGAAGGTCAGGTCTTCATTATTGAAGATGTCGTGACCGAAGATCTTCTTCTTGTCCTTGCCTTCCTGGCGCTCCTTGTCCTTGAGGTAGTTCTTGATGACCTGACGGTCGTAGATGTCAAGAGAGTCGGGTAGGAAATCGTCCAACTCTGCCTTGATGTCATCGGCATCTTCCTGAATGTAGCGCTTGTTCTTGCCGTATTTCTTCAGCTTGTCCTTTTGCTGGTCGCGCTGTTTGGCCAGTCTGTCGTCCTTCAGTTTTTCAGTGGAGCTGTTTTTCTCCTTGGCGTTGTTACGGCGCAGACGGGCATCAATCAGCTCGTCCTCAGTCATGCTCTTGTCCGCGACAGTACCTAAGCCTTGATTCTTCTGCATCCGCTCATATTTCTTGCGAGCCTGACGAATTTGGTCAATAGTGACGCCTTTCTGCACCAGCTTGGTGACAATCTCCTGTTGTGAGAAGCCTGACTGCTGCTCCTTCATGACGAATTTGATGATCTGCTCCTCAGTCATAGACGACTGGGCGCTGACACTTCCCACCGCAAGCATCAGCAGACAAATAGAGAGAAATACTTTCTTCATATAATCGTGTTTCGTAGTTTTTTATACCTTAATAATGTATATATAACTATGTTTTGGCGAAAATGTTGTATAGCAACTCATTATTTTTGTGATTTCTGCAAAAAAATATTCCTAATCCTTTGCTTTTGTGCTCACTAAATAGTATCTTTGCAACAAAATACGGCAATGAAGATTCTGTTTCTTACATATCATGGTTTTGAAGAAGCCAGTGGCATCAGCAAGAAAATGCTTGCTCAGGTGAAGGGCCTTCGTCAGAATGGTTATGAGGTGCATATTTGCTATTACGATGTCACTGCTCAGCATGAACATGTGCGATATGTTGACGGCAAGGCTATCAAGAATTATGGTAGGGGATGGTGGTCGAAATTGTATCAGCGCATGAGCTATGGTTGTGTCCGTGACTATTGTGTGGAACACGGCATTGAACTGGTCTATGTCAGGTGTTTTATGAATGCTTCTCCTTTTACCGTCCGTCTGTTCCGGCAATTACGGAACGACGGTGTCAAGGCGGTCATGGAGGTGCCTACCTATCCCTACGACAAGGAATTCGAATCGCTGCCGTTGAAATACAGAGTCGAACATATTGCCGACAAGTTGTTCCGCCGTCAGTTGGCGTCCTATATGAATGCCATCGTTACCTTCTCTGATGCTACGGAAATATTCGGACAACGAACCATCCGCATCAGCAACGGCGTCGATCTCGATGCGATACCCCTTCACTCACCCCTCACCTCTCATCAGTCTCCCATCCCTTCGGGAGGGGCTGGGGGTGGGCTCTCTCACCTCTCACCTCTCCATGTGATTGGAGTCGCCGAGGTGCATCCTTGGCATGCCTTCGACAGGTTTGTGGCTGGCCTTGGCGAATACTATCGCCAATACCTAACATCCACCACCCACCACCTAACACCTAACACCCAACACCCCGAAATATACTTCCACATCGTGGGAGGTGTGCCGTCCGACCTGATGGCCAAAGATTACATGCCACTGATAGAAAAATACGGACTTCAGGACAAGGTTATCTTTCATGGTAAATTGTTTGGCGAGGAACTCGACAAAGTCTTTGACCTGTGTTGCTTTGCCGTGGGCAGCTTAGGACGCCACCGCAGCGGTATTACTCATATTAAGACCTTGAAAAACAGAGAGTACGCATGTCGCGGCATTCCCTTTATCTATTCGGAGTGCGACTCAGATTTCGACCATCAGCCCTATGTGTTGAAAGCCCCTGCCGACGAGTCTCCCATTGATATTCACCAGGTGGTCTCGTTTGTGCGCAGCCATCATTTCGAACCTCAGATGATCAGGAAGACCGTCGAGCATCTCTCGTGGAAGAACCAAATGCAGCAAGTGATAGAACAACTATAAACAATAACGATATGATACCAAAAATTATCCATCTTTGTTGGCTCAGTGGAGATGCATATCCTGCTAAAATAGCCAAGTGTCTCAAGACCTGGGAGAAAGTACTGCCCGATTATGAAGTGATGCTTTGGGATACCCACCGCTTTGACTTGAACAGCTCTCAATGGGTTCGTCAGGCCTTTGAGAGTAAGAAGTATGCTTTTGCCGCCGATTATATCCGCTTCTATGCGCTCTATCATTATGGTGGTATCTATATGGATTCTGATGTGGAGGTGCTGAAGCGTTTTGATGAATTCCTGGACCTTCCTTATTTCATCGGTGCCGAGAAGGCTCAGACTCCCGAGGCTGCTATTATGGGAGCCGAGAAGGGCTGCGACTGGGTGGGCCAGTGCCTGAAGTATTATGAGAACCGACCGTTTATCAAGTCGGATGGCAGTATGGATATCAGGAAACTGCCGGAGATTATGTTTGAGCAAATCGGGAAGTTGAAACCCTTCCGGGTGCTGTCGCTGGAAGACAGCCTGAATATCAGGAATCTTGATATGCAGAAGGAGTTTCTGATTCTGAACGATGCCTTCTTCTCTCCTAAGGTGTTCGACTCCCGCGAGGTGGAGATCACTCCTCATACCTATTGCATTCATCACTACCAGAACTCCTGGTTCTCTCACAAGGCGAAACTCTATTATCGTACACGAGCTTTGCTGGTAAAGGTATTTGGATTAAAGATGGTACGGCAAGCTGAAGCTTTCTTAATGCCGTGGAAGTTTAAGAGAAACTAATTGCCATTATCATTACGGGCTTATGAAGATAGTATATGTTATAGATTCTCTGGCCAGCAGGGGCGGAGCAGAGCGCATCTTGTCGGAGAAGATGAACTATCTGGCACTTCATGACGGATACGAGGTCTATGTCATTACTTGCTATCAGAATCCGTCCCGTGAGACGAATGCCTATCCTTTGTCCGAGAAAGTCCACCAGATAGACCTGAATATTCCGTATTATTCACAGTACCACTACCGATATCCTGTCCGCTTGTGGAAAAAGTGGCAAATCTATCGGTCTTTTATCAGCCAATTAACGGCTACGGTTCAAAGCATTGATCCGGATATTCTGACGGGTCTTGGCTATTTTCAGGCAGATGTTGTTACTGGCATCAGGTGCAGGGCAAAGAAAATAGTAGAACTGCACGAAGCACGCCTTTTTACGATGTCTGACCACGGTCTGAACCGTTCTCTCTTCTCCCGTCTTTTTATGAGATTGTTCAGGTGGAGTTATTTCCGTGCTGTGGAGCGACAGGCTGATGTGGTGGTGTCGTTGACAAAGGGAGATGCTTACCAGTGGCGAAAGGCACGGAGGGTGGAGGTGATACCTAATTTTACCATGATGCCTGTGGCTGAGGATGATATGCCAAGAGAAAAGCGCGTGATAGCGGTGGGGCGACTGGAATGGCAAAAGGGCTTCGATCGTCTTATTGACCTTTGGGCTGTTGTAGGGAAGCATTATCCTGACTGGCGCTTGGATATCTTCGGTTCCGGTACTTTGCAGAATGCGTTGCAACAGCAAATCATGTCATTAGGACTGGAAAACCAAGTATCCATCAATTCTTTTACTGAGCATATCAGGGAAGAATATCTGAAGAGTTCAGTGTTCGTGTTGACCTCTCGTTTTGAAGGTTTCTCGTTGGTACTGTTAGAAGCAGCCCAAAGCGGACTGCCCAGTGTAGCCTTCGACTGTCCTTTCGGTCCTTCTGATCTTATCGAGGATGGTCAGACGGGATTCCTCGTACCAGATGGTGACACGAAAGTGTTTGCTGAACGGTTGGAAACGTTGTTAGTTGACAAATCGATGCGTCAGCGTTTCTCACAACGTGCCGTTCGTTATGTACAGAAATTTCAAGTACAAGCTGTGATGCAACAGTGGAAGACGTTATTTGAAACTCTTTGTCAGACGGCCTAAGAGGCGGCGAACAGACAAATAGGTATTTGGCATGGCACGAAATACCATGCTGACCATGCGTTGCTTGATGGTATTTGAAAAGTATAGGTCAGGAACTTTCCCTTGCAGGTCTTTGATGATGACCTTCCGTTGCTCAAATAACTGTCGGTCGCTCACCGTGTACCAAAGGGCAATGGAGAAGGTGGCGAACATCACTTCTTCTACCTGAAGGCGCTGGCTGTCTTGTAAATCGGGTTTCGACGCGATGATATCCTTCAATAGGGCTAATACCGTATTTAAGTCAAAGATTTTCCGAATGTTAATCGATGAGCAAATGGATGACGACCGCTGGCGATAGATGTAAAACGAACAATTTGACTTGATACAGGAACCTGCACTCAAGTAACAGGCTGTTGTGAAGGGAATATCTTCAAAATAGATGCCAGGTGTGAAACAGAGATGGTTCTTGTTGAGAAACGCTCTGTTATACAGTTTGTTCGTGACATAGCATGCACGAGGGTCGAGTTGGTGTAGAAACAATTCCGTACCAGTGGTGGACTGGAAAGTACAGTCGGAGGATGGAAACTTGCGGTTCTCAATCTGCTGGTTGTCCATCTTGACGTAGTCGGCCACCAACATGTCAGGACGTGACTTCATAGCTTCTTGCAAGAGGGCGGAGAGTTTGTTGTCTATCAACAAATCATCCGAGTCAACAAAAAGGATGTAAGTTCCGGAGGATTTTGCTATACCGGTGTTGCGTGCTACTGACAATCCTTGATTGCTTTGGTTGATAATGCTGATGTTATGATGCTTCTCTACTAAGTCCTCAATTACTTTGATGCTATTGTCCGTACTTCCGTCATTGACGGCGATAATCTCAAAGCATTCTTCATCCAGTCCTTGCCGGAAGAGACTTTCCATGCAAGGGCGGACATATTTCTCCACGTTATAGATTGGAACGATGATGCTTAAGTCCATGCCGCTAAGAATGTAGTTATTTCTATTATTTCTTGCAAAAGTACAAAATAAAATTCATTCTTCCAAATATTATTGTTATATTTGCACTCAGAAACAGCATGACTATGGCATATTGGTACGATAAATATATGAGTATTTACGGGAAACCTTTTAGTGAGGTTCCCCAGCATATTGTTGATGAGATTCGTGAACGGCTGGCGAAATTGCAAAGCCAGGAACCGCTGGTGTCGGTAGTGGTGATAGCCTATAACGAGGAACGTCGCTTGGCATCCTGCCTATGGTCGCTGAGTGAGTTGCAGACTCGCTATCCGATAGAGATTCTGGGTGTCAACAACAATTCCAAGGACGACACGGAAAAGGTGTATCAGTCGTTGGGCGTTCCTTATTTCAACGAGACGCAACAGAGTCCCGGCTTTGCCCGCCAGTGCGGTTTGGAGCATGCCCGTGGCAAGTATCATTTCTTTATCGATGCCGACACCTTCTATCCTTCGTGCTACATCGATAAGATGATGGGGAAGCTGTTGCTGCCTGGCGTCTCTTGTGTAGGCACTTTCTGGAGCTTCTATCCCGACGAGCAGCATTCAGCATTCAGCCTGTTCTGGTTTGAACTGGCACGCGATCTTTTCTTGTGGCTGCAACATTTCAAACGTCCTGAACTGAATATCCGAGGTATGACCTTTGCCTTCAATGCGGACTATGCCCGCCAGTGTACCATCCGTACAGACATCCGTCGCGGTGAGGATGGCTCGCTGGCATTGTCGCTCAAGAAGTTTGGCAAGATAGTGTTCCTATACGACCGTAAAGCTCGTCCTGTAACAGGCTACGGAACGGTAGGGCAACAGTCTGTTTGGCAGAGTTTTGTGCATCATGTGAAAATACAAGGTAAGGGTATTACCCGTATTTTCTTTAAAAAGGAGCATTACGAGGATAGCGAGGATAATCTCGTCAAGTAATGTTTTTTACAACACTTCCTGCCATTGGGGAATTATCTCGCTGAGGTCAAAACGGCGTGCCGTCCTGATGGCTTCCTTTGACTTCACAGGCCAGTCTATCTCGGTGGCTTCCTGAAGTTTGGAGGCTAACGCTCCGATATCTCCGTTGGGAAAATAGATAGCGAAATTGCCCATGATCTCCTTGCTGGTGGGCAGGTCGCTGCTGACAATGGGCAGGCCGTGTGCCATCGCTTCGACGAGCACCAGACCGAAGCCCTCCCAGCGGCTGCTGAGTACATAGATTTGTGCTTCGGAGTAGTAGTCTTGGATATGGTTGGTAAAGGGATGCAGGTGGATGTGGTCTTCCAAATGGTAGGCTGCTATCTTCTGGCGGTAGAGCGCTTCCTCGGGACCTTCCCCGACGATGTCGAGCGTCCACTCCTGGTTGTGTTGCGCAAAGAGGTGGAAGGCGTCGATGAGCAGGTCGAAACCCTTGTGACGATAGGAGAAGCGGCCTACGGCAAGGAACTTCTTCGATGTTCCTGTCGAAGGCTTGCCAGGCTGTAATGTCAGCGGATTATAGATGACACGGGTGGGGAAGGGATATTTCCGTGCATCGTCCTTGCTCAGCACGACGGTCTGGTGGAGTTGCTGCAGCATGTATTCATAGTAACGGCGCAGTTCTGGTCCGATATAAGTCGAACTTTTGCCGAACAAAGCCTCGTAGGAGTTGTGTATCCAACCTACCAGCCGTACCCCGTTGAGTTGCTTTCTGCATGCTGCCAACCGGACAGCTAATGGAGCATGAACGCCAACGATGGTGTTGTAGTGTCCTTGCTGTAGTTCTGCGGCGAGAGCCTGTTGCAGTTCTGAAGGGAAAGAGCTGTAGGTATAAAGATAGGAGAACACGCGCGTATGCGGTAATACCTTTTTATATAATAGGCTGTAAATCTTCAATGCTTTCCATTTCCAATAGTTCATCTTAGGATAACGGAAGAAGCGGTGGCTGATGTTTGCCTCCTCAAGTCCATACATTGTTGTGTCTTGCGCCGACGGCTCGTCGAACGTGACGATGGTTACGTCGCAGGTCTTCGCCAGTTCCTTGGCAATGACGGCCGTCACCCGCTGCACTCCTCCTACGGAGAAGATGGAGTCTGTGAGAAAGCAGATTCGTTTCATAGTTCAAGGGCTTTATAGAAGTTACGGGCGTAGGTTTCCTTGTCGAAGAGCTTGGCGCGTTCCAGTCCTGCTTGCGACATGGCCTTGCGCTTCTCGGGATGTTGGTAGAGATTGAGGATGGCGGCAGCCAGGTTATCGACGAAATGCTCATCGGTGTGAAGAAGGATGGCATTCTTTTCAGTCACCTCTTCAGGAATACCTCCCCGTCGGGTTGTGATGATGGGAAGCCCCATGGCTTGAGCTTCCAGCACGGTGGTAGGGAATGGGTCGTCCCATACGGAAGGGATAACGGCAACGTCGGCCTGTCTTAGATAGTTGGGCATCTGCTCGTAGGGAACGAATCCAGTAAATGTGATTCGGTCTTGCAAAGGTTCAGCCTTAGCTTTTAAAATCTTGGTGAAGTCGTATTCTTGACTGGCATTCCCGTAGAAGGAACTGCCAATTACCAACAACTGAATATTGACCTTGTCTTTGAGCATGTTTAGCGCTTCAATGAGCTGCAAGATGCCCTTCTCTGCAGTCAGTCTTCCGCTATATAGGAGTGTGAACTTTTCGCCTTCCTTTCCTTCTCTTCTCTCTTCCGATCGGAAAGTATTCATGTCGATACCGTTATGGACTGTGACAGTCTTTGAGGTGTCAAAGGTAATGGATAGCACACAATGCTTGATATAGTCGGAAACGCAGATAATTCTATCCGCAGCTTCATAGATGGCCTTAGCCTGTGGAACTTGAAAGGTTAGTTTCTCGTTGTGCAGATGGTACACCAACTTGGCTGTGGTAACGTCTTTGAGCCTGAGGGCAAATCCAGGACGGTTCTCCAAGATAATCGTGTCGTAAGCCTGCTTCCGAATGTCTTTCACTACTTCGTTCAGGAAGTAATCTATCGTGTAATGATAATAGCCTTCAGCGTGTGTCCATTTATGTAATCTCTTCTTCATCTTCGCCCAAGGCGTGTCCATCTTTACATACCGATAGTGGTTTACCTCTGACTGTAGGGCGGGGTGGTGCTCTATTGCAGGGTGCCACACGCTGTAAACGGTGATGTCATGCAACCGGTGCCGCTCGTTGTACTCCAGATAGAAATCCACGAGGTTCTCTACGGCTCCACCTTGTACGGCAGGAATGGGCAGGATGCCTGATGTCAGTATGGCTATCTTCATAGTACTTTTATTTTTCCTTGCTTAATCCTAATTTCCAAATGATGCGGTCTTTCCACTGGTAGTATTTCGTCATCAGAGAGCGATTGCGGCAGAGCCAGCGAAGGCGGAGGCTGACGAAGTGTGTGGGATAGTCGATGATGGCGGTTGGCGTAACAAGGAAGTGGCTGTAGTCAGTTACCTTGTCTTTCATGAAACCACGGTGCTGGAAGTGGGCGTAGAGCGATTCCTTCCTTTCCAGTTGCCCATGATGGAATCGCAGCATAAAGAGTTTGTTGTCAACATGCTCAAAGATAACACGTTGCCATCCTCTTGTCAAGCTGTTGAAATGGTACGACTGCTTGGGCTTGGAGGCATTGTCGAAGGGCCACTCCAGCCAGCAGTCGTCAGGGCGGCAGTCGCGCCATTTGTCGCTGCACCCGTTGTGGCCATATTCATCGAAGAAAGTAATCTTGCTGGTGGTGAAGGCATCCTGAAAGTTCTGATAGCCCTCAACCTGCTTCATGAAGTACGTGTTCGTCTCGTCGTCATTGTGGAGTAGGGTAAGATGGCCCCATCCTAACAGGAACTTGTGTGCCAAAACGTCTTCTGTAAGGAAAGAACGCAGGTCGCCATAGACCAGGTCAAGGTCGCCGAAGCCCCAGAAGTCATAGTCTTTGATGTAGTCATGGAGCATGTAGCCGTATGCCTGTTTGTATTCGCAGAGTTTGTAGGGGCGGTCGAGCACTATTGGGAAGTCGAAAGCCTGCTGTGCTATCTTCTGGAAGTCCTCAAACTGCATCTTATGGACGATGATGTTCTCGGCGGGTTCCACGTCGGCATCGGTAAAGAACATGAAGTCAACCGTCGGATTCTTTAATGCAGAGGCACGCCACATCCTATATTGCACAGGCAAGATGCCAAAATAGGGGAATATGATGACGATAGATTTCATGGGACCTTTGATGATTTATTTTGACCACAAAGATACGAATTATTTCTGAATAAACAAATAAAAGCGAAATAAAATGGATTGCAATCAAGTTATTGCGGCTTTTTCTTGAATGTTACTAACGTTCGGCGAGTTTATAGACCATGCCTTGCGGACGGCGCTTGCTCTCGAAGTGGAAACGGGGAAGGCTCAGGGTGCGACCGATGGTTGCCAGGCTGCTGTTGCGGATTTCCTGCGAACGGTAGCGCTCTTGCAGGCGTTGGCAGATCTCGCTGACAGTCCACCAGCGGCCAGCATCGTCGCCGGAGGGCTGCGTGAAGGTCTCGGCAATCATCTCCTCCAGGCCGTTGACGCGCTGGAAACGCTCGTTGTCTTCGATGAGGCTGCGTGTCTCTTCGTCGTCCAGCCAGTAGCGCTCACCGTCCAAAACCTGCTGGCGCAGCTGGGCATAAAGTTGTCGGTGGTCGAGGGTGTCGCTGAAGTCGATGTCGCCCGTTACCTCTACACAGAGGAAACGACGGCTGCCCGTGGGGTCGCTAAGCGGTTTGGGGTCGTTGGTGGTGCCCATGAATGATGCATAGCGGCGATACTGCTTGACAGCCTTGCCGTAGGGCGGACGGAACTTCACATCGGCGGTCGAGAGCAGGTATTTCAGCAGTACCTGCTGGCGCTGGGTGACCTTGTCGAACTCGTCGATGTTGATGAGGGCAAAGCTGGTCAGCCCGAGGTTCAGGTCGGTCTCGTTCTTGAAGGTGATGCGGTCGTTGTAGTAGTCGCGCAACTCGGGAGGCAACAGGATGCGGCAGAACGAGCTCTTGCCACACCCCTGCCGACCTATTAAAAGAGGTACGAGCGCGTTGCCGGTCAATGACGACTTTCCCATCCAGTGGGCCACCATTCCCAGGAGCCATGTGCGCAGGTATTGCTGCCAGTGAGGCTGGTTGGTAGGAACCCTTGCTGCCAGTGCCGGTATGCGGTCTTTGCCGTCCCAGCGGGGCAGATGCTCCAGCCATTCGTTGACGGGGTCATACTGGGTGATGCGTGTAGAGTCGATGAAGCGGTCGATGTCCTTATCCCACGACTTCAGCCCCATCTCCTTGGCACGGATGGTCATATCGTTGCGAACCTCCTGGTCCAGGTCGCGGAAGTCCTCCTGAAGCCCGTTCTTCTCTCGATACTGTGCCACACCGGTCATGATGTTCTTGCGCATCTCATAGTTGGCGTCGAGGAATGCCTCCGTCTTCATCATCAGCAGCGTGTCCTCGGGAATGCTTTTCAGGGGGCGGAACTTGTTCTTCTCAAAATATTTCTTCAGCTGCTCGACACAGTAGGCGGCCTGGAAAGTCTTGCGAACCAGCAGCTCGTCCTTGCTGAATACGGGGTGCTGAAGTGTCAGCTGCAGGGCGATGCCCTGCGGAATGCCTTCCTCCAGACAGCTTGCCGCCAGTTGCATGAGCAGTTCGGCCAGCCGTTCCTCGCTGGGCAGGTCGAAATAGTGGCCCAAAACATTTTCTATAATAAAGAGGAAGTTCAGCTGCCAGGTATTGGTGATGTTACGGCCAGGCAACAGATCGCTGGCTGTGTCGCCCGCCTGTTGCTGAACGACGGTGGGTGTCACGCTGTCGTCGGCATAGACGGCAATGGCGTCCTTGTTCCAGTACAGGTCGGGGTCGGTGCTGAGGTAAACGGTATATTCCGGCGACGGCATCTGTCCGGCAATGGTCACTCCCAGCTGGGCAGCGTAGAGGGCACGGGTCTGACGATACAGCTGGTGGTGGAATATCCTGATGGACTCCTCGTCCTTGGGCAAGGGCTGCCCGTTCGTCCGTCGGTCGGCAAAGAGCTCGCCGCGACAGACTATCTTCACGCTCCTGCCGCTGGCGCCGAGGAAGGCCAGTAGCGTCTGTGGCAGACGACTGGCCTGGTTGCGCACCGCAATGGCTTCGTCGTAGCTCACGAGGTTGTTAACCTCCAAAACCAGTAGCCCGTTGTATTGCTTCAACAATATATTGTCCTTGCGCTTCGTCAGCTCAGCGCCAAAGCAGAGACGAGGCAGATGGATGGTGCCGTCCTGGAAGTTGGTGGTGACGCTGCCGTCCTCATGACGATTGATGCGCATCAGGTGATACATCATTCGCAATTGCCGCACCACCTCAGCCAGTCCTCCCGTCTGACCTCCATCTACAGTTCCCTCGCGCATCTGTCGCACGACGTCCTCCAGTTCTACACGCTGCAATGTGACATTCTTCCTGTAAGTATTAAACCAAGTAATTTTCATAGTTTCGTTCTTCTTGTCTTTTTCCCTGCAAAGTTACCAAAAAAGACCGACTTTAGGAAGCAATTTTGGAGAATTAACGCAGAAAGCACGTAAATAAAAGGCAAGACGGGAAAAACGGGGGAGTTCAAATTTGGACTAAAAGCAAATTGGGGAGGATTGGTGAAGGAGTTAGGTTGCCAAATCGTAACCCAAAATTAGGGTTCTGATGCAGGTTAATCGACTAAGCAAATCGGGGCAGAATGGCATACCTTTCACCGTCCGTTCACTTCCAGTTTCTTATTCCGCAAACGGATCATCAGCAAGCGTCACAAAACCAACATCCCCTTTCAGGTGAAACTGCTGGACGTACCCTTGCAGATTATCGACCGCTACAAGCACCTACAGGAAGACAAACTGGTGTTCGGCAAGATGAACTACTGGTCAATGTACAAGAAGCTGAAAACAGTGATGACCGCCTGTGGCATTGAGAAATCCATATCCTACCACTGTAGACGGCACTCGTTCGCTACGTTGGCGCTTTCAAAGGGTATGCCCATCGAGAGTGTGAGTCGTGTATTAGGACACACGAACATCGTCACGACACAGATTTATGCAAAAAACACATCGCAGAAATTGAATGCAGACCTGACGATGTTGGGTGACAAGCTCAATGCTTCGTTCAAAAGCATCAAGTGACGGAACTCGCCGAATGCAAGACGACATAATGCTGACAAATCCGCTCATCTCCATGACAAGTCCTATCGAGTGGTTAGTCTCAGCCAGTAATTGTGCGGCATATCGCAATCGCCAGTCTTCTATGAAGTCACCGATCGACTGTCCGTTGGCACATTCTCGTATGGCATCAGCCAGCAGATTGTAGTTGGTACCCAGCAGTTGGGCCATACTGTCGCGGTTCATGTTGCTGTCGGTATAGGGCTTCTGTTCCTTCATCAGTCTGACGATGCGCTGATACAGTTGTTGGTTGCCCGACAGTGCCGTCTCAGGCGTCTCTTCCAAAGCCTGCTCTGCTTCGTTCTGCTTTTCCAGCATCTGCTGAATGGTGGCATACAGGTCGTGGTTGCGCTCGTTCAGACGGCGTCTGTCCATCATGATGCGCCACAGGGCCAGTGCGCCCAGAACAACGATGGTGACGAGTGCTATTATAATAATAAGGTGTATGCGCCTCATACTCTTCTGCCTTGCTGTTGCGTTCACGGACTGTGAGGCTGTCCTGGATGACAGAGGCGCGCGTGGTGGCCTCGAAGGCACGGCGGTAGTCGCCCAGACTGTTGTACAGGTTGGCTCTATTGATGAACAGCGTGCGATATAATTCGCTGATGGTGTCGCCTTGCTGCAGCAATTTCTCCCGTCGCTCGCTTAGCTCTTCCACGCGGGCTTTGTTACCCGTCTTAACATAGTAGGGAAGAATGTTAAACTGTCCTGTGGGCGTCATGGCGTATGATGTTTTTTCAAAATTCTCGGCAGCGCGTCGCGCCTCGTCCATGTGTCCTAATTCCGCCTCCAAGCAGGCCAGCACGCAGTAGGCTCCGCCCCGCTGTTTCTCGAAGTAGCCCTCAGGCATCTTGATACCCTTCTGCTCCATCTCGTCGATGAAGGCCAGCCGCTCGCGGCATACCTGTGCCCCTTCGGCGTATTTCTTGTTCTCGCCAAGCCTTTGGGCCAGCAGACTCATATAGTACGAAGCCTTGGGCTGGGCACCTGCATCGTCCATACTTCTGATGATGTCGATGGCTTTCCTCAAATATGCCTCACCCGAACCAGGGCGCTGCAGCTCCATGGCCGAGCCTGCTGTAGCGTAGAAGGATGCCTCCTGTCGCTTTAAACCGCGCTGGCGTGCCAGTTCTATGCCTTCCAGTGCTGCGTTCAGTGTCTCTTCCGCCTTCCCTTCCGACATACAGATCGTGGTGTAGCCGTCGAGTGTCGACAGGTAGACGTCACTCGTCTTGTCTATTCCTTCGCGGTCCAATACCTTTCTCATATAGAGCCTGCCCTGCTTGCGGTCTTGCAACCCCGTGTTGTACACGTAGCCGCGCATCATGTTACAGCTATCGACAGTCATCATACCCTTCATCTCGGCAGTGTCGATGAGTCCCAGGCAGCGTTCCGGCTCCTTCACGAAGTGCATCTTGATATACTGATAGGTGTAGATGCTGTCGGCATCCGATACCATAGCGGCTGTTGGCCGACTCTTTTCCTGACAAGCGCCCAGCGCCAGCAGTGTCGCAAAGAGGAAGATAAGTTTTTTCATATTTCAATCTACCTAAACAATGATAATCGGCATAGACACTTCCTGTTTGTAAGTGTTATGCAGAGTAAACATTTCTTGTATGCAAAGATAGTGTTTTCTAGCGAATTAGCCAAATTTAAATTCCGATTTTTCTGTAAAATTACAATAAATCCCGAATTAGGGCTTGGGATTTCTTGCCCAAAGTGCAATTTGTGCGCCACGAGAACAAAACTGTGCGCCACGAGAACATACATATGGGACGTTTTCCGTACTTTTGCACATAAAAATAGTACTATACACTTTTATTACAAACCTAAACAAAGAATAAAAACAGAAATATAATAAAGATATGAGAACAAAACTGCTATTCATTCTTG
>CACYOC010000010.1 GCA_902775975.1 uncultured Bacteroidales bacterium | reverse complement strand
ATCACCGAACTTTATAATCTGTTTGACATGATACTTCTCTGGGTGGTTCAAAACAGTTCTTGCACTTTTAGCCTTGCTTGACTTTGCCTTGACTTCCAGTGGAACACACTCTCCGTTCATTCGCACAAGAAAATCTAATTCCAATCCTGAATCCTTTTGGAAATAGTAAAGGTTCTGCGTTTTCTTGTGAAGTGTGTCGGCCATCAGATTCTCGTATATAGCACCTTTGAAACCACCAAGATTGCCTTGAAGAATGTCAGCGCGTGTTCCCTCTCCAAGCATCTCTACGAGCAAGCCAATATCGGACATATATACTTTGAAAACATTGTCCTTGGCATTGCCTTCCATCGGAAGCCCAGTGATGTCTGTATTGTAGCAGCGGCAGATAATACCTGCATCTTCCAACCATTGTAGCGACCCGGCATAAGTCTCTCCGCGCCCTCCTGGCTTCACCTTACTATACTGGAATTTTTTGTTTTCCTTTGCCAACTGTTTTGGTACGGAGTTGAAACACTCACGGATATGTGGCTTGTCTTTATCGGGAGCATACTTTACCATATCGTCGCGATACTCCTTCAAGATGGACTGATAGACCTTTCTGACCTCGTTCATGTTATTGGTTCTGAGGAATGCATTGACAGCATCAGGTAGTCCTCCGACAGCGACATAAAGGTTCAGCATATTCTTCAAGGCAACATGTATGCCGGCAGGAACAGGAGATTCTTGCGCGTAGCACTTTGAGAGAGCGTCAATAACTCCAGTGCTCATGCCGTTGGCCCAAAGGAACTCCTCAAAGTCCAACGGATACATTTCAATGATGTCTTCAGAGCCGACTGGCACAGAATTGATGCCAGGATCTTTCGTTTTTGACAACCTGCGGTGTCGTTTCTTTAGTTCATCACCATACCCCTGCACTCCAAGTAGTGAACCTGTTGCAATCACATCGAAGCGTCCGTCCTCCTTGAAGAACTTCAGTGAAGTGCGTGCTTCTGGGCATTCTTGTATTTCATCAAAGATAAAACACGTCTCTCCGGGAGTGAAAGTCACTCCAGAAATCTGTGCGGACAAGTTCAATAAAATGGTGTCCACATCTTTTGCACCAAGAAACGCCGTGATACGCTCAGGCTGCTTTATGAAATTGATATAGACAACAGTCTTGTAGTTTGTTTTTGCGAAGTGCTGTGCTATGAAAGTCTTACCACACTGACGAATGCCCATTATCACCAAAGGCTTGTGTCCTGTTGAGTCTTTCCACAGGGTAAGAGAGTCTTCTATTTTCCTTTTCAGCATATTTTAAAACGATTTTGTGCTGCAAAGATACACTTTTTCAAACGAATAACCACTATCTCAACGCACTTTTTCAAACGAATATTATATATTTTAACGCTTTTTTTCAAGCAAATGTGTCAAATCAACGTTTACAAAAATTTTCGTTCATCTTCTCTTTTTGCCCTATAGACAGCCCTATGAATAGCGAAGCTCCCTGTTTGTCAGAGAGCTTCGCGCGTTGTTGTCTTTAGGAAACGCTGAGGGTACAGGGCCCTCAGCGAGACCTTATTTAATCACGACCTTTTTACCATTCTGAATATACACGCCTTTCTTAGGCTGAGCCACACGGCGACCCTGCAGGTCGTAGCAATGTTCAATGTTCAATGTTGAATGTTCAATGTCCATCGACTTGATGCCAGTGGCTTCGCCCTCGCCCAGGTCAAGCTTGAAGCTGGTAGCATTCACTGCGTCGCCCTTCAGTTGGAAGTAGGCACAGAAGCCATTCATGTTGGCAGGCAGTTCAGAAGGACTCTTCAGCGTGTTGTCAGAGGTCATGAACAGCACGCTCTTCGGGTCGCTACCCTCGATAGTCGTCTTGCCCAGTGTTGGCACGAAGTCCACGTAGGTAAAGGTGACGGGCTGTAGTGTCTTGCTCACGGTGACATTTGCCATGGCCAATTTGGAGAAGTCTAAGTCGTTTTCTACCTTCACCAGATAGGGCTTGCCTGCCTCGATGCTGGTAGCATCTTCAAAGGTGAGGTTCAGCGTGCTGCCGTCGAGCGTTGCGCCGGTGAGTTCCTTCACCGCTGTTATGCCATACTCTTCTTTCATTAGGTTGAGAAAGAGGGAGCTGAGGGCGTACGGCATCGTGAGCGCGTTCCAGCTGCCGGCCTTCAGCGTGCGATGCATGGTGACGTCAGCCTCGTAGCCGTCCCAGTCGGCGAGCACCGTCGTGTTGACGTTCTCTTCCCGGAGTTCCAGATCGGTATCGTACTCTATGTTGGCCACTACAGCGTAGTCGGGCATGGTGAATTGCCAAGTGTTACTGCCGAGGTCGGTCACCGGAATGGCGGGTGCGGGGGCAGCGGCTGCGTAGATGCAGTTGTAGTGCCAGTCATCACCGCCGAGGCAGTCAGGACGGAAATAAACGGTGTACTCGCCAGTTGCAGGCACCACGTAGTTGTTATCGCTACCACTGGGATACCACGCCCAGCTACCTTCACCATCTACTCCTATTACTTTTAACTCAGCGTCCTTGTTCAGTGTCAGGGTTATCATATATTCGTCAGAGTTGCCGGGGTTCTGTGTCAGCTGGAACTGTTTGCTGGCTCCCCAGTCGTTCATGGTGCCTACCAGGTAGTAGTCGTCTGCCCATGCGCCCGTCGCTGCTGTCATAAGCAGCACGAGCAGTGAAAATATCTTGTTTCTCATATTGTTCATATCTTTATTTTGTTTATACCTTTTATATTACGTAAGTGTTTAGCGGTTTATTCAATTCTGTGTCACGTTAGCGCCAGCTTCGATGTTCACGGTGATTGCTGGACTATCTTGGCCCGCACCGATGCTGTTAGGGGAACCGTCGCCCTTCGTAGCAGTCACGCTGGTCACCGTGCTTTTGATGGTGATGGTGCCGCAGGAACCACTTTCCCGTCCGCTGCCGATGCCGGCTGCACAGTCACCGCCTGTGGCCATGATGTTGCCGCCGTTGATGGTGATGTCGCCGCAGTAACCACCATATCCGCCGCTGCCGATGCCGGCTGCATAGTAACCGCCAGAGGCCTTGATGTTGCCGCTGTTGATGACGATGTGTCCACAGGCAATGTCATAGCCGCCGCCGATGCCAGCGCCGTATGGTTCGTAGGCATTACTGTATGCTGTCAGAGTGCCAGCGCCCTGAATGGTCAGCGTCTGACCTGGAGCAATATAGATAGCGGGGTAATTGCTAAATTCTCCAGTATCGTCTATGCCCGCACACACTTCGTTTGTTCCTTCCAGCACAAGGGTGGCATCGCCCGGGCAGTTGATGCCCGGCCAGTCGCAACTGTAGTCAAGGTTGGTGATGTTTACATCCTTCAGCGTGACGGTGGCGCCGTCGGCAATACTGATTTTCACTTTAGAGGCCAGCGTACCCGTCAGCACTTCGCCGTCCTGGGCTTCGTAGTCATCGGCGAGCGTCGAGAGGTCGGTGGCAGCCGGAGCAGAGGGGTCGTAGGTGTACGGGCTTTCGGTGATGGCACCCGATACGCCGCCGATGGTCACGGTGATTTCTGAACCATGGTCGCCGCAGCCGATGCTTTGGACGTAATTGTTGGGGTCATTGCCCTTTGTTGCAGTCACGCTGGTCACGCCGCTGGTAATGGTGATGGTGCCGCAACCTGGATTGTTATTTCCGCCGCCGATGCCGGCTGCTAAGTTGCCGCCCGTGGCCTCGACGGTGCCGCCGCTGATGGTGATGTTGCCGCAGGTTCTATTACAGCCGCCGCCGATGCCGGCACCTTCGTTACCGCCCGTAGCCGTGATGTTGCCGCCGCTGATGGTGATGTTGCCGCAGGAAGCAAAACCGCCGCCGATGCCGGCAGCATGGTCACCGCCCGTGGCCGTAATGGTGCCGCCATTGATGGTGATGTTACCACAGGAAGCATTACTGCCGCCGATGCCGGCTGAGTTTTGACCACCCGTGGCCGTGATGGTGCCGCCGTTGATGGTGATATTGCCGCAGGAACCATTATAGCCGCCGCCGATGCCGGCAGACTCAGAGCCGCCCGTGGCCGTGATGGTGCCGCCGTTGATGACGATGTTTCCACAGGCAATATTCCAGCCGCCGCCGATGCCAGCACCCCATGGACTGGAATTGCTGTATGCTGTCAGAGTGCCGTCGCCCTGAATGGTGAGCGTCTTACCTGGAGCAATATAGATACCGGGGTAATTGTTATTTCCAGAACCGTCTCTGCCCGCACACACTGTGTTGGTTCCTTCAAGCACAAGGGTAGCATCGCCCGGGCAGTTGATGCCCGCCCAGTCGCAACCATTGCCAAGGTTAGTGATGTTCACGTCCTTCAGCGTTACGGTGGCGCCGTCGGCAATACTGATCTTTACGTTACTGGCCAGCGTGCCGGTCAGTGTCTCGCCGTCCTTAGCTTCGTAGTCAGCGGTGAGCGTCGAGAGGTCGATGACTGTCGGAGCAGCCGGAGCGGCTTCTCCACCAAAAGCGAGGCAGGCACGGGCTAGGCAGCCGTCGGGGGCCTCATTGCCCTCGATCCATTGGGCATTGCCTTCGGTGAGGTACACGAAGTAGGCCTTGACACCTGGATCGATCTCCGACGACGACCAGTAGGCCACGTCGTCCTCCAGCAAGGTTGCTCCTCCGGCGGTGGTGATAGTTGTATTCAGGCCGGTGTAACTTCCTTCGTCGCCACCATTGGCTTTGAACATCTGCTTCCACTGATCCTGGCTTGGCAGGCACCACTTGGCTCCCGTGATGGCAGTCTTACCCTCACAGGTACTCTTAGCCGTTGACCAGATCATATCGCCCTTCTCGTCAGCCAATGCGATTGCCAAGCCTTTTTTGAAAGTAGCGTCGTAAGTGTCGCTGCCCACGTAGGCTATCACGGCAACAGCAGTAGTGCCGGCGGTGACGGCAGCATCCTTCGAGTCATAGATATTACCGTCGGCGCCAATCAACTTACCAATGTCCTCGGCAGTAGCCTCAGCAGCGGTGCGTGCTGTCTGTACAGCCTTGATGGTGATTCTCTTTATCTTCTTCTTGCCGGTGTACTGCAGGGTGACGTTCTGTCCGACGCTCTGCTCGGTGGGAGCACTCCAGTTGGCAGCATCCACGTCACCGTCGCTGATGGTGACAGGATAGGCGACATTGTACTCGATGTCAAGCTCCACGTCACCGTCAGGCATCGTGAAGGTCCATTTGTTGTCATCAACGTTTGTCACCTCGATGTTTACGGTGTACTTGCCAACATAGCCTGCCTCGTTTTGATTCAAGCCGTTGACATTGTCGGTGGCATACCACCAGGATCCGTCGGCAATGTTCGTGGTGATATCGGCCGTCTGCTTGCCGTTGCCGTTAAAGATGACACCCACTGCTGTGGCGGGAATCTCTGCCCTATAGATTTTCTGGCTGTATTCATTGGTTCCTACCTCGGTCATTGCAGTGCCGGGCCAATCGGTTCCGTCATTCCAATAGTAAACGTGTACGTCGCCCCAGTTCAGGGCATCTGAGAAATAGACCGTGATGTTGCCAGTAGTAGTCTTCTTCTTGGCCGTGACACTCTTCACGCTCTTCGTGCCGGCGTAGTTGATGGTCACTTTCTGACCTTCCGTAGCTTGACTTGGAGTAGCGCTCCAGTTCTCGGCATCCTCGGTGCCTTCCTTCACGGAAGTGGCATAGAGAGTCATTGCCTCGATGTCGTCGGCATAGGCCGGCCAGCCAGCCTTGTAGGTTTCCACAGCCTCAGGGAGCACGTAGATCTTACGGCCAGCAGCGTTTTCATCGAAAGCGTCGGCGCCGTATGTCGTCAGACTGGGGGCGAAGATATAGACTTTAGCCAGATTGCTACAATAATAAAAGGCACCTTCGTCAATGCTGGTCACGCTGGCAGGGATGCTGACCGATTCCAAATGTGCGCAATTTAGGAAGGCAGAATTGCCGATGCTGGTCAATCTATTAGGGATGTCAATATATGTCAGATAGGAATCTGCAAAGGCACTTTCGCCGATGGTCAAAGGTGTCAATCCTTCTGCAAAAGATACCGTCAGGGCGGCGGCATCTGATCCACAATATTGGAAGGCATAATTGCCGATGCTGGTCACGCTGGCAGGGATGCTGACCGATTCCAATTTACTGCAATTAGAGAAGGCACTTTCGCCAATGCTGGTCACTCTATTAGGGATGTCAATAGATTTCAGATTGGCATAATTAAAGGCATCTTCGCCGATGGTCAAAGGTGTCGATCCTTCAGCAAAAGATACCGTCAGGGGGGTGGTGGCTTCTGATCCACAATCTTCGAAGGCATAATTGCCGATGCTGGTCACGCTGGCAGGGATGCTGACCGATTTCAAATTTCTGCACTTTGCGAAGGCAGAATTGCCGATGCTGGTCACACCACTTTCGATGACAATGGTCTCGATATAGTTACCGTACCAAGGGAGTTCATAAGAATCCTTATAATCCGCCATGACGCCAGTGCCGCTGACGGTCATAACGTCACCAGAAAGTGTCACTGTGCAGTCGCCACTATCCCACGTCTGCGCCCAAGCGCCCGTCACTACTGCTGCAAGCAGCACGAGCAATGAAAGAAGTCTTTTTCTTTTCATAATGTGTTGTTGTTTTTGAGATTAGTAATGAATAATATATGTTCTCCGTGTGAATTGGAATGAGTCGTTAAGCATTTGCATGTCGATTAACTGTTTGCAAAGATACAAATAAATTCCGCCCAATCTTTACCCCCCGTTAAAAAGTGTTAACACCCTCTCCGTGCCCGTCCACAACCCACTAAGCGCTATCAGGGGGGAATTACATCGAAGCACTACTGCGCCTGAAACAGTTATCCGAATAAGGCACGGAGGGCTTCCTCGACTTTACGGACGGGAACGAGTTCAATCTTGAACTTCTTGCTATTCAGACCCGAAAGGTTGTACTTGGGGATGATGATATGCTGGAAGCCTAACTTCTCGGCTTCCATGATGCGCTGTTCGATACGCGCCACAGGGCGTACCTCGCCGGAGAGTCCTACTTCGCCAGCCATGCACCACCCTTCCTCGATGGGGGTATCGACATTCGACGACAACACGGCGGCAATGACGGAGAGATCCATCGCCATATCGGTGACACGCAGACCACCGGCGATGTTGAGGAAGACGTCCTTCTGCATGAGTTTGAAACCGACACGCTTCTCCAGGACTGCCAACAACATGTTCAGGCGGCGCTGGTCGAAACCTGTCGCTGAGCGTTGCGGCGTACCGTAGGCGGCAGAGGACACCAGGGCCTGGGTCTCTACCAGGAAGGGACGCACGCCCTCGATGGCGGAACTGATGGCGACACCGGAGAGACCGTCGTGGTTTTCCGTCAGCAACAGCTCGGAGGGATTGGAAACCTGGCGCAGACCGGTCTGTTGCATCTCGTAGATGCCTAACTCGGACGTGGAACCGAAGCGGTTCTTGATGCTGCGCAGGATGCGATACATATAGTGCTGGTCGCCCTCGAACTGGATGACGGTATCGACGATATGTTCCAGAATCTTGGGTCCTGCCAGTGTGCCTTCCTTGGTGATATGGCCGATGAGGATGACAGGCACCCCACTCGACTTGGCAAAGCGCAGCAATGCCGAGGCACATTCACGGACTTGGGCTATGGAACCTGCCGAGGACTCTACGTCTTCGGTGGAGATGGTCTGGATGGAGTCGATGACTACCACGTCGGGGTGAACTTCCTTGATATGGTCGAAGATGGCTTCTAAGGAGTTTTCGCAAAGGATGAGGAAATTGTCAGACCCCTCCAACCTCCCCTGCTGAGGGGAGGCAAGGCGTTCGGCACGCATCTTGAGCTGATGGGCGCTCTCCTCACCACTGACATAGAGCACACGCTTGTCGGTCAGCTGCAGCATGGTCTGTAGCGACAGGGTGGATTTGCCGATACCGGGTTCGCCACCCAGCAGCACAATGCTGCTAGGCACCAAGCCGCCGCCTAAGACGCGGTTCAACTCGGCATCGTGCATGTCGATACGCGGATCATCGTGCGAAGAGATGTCGCGCAACCGCAGCACCTTGGCAGCATCACGACTCTTACTGCTGATGCCGCCACCGGCACTCCACGAGCCTCCACCACGGGTGGGACTGGCGGCAGGACTTACTTTGATTTCCTTGAACGTGTTCCACTGACCACAGCTGGGGCATTTGCCCACCCACTTGGCCGACTCCTGTCCGCAATGCTCGCAGACGTACATTGTTTTCTCCTTTGCCATATCAGGGCACAAAGGTAGTAAAAAAAAGGTAAAGGGTAAAGTGAAAAATGAAAAATTTCTGCCATTTTGTCACTTTTTAGGAGTTCGGCACGGACTTTGAGCGTCAGACGGTAGAAACAAAAAAATAGGAGGACAAAACTATGACATTAGAAAAGTTTACCATCAAGGCGCAGGAGGCTGTCCAGGAGGCGGTCAACACGGCGCAGCGCAACGGTCAGCAGACCATCGAGCCCATACACCTCTTGGCAGGTGTCATGAACAAAGGCAAGGATGTCGTCGGCTATCTGTTGCAGAAATTAGGTATCAACGGTCAGCAGATTGACACGTTGGTGAATACAGAACTACAGCATCTGCCCCGTGTGACGGGTGGAGAACCTTATCTGAGCAGTGCAGCCAACAAGGTGCTGCTGACGGCTCAGGATGATGCCCAGAAGATGGGCGACGAGTTTGTCAGCATTGAGCCGCTGCTGCTGGCACTGCTGACAGAAGGACAGACGGCAGGACGTATCCTGAAGGATGCGGGGATGACGGAAAAGGAACTGCGCAAGGCGATTGCCGAACTGCGACAGGGACAAAAGGTACAGAGCCAGAGTGCCGACGACAACTACCAGTCGCTGGAGAAATACGCCAAGAACCTGGTAGAGCTGGCACGGCAAGGCAAGCTGGACCCGGTCATCGGACGTGATGAGGAGATACGCCGTGTGCTGCAAATCCTGTCACGACGCACGAAGAACAACCCCATCCTGATCGGTGAACCGGGAACGGGTAAGACGGCTATTGCCGAAGGACTGGCACAGCGTATCGTCAGGGGTGACGTGCCCGAGAACCTGAAAGACAAGCAGCTCTACTCATTGGATATGGGTGCGCTGGTGGCTGGTGCGAAATACAAAGGTGAGTTTGAAGAGCGTCTGAAGAGCGTCATCAATGAAATCACCAAGAGCGACGGACGCATCGTGCTCTTCATTGACGAGATTCACACGCTGGTAGGTGCCGGCGGCGGCGAGGGTGCCATGGATGCTGCCAACATCCTGAAGCCGGCTCTGGCCCGTGGCGAACTGCGGGCCATCGGTGCCACCACGCTCAACGAATACCAGAAGTATTTCGAGAAGGACAAGGCACTGGAGCGACGCTTCCAGACGGTGATGGTGGATGAGCCTGACGAACTGTCGGCCATCAGCATTCTGCGTGGACTGAAGGAGCGTTACGAGAACCACCACAAGGTGCGTATCCAGGATGATGCCTGTATCGCTGCCGTGCAACTGTCGGAGCGTTACATCTCCGAGCGTTTCCTGCCGGACAAGGCCATCGACCTGATGGATGAAGCGGCAGCAAAACTGCGCATGGAGCGCGACTCTGTTCCTGAGGAGCTGGACGAGATCATGCGCCGACTGGCTCAGCTGGAGATTGAACGCGAGGCCATCAAGCGCGAGGGTGACGAGCCTAAGATAGCACAACTCGACAAGGAGATTGCCGAACTGAAAGAGCAGGAGACGCAGATGCGTGCCAAATGGGATGGCGAGCGTCAGCTCATCAACCGCATACAGCAGGACAAGCAGGACATGGAACAGCTGAAGCAGGAAGCCGAGCGGGCCGAACGTGAAGGCGACTACGGCAAGGTGGCAGAGATACGCTACTCGAAGATGAAGACCCTGGAGGACGATATCCGTGCCATACAGTCGCAACTGGCCTCAGCACAGGACGGCAACGCCATGGTGCGCGAGGAGGTGACTGCCGACGACATTGCCGAGGTGGTAAGCCGCTGGACAGGCATCCCCGTCACTCGCATGATGCAAAGTGAGCGTGAAAAGCTGCTGAACTTAGAGAGCGAGCTGCACAAACGGGTCATCGGACAGGAAGAGGCCATACAGGCTGTCAGCGATGCCGTACGCCGCAGTCGTGCAGGACTGCAAGACCCCAAGCGGCCTATCGCCTCGTTCATCTTCCTGGGAACCACGGGTGTGGGTAAGACGGAACTCGCCAAGGCACTGGCAGAATATCTGTTCAACGACGAGACGATGATGACGCGTATCGACATGTCGGAATATCAGGAGAAGCATACCGTCAGCCGACTGGTTGGTGCTCCTCCGGGATATGTAGGCTACGACGAGGGTGGACAGCTGACAGAGGCGGTGCGCCGCAAGCCATACAGCGTGGTGCTGTTCGATGAGATAGAGAAGGCTCATCCCGACGTCTTCAACATCTTGCTACAGGTGCTCGACGACGGACGTCTGACAGACAACAAGGGACGTACTGCCAACTTCAAGAACACCATCATCATCATGACGTCGAACGCCACACGAGAACAGCTGCGCATGACGATGCGACCGGAGTTCCTGAACCGTATTGACGAGATCATTACCTTCCAACAGCTGACAAAGGAGCAGATTGCCGACGTGGTACGCCTGCAGATGAAGAAGGTGACAGACATGCTGGAGCCTCAGGGCATCAAGATGGAGGTAACCGACCAGGCCATCCAGTATCTGGCAGAGGAGGGATATGACCCCGACTTCGGAGCACGTCCCGTCAAGCGAGCCATCCAGCACTTGGTGCTGAACGAACTGTCACGCAAGATATTGGCGGATGAGGTAGATCGCACGAAGCCTATCATCATCGACGAGTTCGGCGACGGACTGGTATTCAGGAATTAGTCCCTTGAGATTAACGCGACGGCATAGGCAGCAATGCCTTCCTGCCGTCCCGTAAAGCCAAGCTTTTCGGTAGTGGTGGCCTTGATGGAGATGTTATCCGGGTCTGTTCCAATGACGGAGGCCATACACTGCTGCATGGCAGGAATGTGAGGATTCATCTTAGGACGCTCCGCACAAATGGTAGCGTCGATATTGACGAGCTGGTAGCCCTTAGTGGCT
The DNA here is from genome assembly GCA_902775975.1 of uncultured Bacteroidales bacterium. GTDB lineage: Bacteria > Bacteroidota > Bacteroidia > Bacteroidales > Bacteroidaceae > Prevotella. The sequence goes on along the minus strand of CACYOC010000010.1, from coordinate 43,901 downwards.
ATCAGCTCTATTGTTTTCTTTAGGATGACCTTGCTGTCCATTCCCTCCGTCTCGGCAGAGGTGTCAGGGAAATGATAGCCAATGTCACGCATATTGGCGGCTCCCAATATGGCATCGCAAATGGCATGAATGAGCACGTCAGCATCGCTGTGTCCTAAGAGACCCAGCTCGTAATCCAGTTTGATACCGCCCATCCACAGCTCCCGATTGGGAACCAGCCGATGGACATCATATCCCATTCCTACTCTAATCATTGTCAACTATCAACCGTAAACCGTAAACTGTAAACCGTAAACTGTAAACTTTAAACTTTAAAACTACTTCCTAAACAAGTCGCGGATGCCATCCATATCGAAGGCCAGCGAGAAGCGAAGCGTCTGGTCAAGGGGATTCGACTTGGCAGTAGAGATGACGTAACCCACGTCGAGTGAGAAGACACTCATACGGAAGCCACCACCAACGGTGAAATACTTACGGTTACCCTTGTTCTCTGCCTCGTGGTGATAACCGGCACGCAGGGTGAACTGGTCGTGATAGATGTACTCAGCACCAACACCCCACATGATTTCCTGCATCTCCTCCTTGAAACCTCCGGGAGCATCGCTGAAGCTCTTAAAGATACCCGAAATAGAGCTGACGTCACTGTATTCACGGATAACGCGCTGCTCGTAGTCGGCAGTCGATTCGCCATCGTTCTGCTTAGGAACGGTGGGCACCAACAGCTTGCTGGCATCAGCGGTAATAGTAAAACGGTTATACTCGTCAACGGGAACCATCAACGCTGCTCCTAAGCGCATGGTGGCGGGAAGGAACTGTGAACGGTCGTCGCCATAGAACTTAATCTTTGAACCAACGTTCTGTACGGTCCAGCCAAGTCCTAACTGACATTCACGCTGACCAATATTGATGTAGTTGTTGTAATAGACACCCAAGTCGGCAGCAAAGGCAGAGGCAGGCTTGGCATCTTCGGTATAGTCGAAACGCAGGTCGCTGTACAGCCAGCGCAGGGCAACACCTAACGAGAACTTCTCACTCAGCATCAGGGCTGCACCAATATCTACCGACATCTCGTAAGGCTTCACGGTCATGGCGTTCTCGTCGAGCGACGTCATCACCTCACCTAATGAGAAATAACGCAACGAACCACTGACAGAGGCATAGTCGCCAATGCGGTAGTAACCTGCCACGTAGGCCAAGTCAATGTCGTTGACCAACTGGCGCAGCCAGGGGGTGTAGTTCAAGGCGATTCCTGCACGACTGATGCAGAAAGGATACTTAGCGACATTCCATGCCTGAGAGTTGACATCAGGGTCGGTAGCCACACCCACATCACCCATGGCACCGGCACGTGCATCAGGGGCGATGGTCTGCGAGATGACGGCATGCTCAACAGGGTTGAACTGGCTCTTGGTGTCCTGGGCACGCAAGTTCACGGCCAACAGCAGACATACCGCCAATAATGTTATCTTCATGTTTGTCTTCATATTCTTTATCTATTGGTAAGTACTATCAGTTTCTTAGACTTCGACACATGGGTACTGCCATCAGCGCTAATGCTGACACGATACAGATAGAGGCCCGTGCCTAACTGGCGACCTCCGTCGATTCGCAGATCCCAGTTCATGGTATATACCTTGTTGGCCGGCACACCGGTCTCGGTACGTGTCCACAGATGACGTCCCGAGGTATCGAACAACTCGAACTTGACATCCATCTGCGTCTCTATACGGTCGTGGATAACACGGAACTGGGTATGGTCTCTGGCAGGATTGGGGGCACAATCGACATCGATGAAGAGCGGCTCAAGACCCTTGACAACGTTGAACGACAGTTCTGAAGTAGAAGAGTTGTTCAGCACGTCCCATGCCCTGAACAGCAACTTATGAGGACCAGTGGACAACTTGGGGATGCTGAAGCCCACCGTACCACGGGTATAACTGCCGAAGTCGTACTGGAAATAGTCGTTCAGTGTATAGGTGGTAGCCACATTGCCATCGATAATGAGCTGCAGTCCGTGACCAATTCCGCTACCTGTAGCATTGATGCCGTCCTCATCGTTCAACGTGGCAATGAAATAGGGCGTCGTATTGACATTATCGCCATTGCTGAAGCTTTCGCTATTGAGATAGCAATAGATGGAAGGTCCCGCCTCACCACTGGAAGACTCTGCGGTACCGTTAAGTATCAGACTGTTACAGATGCCGTTGGCAGTAATCGTCTTCTCCTTGTTGACAGCATAGATATTGATAAGGGCGGTAAGGTCGGAATACTTGATGTCCTTGGGAACTGCAAAGGTAAAGGTAAAGTCGCCTCCCGTCACCACATTGCTACCATTATAGAGAGTATTGGGACGGTCAGGATAGACGAAGGGTTCTTCAGCCTCGCCAGTATCGTTACGGCGACAGGTAATCTGTTCGGTAATGTCGCGGACAAGAGCTGTCACCGTACCGTTGAAGGTATCGTCCTTGGCAGTAGCATCTTTCAGGACGCGTCCGGTCACCTTTGCCGTCGTACCTGCCTTCAGCGTCAGCGTTGTCTCAGCAGTCAGGGGAATGTCATTGATAGTTGTCACCTCGACGTCACGAGTAGGAATAGCCAAGCGCAGAGACGGATCTCCCAGAAGGGAATACTGCATGCGGTTCTCGTCACGATTGGTAGAGCGTATCTCTTTACCGCTACTGTCATATCCGACGAGGACGCCCGTTGTAATCAGCTCGTTCTTGGTCAGGCGCACAGCCTCACCGATGGTGATAGGCTTTCCGTCACTACCTTTTGACAACACGTGATTGGTAAAAGCAAGATTCATCAGACGGTTCTGCGGCTGATAAACGGTGCGTGCTGTCCCGTAGAAGGCAATGGCGCCTCCCTTGGGATTGAGGAATGCAGCCTCGCCAATGTTGGCCTCTACACCGTCAAAAGGCATGAGATCACAAGAGGCTGTCAACCACAACGGCAAGCGCATGGAAGTAGCCGCCTCAAAGTCGGGCAACTGAAGTACGTATTCGTGAGAGATAGCCGTCGGACTACCATGTCCCGAATAGTTCATCATCAGCGCACCTTGCTGCATCTGCTGCTTGATGATACGCGTGACGTCGGGGTAGCGGTTGCCAGTAGAGGTACTGACACGGTTATAAGCATCCCACATAACGCGCTTCACCACCAAGTGCGGATAGTTTTTCTCTACCATGGAGGCTACCGTATTGGCATCGTTCATGTGGGCATTCTGATTACCGTCGTCACCCATAAAGCACAACTGATTCTGCCAAGAGCCTGCTTCCTGATTGGTCATATAGTTCTCTATCTTATCGACTACAATGGTGGCAGCCGCTGCCGTAGTAACAGGTATGCGTCCTACGCCGGCGTCGAGTTCATCACGGGTCAGGATAGCCCCTCCCTCGTTATCGTCTAAAAGCGTAAAGTAGTCATCGGACACGTAGCACTTTGTTTTGCTATAGGAATTCTCGCTCTCGTAGCACAGCAGATAGTCGTCAGGAGAAGCGTTCTTCCATTCTGAAATCAACATTCGGTTGTCCCATGCACAATCGCCAAACAGGAGTAAGTAGCGGGGCATGTCGGCAGTTGACGTGGCACGGTCGTAGAGCATCTTCATGTAACGACGATAAGCGTTGGCATCGGGTGTACCACTCGAGAACTCGTTGAACAACTCGTCGGCAGGAACTATATTGACACGGAATCCGTCCACATTGGCATGCAAGGTCTTCAACCGCTCTGCCTGAGCACGCAGCTTCTGTGTCGTGGGAATAATAATGACCATATCGGCAAAACCGTCGGCATGATGATTCTGATTGGTAATGCTATAAAGGATGTCAGGCACGCCGAAAGTCTGGTCTGACGTGGGGAAACTACGAGGCTTATTAGTCCACGTGCTGATATAGTCCAGTCGCACCACACCACTATTCGCGGTAGGCGTCAGCGTAATTTCGTTAGAAGCCTGCAGATTATTGACTGTAAAGGTCTTGGAGACAGGAATCATGGTATCATAGGTTCCTATTCGTGAGAGATTGATGACGCCCACCGAGACGCCATTGACACTCACACTCACCTGAACAGGTGCGTTCTTATCGCTGGTCGCTGACGTCAAGGCAACAGTAACGGAACCGCTCTCGCTGGCTCCTGTCGCTGACAGGGTATAGCTGTTGGCACTGCCGTTTGTCAGTACCTTACTGTCATACAGGTTACGGCCACCATGGAACCATGCAAAGTTCTCTACCTCGTACAGCGAGCAGTAGTCGTCCTCCTGCTCCTGGTATTTGGCTTTGAATTCATCCCAAGAGAGCAATGTTGCCGGTTCGTCATTTTCTGTTAGGAAATAAGCGCCGTAACTGGAATATGGATTGCGGATGCGACGATGGTTGCTGTCCCAGGAGACGGGTCCTACGCCATAGAAAAGGCGTCGCCCCCCCACATCACAGGTGGGCAGTTCTTTCAAGTCGTCGGTATTGGCAATATAGTCTGCCGTCAGCTTCTCGGGTTGCATGGCACCGCCATAGCCATAAATCTTCACCTTCGCCAAACTGGAGAATCCAGCACGGCGAATCAAGTCTTCATTTAATTGCCATACTCCTGTGGTAGGAATACTGATCTTAACCCATCGGCCACTGGCCAGTACGGAGTTCGACGCATAGCGGTCCGCAGCCACACGGGCAGCACGTCTCGCAGGCTTACCTTTTATTTTCAGTTGGAAGCTGACCAGTTTCTGATAAACTCCCTTGCGACAAACCAGCGGCACGAAGGACACATTCAGCTTGCCTTGCTTGCGGGAGACGCTGATCTGCTGGGTGATTTCTGGAAATTCTCCTAATGGAGCCCCTGATATTTGCTGATAACGCTCGATATCCTCCTGGCTCATGGGGATAAACTCAGGATAGTCTATCGTAACCGTATAGGAAGAGTCGGCATAGTGATAGCCTAACTCATGAGCATAGTTGAAAACAGGCAGCACAGAATCCACCTTGACCTCCTGAGCGGTCAGGTTGAAGAATTGCTGGGCATGAATAGTCATACCTGTCAGCAACAACATTCCTATGATAAACAGTCTTCTCACTTGCAGTTAAATTCCAATACTTTTCTTTCTTCTATCCACCCTTCCAGATGGTCATCGATATGAACCGGCCCCACTCCTACCGGTGTTCCCGTATAGAGCAAGTCGCCCGTCTTCAGCGTGAAGAACTTGGAGATGTAGCTCACCAGTTCGTCCACCTTGTAGAGCATATCGCTGGAGCAACCTTCCTGCACCGTCCGCCCGTTGATGTCCAGATGGAAGTGCAATGCCTGTACATCGCGGAATTGTTCCAGCGCCACCCACTCGCCTATAGCGGCAGAGCCATCAAAACCCTTACACAACTCCCACGGCAGTCCTTTCTTTCGTGCTTCACGCTGAAGGTCGCGTGCCGTGAAGTCGATGCCCACCGTCACTGCATCGTAGTAACGATGAGCAAAGCGTTCGGGAATGCTCTTGCCTAACCGGCAGATTCGCACTACCAGCTCCGTCTCGTAATCCACCTGTTCAGACCAGTCGGGTATGAAAAAAGGCTTGTGATCCTTCAGTAACGCCGAGTCCGCTTTGGTGAAAATAACGGGCTGCTCCGGTTTATATAACGTTCCATCCAGCTCTTTATTGTGCTGGATATAATTCATTCCTACTGCAAATATCTTCATACGTACATTATTATAGAGACTGCAAAAGTACAAAATAAATTTGGCTTTCTACTCGTTTTTTCGTAATTTTGTCGCCGAATTATGAAACATACGACAATCATCATAGCAGCCTTGCTGCTTTTTGTAGCCTGCGGACAGAGCTACGAAGAGACCAAACGCATCAGCAGGGAACAGCGTCGCGAGGCCATGAGACTTGACTCTGCGGCACTGAAGATAGCTGTCCTGCCGACGCTGGACTGTCTGCCACTATTCGTTGCTGAGCAGGAACACCTGTTGGACACGCTGAACGGCGGTGTCAGACTGAAGATGTATCAAGCCCAGATGGACTGCGACACAGCCTTGGAACGCAAACGAGTGGAAGGCATGGTGACTGATTTGGTCAGGGCTGTGCGTATCAACAACTCAGGAACGAAGATCAGGTATGTTGCCGTAACCAACGCCTATTGGCAACTCATTGGCAACCGCCTGTCGCGCGTGAAACAAATCAAGCAACTGAATGACAAGATTGTCGGTATGACGCGCTACTCCCTGACAGACATGCTATGCGACCGCGTTGCCGACTCGGTAAAAATACCGAGGGAGCACTTGTTCAAGGTACAGTTGAACGACATCAAGGTTCGCATGCTCATGTTGCAGAATAACGAGATTGATGCCCTCTGGTTGACGGAGCCTCAGGCTACAATGGCACGACTGTATAAGAATCCCGTCATTTACGACTCTCGTGAGGACAACCTACAGCCTGGCATCCTGGCATTCCGTGAAAAGGAGATGCGCCGACCGGAGAGAGCCAAGCAACTGGTTTTACTTGTCGATGCCTACAACAAGGCCTGTGACCTTATCAACGAGCACGGACTGCAACACTATAGAGACCTCATCATGGAGCGTTGCCAGATAACTGCCAATGTAGCCGACTCGCTACCTGCCGGTCTGAAGTTCCTACACGCACAAGGGCCACGCGAGGAAGACATCAAGGTCGTCGAGACATGGCTGGAGACCCTAAAAGAGAAGAAATGACTATGAATGCATTTGACGCATCTTTGGAGCGGATGGCCCGTGCCATCTACAGCGGCAACTGCGGCAGGGCTATCCGAGAGATGGAAGTCTATCTGACAGCCTGGCCTGAGCAGCAGACACAAGAGAAGCTGAACAGTCTGAAAGCCGACTACGACATGCTAGTCAGCTACTGGAAGAAAGGGGTTGAAGACCCGCAACGCCAAGAGGTCTATCAACGCCTGTTGCAACGCATCTACGTGCTCTATGCCAACATTCACCACTATCTCCGCATGAAGGCATCGCCCTATCAGCAAAGTCTCTTTACGCGTGTCCGTCAAGGGCAGAACGACTGGAGCCTGTCCAACATTCGCAAGGAAATGGAGGAACATGTCAGCAACGTTGCCATGCTGCAGTTAGAACCCGAACACACCCGACAGCAACGCAGCGACACCATTTACCGCGAACACCAGCAGCAAATGAACAAGTTGTTCGAATACATTGTGACGTCGCGGCAATGGACAGACCATGTCAGCCAGCAATTCAGCGAAATGATGACCGCTCCGACGATTGACAGCACAGACCAGCAACTTATAATCAGTGCTGTAACGTTGTCGCTCCTCAATAAGTTTGACATGGGGAAGTTCCGCATGCTGACAGAAGTCTATCGAACAACGCAGGACGAGGCGGTCAGACAACGGGCGCTGATAGGATGGGTATTGGGTATCGATGAAAAAGTATCTCTGGTCTATCCGGAGCAGGAAACGCTGGTGCGACAACTGCTACAGACGAAAGAGGTTTGCCTGGAACTGACAGAACTACAAATGCAACTCGTCTATTGTCTGAATGCTGAAAAGGACACCAACACAATACAACATGAAATCATGCCAGACCTCATCAAGGGCAACAACCTCAGATTCAACCAGCTGGGACTGGAAGAAAACGAGGATGACCCCATGGAGGACATCCTGCACCCCGGTGCTTCGGAAGAACGCATGGAGAAGTTAGAGGCTACCTACCGCCGCATGATGGACATGCAGAAGCAAGGTGCCGACATCTACTTCGGCGGTTTCTCGCAGATGAAGCGTTTCCCCTTCTTCTATGACATCAGCAACTGGCTGGTACCTTTCTACATCCAGCACCCCGACATACAACAATATGTCAGCCGCATGGAGGGAAACCGTTTCTTGCAACACATCATGGCTAACAACATGTTCTGCAACAACGACAAGTATTCCTTTGTCATAGCTTTCAACCAGGTGGTGAACATGTTGCCGGAGAGTATGCGAGAGATGCTCAAGCGCGGGGAGATGTCCATGGATGAGTTCGAAGACCAGACCGACGAGACCCAAACGCCAGCATTCCTACGCCGCTCCTACCTCATGGACCTCTACCGTTTCTTCCGCCTTTTTCCCCATCGCTCAGAAATGGTCAATCCCTTCACTACGGAACAGTCGGAGACGGCAGCCTGCGAGTTCTTTGCCCTTCGCATTTTCAAGAACAGTCCGTTGGACGAACACAAACGGGAAATCGTCAGGATGCTTTATAAGCAGCACTACCAGAAGATGGCAGAGCGTGTTCTTTCCACCTTCCCTGAGTCGATGCAGGATGCCGAATACTATCTCTGGATGAAGGACTACCAGCAGGCTTTGGCACTGGAACCCGACAACGAGCGCGCCCTGGCAGGTCATGCCCGCCAGTGTTTTGCTGACGGACAATACCAGCAAGCCCTTGCTGACTACGACCGTTTGCTACAACTCAAACCGGAGCGCAAGCGCTACCTATTAAATAAAGCAGTCTGCCTGGTCAATTTGGAACATTACGAAGAAGCGCTGAAACTGCTCTTCCAGCTGAACTACGAACAGCCCGACAACGACAGTGTCAACAGGGCTTTGGCGTGGGCGCTGACTTGTCAGGGAAAGCTGGAACAAGCGTCAAAATACTATCAGGCTCTTACCCAGCAGGAACATCCTACGGCAGAAGACTACCACAACCAAGGCTGTTGCCTATGGTTGCAGGGACACATAGACGAGGCGGCAGACAGTTTCAGAGAATATGTCGAAAAGGCCGAGACCGGCGATGCCCCACTCTTTCTCTTTGAAGCCGACTGGTTAAGGAAGAGAGGACTGACGGATACCGACATCAACATCATGGAGGCGCTGGTGCTTACATAAACATTTGTAAGAGGTGTGCAAACCATCCCACAAACTTCTGTCCTCTGGTGCGGAACTGGTTCCACGTCTCAGGGGTCAGCAGGAAACTCTTCTGCTTGTCGCGCCAGAACATATCGTCTAACTCGCGGGTTGTTGCCCTATCAACGATGACGGCATTCTCCTCGAAGTCGCACTTGAGACTACGGGCATCCAGATTCGTGCTACCCACCGTACAATAACGGCCATCGACCATCATAATCTTCGAGTGGTGGAAACCGGGCTTGTAGAGCCAGATGGTAGCTCCTCGCTTCATCAACTTGTGTGCCTGATAGAGTGCTGCATCGGGTGTCAGCGGAATGTCGCTCTTGGCAGACAACATGATTTCCACCTTGACACCACGTCGGATGGCACGGGTAAGAGCACGGGTGACGGAAGGGATCAGCGTAAAATAAGGATTGATGATATGGATGGAGTCCTTCGCCTGTTCGATGGCGTTGACATAGAAGATGCGCATGATTTTCGGTGTCACTCCCGGCTCACGATTGATGATGCCCACCATCTTGCGACCTTTCGTGGAGGTAGTGTCTGGTTTCAGACCTTCAAACTTGGTCAGCGTGCCACCATTATAATACTTCGCCCCGTGAACATTCTGATGGGTAGTACGATTCCAGATGCGCAGGAAGATGCTTTGCAGTTCGTTGACGGCATCGCCTTCTATACGGCAATGCATGTCACGCCACTCTCCCACCTGTTCGGTACCCTTGATATAATAGTCGGCCACGTTCATTCCTCCCGTATAGGCTATCTTTCCGTCGATGACCACTATCTTCCTGTGGTCACGGCCATAGATGTGATTGACCCACGGGAAGCGGATGGGTGAATACTCTACGATGTCGATGCTGTCAGCACGCAGAGCCTTCAGGTGGTATTTCTTCAATGGTTGGTTGTTGGAGTCGTTGCCAAAGCCGTCGAACATGGCCCTCACCTCTACTCCCTCACGCCGTTTTTCTCGCAGAATGTCGAAGAGTAGTGAGGCGATGGAGTCGTTGCGGAAGTTGAAGTACTCCAGATGAATGCTGCTCTTAGCCTGTCGGATGGCCCGAAACATGTCGTCAAACTTCTCCTGTCCTGACATGAGCAGAGTGACGCTATTATTGTCGGTAAAGCGGATTCCGTTCTGACGGAGGGTATTGACAATGAGTGAATCGGAGGTCTGTGCCCATCCCTCGCCTATGGCAAAGGTGATAAGAACGGAAAAGAGAGTCCGCTTCCAGATACTATAAATATTCATTTCTTGTTCTTCAGTCTGTATTCTAGTGGCGTCATGCCAAACTTCTCGCGGAAGATGTTGATAAAGTTCTCTGCTGTCATGAATCCGACGTTGATGGCCAGCTCGCTCATGTTAATATTGGTATCGATGAGCAGTTTGCAGGCATGCTTCAGTCGCAGTTCCCTAACCACCTCGGCAGGAGTCTTCGTGGTGATGGAGCGTATCTTGTGGAAGAAAGGCACGCGTCCCATTCCCATAGCCGACGCCATATCGTCGAGACTGATTTGTCCTCGGCTCATATTCTGTAGCACGAACTGCTCTACATGCCGCATGAGTTGCTGATCCATGAGGCTATTCATAGAATAGTCGCCAATTGTCTTGTCGTTATAATACTTTACAAGGACGTTCTCCTCGGTCTTGTCGTCGGGAGTTTCCTTTGACTCACGGCGTTCTTGAGACTCATCGGACTCATGAGGCTCATGAGTTTCTTTGTCTGATTCTTCTGATGTCTTGGACTGCATGTCCACCATGTCTTCATAGACCATCGTGGCTGTTGTCATGCTGGCGTTGTTGCCTTCAAGCAGACGTGTTTCCTTACCCTCGATGACGTCTTGCGAAATCTCCACGGGAGCCAGTCCCAATAACTTATTGAAGCGCAGCACAGCCTCCTGTACGTTGAAGGGCTTTGCCAGGTAGTCGTCTGCCGCCATGGTGATGTTCTGGTCGTCCATCTCCTCCTGTGACAGCACGCCATCGGTCAGCAGCACAAATTTCGTCTTGCTGCGACGCAGGTCGCTCTTGAACTGTGTACACAGCTCGCTACCAGTAATGCTACCCTTCAGGTTCTGCTTGCAGATGACGATATCTGCATCGAGTGTCTCTATGTCGGGCAAGGCTGCCTTGACATTATCATAGACATGGAAGTTATAGACCTCACACAGGTGAGCATTCATGAACTGCAGGAAGTCACGGTTGTCGTCAATGAGTACAATGGTGAATTTCTTGGCGTTCTCGCCTCCCGCATATCTGAGAGGTTGGATGGTCGAGAAGGGCGACTTGCCTTCCTCTTCGTACTCTTTGCCCATCATGTATGTTTCGTTGAGTTCCAGTCTGTCTTTGGCTGTTGACTCTGCTTTCTTCTCCGGATTCTCCAGAGTGGTCTGCATCTCAGAGATACGGGTAATGATTTGCAGCAGCTGGAAGTGCAGCGAGTTCAGCTGCTCGCGTATTTCGAGTGTCTGCGCCTTCATGGAGAGGTCGCCGAGAATCGACGTCATGCGTGCCATAGGCATGCGGAGTTCGTCGCTGGTGATTTTTATTTCCTCACGCTGGCGTATCAGTTCATCGATGACGGTACGCTTCTTTGTCCAGACCGCCTGGAACTTCTTGATGCCATAACGCCAGATGACGATGGCAATGATAATGACAATGAGGTAGAGTGTCAGCATCCACCACGATATCCACCACGGCCGGTCGATGACAATTTCCAGTCGGCGCTCCTGATTGCTGACGCCTCCTTCGGCGCTGACTGCTTTCACCTTCAGTATGTAAGTGCCGCTACTCAGGTTCTTGAACTTCACACCGTGCAGCAGGGCATCACCGTTATGCCAATCCATATCACGACCTTCCAGTTGGTACTTGAACTGGAGTCGTTCGCACTGGTTATAGTTGCCGGCAGCAAACTTGATAGTAAAGGTATTCTGACTGTTCTTCAGCTCAATCTTATGACTCTCATTGAGTGCCTGATGCAGGATGACGTTTCCCGAATAAGGGATGCCTATCTGCACTTCCTCTTCTCCAATGAAGAGCTGTGTCAGCATGACGCTGGGCAGCGAGGCATGCCCGTTCTTACCTTCCTTGCGCACCCAGTTGGTGCCGTAGAGTCCTCCGAAGAGCACGCTACCGTCCTGCAGTTTGATGATAGAACCCGTATTGAACTCGTTGCTCTGCAGACCGTCGCTGATGTCGTAGTTATAGAGTCCATAGGTGAAAGTCCCGTCCTCATGGTTTCGCTGCACAACGATGCGGCTGATGCCGTTGCTGGTCGTTACCCAGATGTTATGGTTATCGTCTTCTGCTATACCACAGACAGAGTTGTGGCACAGTCCTTCCTTCTCGGTGACATAACTGAGCTCATCGTTGACGATATTCAGGATATTCAGACCTTCACGTGTACCTACCCATAGGAGTCCGCGTGAATCCTCGAAGACTTGCGTAATATAGTTATTAGTAAAGGTGGACATATTGGTGGAGTTGCCCGTCAGCACCTTCTTTTCGCGCGTGGAGAGGTTCAGCGACACTACACCTTCCGAGGTACCGATAAACAACATGTTGTCCTTACCATAGTAGAGGCAAGTGACGTTGTTGGTGTTCAGCATGCCGTTCTCGCGGGTATAGGACGAGAACGTGTTCATTCTGGGATTAAACACCTGCAGTCCTCCGTTGGTGGCTATCCATAGGTTGCCAGACTTATCGGTTGTCAGGGCGTTGACATGGTCGTCAATGAGTGTCTTGTGGTTGTCGCGCGAAGCAGAGAACACCACTCCCTCGCCGTCCTTAATACGTGTCAGTCCGTTCTGCTTCGAGCCTACCCACAGGCTACCGTCAGGTGTGGTAGCCATGGCAGAGACCTTGTAGCTTGCCAGTTTACCGTCGTAGCCTATGACTCCCCGGTCGCCCGTACCATACCATACCTTTCCGTCTGTTGCCTGCGCAATAGCAGTAATATCGCCCAGGAAGTTCGTCTGGAACTTATAGATGTTGTCGCCATAGTATGCCAGTCCCGACTTCTCCGTACCGACCCACAACAGGTCGGTGTCATCGACATAGACACTCTGAATGCTCATCACGTCCATCTGACTATGTTCAGCAATGGCGTTACGAGGCTGCACCTGCTCCATCTCGAGGGTGTTGACGTTAACCCTGATGAGCCCTGAACGGTCGGTAGCAATCCAGATGTTTCCCTTGCGGTCGCTCGCCATTCCGTTGACGATGCGGTCGGCACTGACGCTGGTCATTCCCAGCAGGTCGCCGATGGTCGTATTCCATGAATTGTCACTTCTGTTATACCGCATGAGAGTTCCCTTTCCGTAGAGCCAGATATTTTCCATTTGGTCGGTGAAAACCCTGAGCGTTGGCGTGTTGCGTAACTGCTTCTGTGCGATGAAGTCGTTTTTCCAGACGGTATGCTGCTGATGCATGATGTCACAGCACACAATGCGTCCGTCGCTATAGACAATGAGTGCTCCATCACCACATTCACCTATAGAGCAGATATCGCCCTGCGGTACTCCCGTCACCTCGTTGCTGTAGGCAAACTCGTAGTGCTGCTGCTGTTGCATATTGTAAGCCACAACACCCTTGTTGGGCACTACCGCCCAGAGGTTTTTATGACTGTCGATAAACACTTGCGTCGGGATGTCGCCCTCTATGCCCATGCGGCTATAGACCTGCTTCATGTCGCGTTCGAAGCTCTCCGACTGCGGATGATAGACGCACATTCCTGAGGAGGTCTGCACCCAAAGTGTTCCCTCGAGACTCTCCTGTATGCTGATGATATAGCTGTCGAGCAGCGAAGAGCCGTCCTGCGAATTGCTCTGGAAGTTGCGGAAGACGTATCCGTCGTAGCGGTAGAGTCCGCTGGGTGTTCCCAGCCAGATATAGCCGCGCGAGTCTTTCAGCACGCAGTTAATCTGACTGATGGTCAGTCCGTTGCGTGTATCGAGCATCTTGAACAGATAGACTGCCGCTGCTGCCAGGGGCACCAGCAACATCAGTACCAACAAGATATGTTTCAGTTTCTTCATCTCTCTGTATTCAAAGTTCAAAGCACACAAGCGTAACGATCGACGACACCCATCAGGCGACCGTCGGCGTCTGCCACGAGCACGCTATGTATCTTGTGCTTGTTCATTAGTTTCTGAATCTCCGAAATCTTCGTCTCGGGACCTACCGTCTTAGGCTGTCGCGTCATGATGTCGCCCACGGTACGGCTGAAGAACTCCTTCTGCCACTTCTCCATGGCGCGTCGAATGTCGCCATCGGTAATGATGCCTTCGATACGGTCGCCGTCCATAGCCACACCCAGTCCCAGTTTTCCCTTGCTGACGTGGATGATGGCCTCGCCCAGCTGCATGTCGGCGGTAAGCAGGGGCAGGTGTTCTTTGATCATGACGTCCTGCGCCATGGTAAGCAGGCGCTTGCCGAGTTCACCGCCCGGATGGAACTGCGCGAAGTCTTGCGGTTGGAAGTGGCGTTCCTCCATCAGCGCTACTGCCAGGGCATCGCCCATGACGAGGGTTGCCGTCGTCGAACTGGTGGGTGCCAGGTTCAGGGGGCATGCCTCTTTCTTCACGCCGACGTCGAGGTGGCACGATGCATATTTTGCCAGCAGCGACTGCGGATTGCCTGTCATGGCGATGATGGGTATCTGCATGTGCAGCACCATGGGAATGAAGCGCAGCAGCTCGTCGGTCTGTCCGCTATTGCTGATGGCTATCACGACATCGCCTTTTGCCATGACCCCCAGGTCGCCGTGGAAGACATCCAGCGGATTGACGAAGAACGACGGTGTACCCGTAGAAGCCAGCGTGGCGGCTATCTTAGCACCAATGTGCCCGCTCTTTCCGACACCGGTGACGATGACCTTCCCGTGGCAATTCATGATGAGTTCTACGGCACGGTCGAACTGTTCGTCCAACCGAGGTATCAGGTCGAGCACGGCTTGTGCTTCGTCCTTCACACATTGTATAGCAAAATCTCTTACGCGCACGTGTACCTTTTATTATATTATATAAAACATTAATCCTTGAGACTTTCTATCAGCGTCTCCAGCTTGTCAAGCTCCAGCATGTTGGCAGCATCGCTGAGCGCATGGTCAGGGTCGGGATGCACCTCGACAAACCACCCTGTGGCTCCGAAGGCTTTGGCAGCCAGTGCCATCTGTGGCACAAAGCGGCGGTCGCCTCCCGTCTTGCCGTCGGCTCCTCCAGGTCGCTGTACGCTGTGGGTACAGTCCATGATGACCGTCGGTGTAAGCTCCAGCATGTCGGGAATGTTTCGGAAATCGACTACCAGATTGTTGTAGCCCATCATATTGCCGCGCTCGGTGAGCCATACCTCCTGGGCGCCCGACTCTTGAGCTTTCTCCAACGGATAGCGCATGTCCTTGCCGCTGAGGAACTGGGCTTTCTTGATATTGATGATGCGTCCCGTACGGGCTGCTGCCACCAGCAAGTCGGTCTGCCGACAGAGGAAGGCCGGAATCTGCAACACATCGCATACCTGCCCTGCGGCTTCTGCCTGCCATGACTCATGAATGTCAGTCAATACGCGCAACCCGTATTTCTTCTTCACATCGTTCAGCATCAGGAGTCCATGGTCTATACCCGGACCACGAAAAGAGTGCAGCGAAGTACGGTTGGCCTTGTCGAACGAGGCTTTCAGAATGATGTCAGTCCCCTGCCGACGGTTGATTTCCGTCAGTCGGGCAGCCACTGTGTCGAGTAGTTCCCACGATTCCATGGCGCACGGGCCCGCAATAAATACTTGTTTCATCACTTCTTAACGACTTAATAATTATCGTGCAAAATTACGCATTTTCCACTAAATTACCATGGTTTTCATGTTTTTTTTACCGCAAAACGCAAAAAAGTTGCAAAAAAATTTGGAAGTATCATATTTTTTTCCTTATCTTTGCAGCGGAATTAAATCTTAAAATAATAAAAGATTAACCAAAAAGACGTCAATAGTAAATGACATAAATCAATAATTCAGCAGAAAAAAGACAAAAACAACCGCAAAGTGTACGCACACATTTGAAAAACGTCTACCTTTGCACCACGAATAACGACAAATGCGTCTCAGGACGTTAAATCGTATTAACATTAAAGAAAAAGTAAACATTGTTTAATCATTAATTAATTTAAAAGATTATGAAAAAGATTTTGATGACACTCGCAGCCGTTGCTGTTGCTGCTACAATGAACGCTCAGGTATGGGTAGGTGGTGAACTGGGTTATACTACGAGCCACAAGGTCGGTAACAAGACCACTGACAAGGTTCTGAGCATCAAGCCTGAGGTTGGTTACAATCTGAGCGACAAGTTCGCTGTTGCTGTTGCACTGGGTTACTCTTATGCAAGTTCACTGAAAGACGATGATCTGCCTATTACGTTCAATCACGTCAATACTTGGGCTATTAACCCCTACCTGCGTTACACTTTCGTAAAGGTTGGCAACTTCTCAGCTTTCCTGGATGGCGGCATCGAGTTTGCTTCTCAGCACGCTAAGGGTTACAAGAAGAACCTCAGCACGTTCGGTGTTTCTGTTAAGCCCGGTATTGCTTACAACGTATCTGACAAGGTTACTCTCGTTGCTCACCTGGGCGATGGTCTGTACTACGCTC
The DNA here is from genome assembly GCA_902775975.1 of uncultured Bacteroidales bacterium. GTDB lineage: Bacteria > Bacteroidota > Bacteroidia > Bacteroidales > Bacteroidaceae > Prevotella. Next base: position 27,404 of record CACYOC010000010.1, on the reverse strand, counting down.
ACAAGTGGAACAAGAGCTTTGAAGGCGACACGAAGTATGCTGTACAGCCCAGCAACAACTGGAACAAGTTCGGCTTCCAGCTGCTGAACGGTGTTAGCTTCGGTGCTTACTACAACTTCTAATAGTTGATCAAGCATAGACCTATAAAGAGAAGGGAAACGCAATGTTTCCCTTCTCTTTTTGTATATGCTTTGCAAGCGGTAAAGTTACGTTTTGTTCGTGACAAAGTTACGTTTTGCAAGCGGTAAAGTTACGTTTTGTCCGTGGCAAAGTTACGTTTTGCAAGCGGTAAAGTTACGTTTTGTTCGTGACAAGGATAGTCCCTATGCCTGAGGCATATTCTTGATGTGTACGTCCTGCTGCGGGAACGGAATCTCGATGTTGTTCTGGTTCAGCGTGTCATAAACCGTAGCGAGCACCTGACTGATGACAATACCACGCTTCAAGGGCTCCAGCCACACGAAAGCACGGAAGTTGACGCTGCTGTCGCCCAGTTCAAAGACAGCGGTAGTGATGGTCTTCTCGGGGTCAAGACCATCGAAGTGCTGATTGTTGAGAGCGGTCTCCACCAGTTGCTTCACCTGCTGCAGGTTAGAGCCGTAAGCTACACCGAAAGGAATGATTTGCAGCACGTATTCGTGGTTGCGCGTCAGGTTCTTATAGTTCTTGGTAAAGAGTTGCGAGTTCTGGAAGGTGATAACCTCGCCGGTGATGGCTTCGATGACCGTCGAGGTGTAGCTGATGCTGGTTACCTTTCCTGTGATGTCATCGACCTGTATGAGGTCGCCTACCTTGATGCGACCGGTCATGAGCGAGATGCCGTAGTAGATGTTCTCGATGATGTCCTTCGATGCGAAACCGACACCAGTAGAGAGACCGCCGGTAACGATGGCGAGCCACGTCATGGAGATATTCAGGATGCCCATGGTAATCAGGAACCAAGCGCCCCACACCAACACCTGCAGCACGTTCTTTCCCATCACCTCGCGGCTGGCGGCGGTGTCAGCGTCTTTGGTCTCATAGTGCATGCGCAGCAGTTTCAGCAGCGTGCGGTTGACGTAGCTGAAGAAGAACCACAGATTGACCACCATGGCAATGGTGATGATGCTCAACTTCAGGTTCTCCAAATCGACAAAGTAGGTGCGGAATATCTGCCAGCAGAGGTCGGAGAGGTTGAAGATTTTCGCTGCCCAGTAGATGCTGATCATCACCGATGCCACGCCCAGCACGGGCAGCAGCACCTCGTAGCAGAGGTCGTAGAACCACGTCTGCGTCACGGGACGCTCGTTGAAGTGGTGGCGCTCGCCATAGAGTTTCAGGTAACGGCTCACGCAGGTGATGGTCAGGATGCACGTAAGCTGCATGACCCACCAGATGAGTATCTGTACTGACATCAGCGTGTAGCCGCTCCACGAGCAGACGACGCTAATCAGGAATACCGCCAGCGAAATGTAGGTAAAGAACATGTCGGAGCGCGGCACGTTGCGGTTATGGCGACGGATAACGCTCCACTGCCACAGGGCACAGAGCAGCAGGATAGGCGGGAAGGCCATGTTGACCAGCTCGTTAGGCACGAGGACAATGCGGATGGCAATGACCAGGAAACCCACGAAGAGCAATGGTGTATAGATGCGGAAGGCACTGCGAATCTGGTCGCCGCTGACACGCAGCAGCAACGAGAAGAGGATGACGCCCAGCAACCAGGCATACTCCACCAACAGGTTCGAGGCCATGATGACGAAGTTCTGGTCGATGACCACCAGTGTCACACCCAGTATCACGGCAAAGGTAATGGTGGTCGTGGCCATGATGATGCAGGTGCGTTTCTTCATGAACTCCGGTGTCCGCAGGCGCTTCGGCACTACGAAGCGGATGACGGCAAAGTTGATGAGCGTAGCCACGATGGCATAGAAGATAATAGAAAAGAGGAGTCCGAAAATCCAGCGGCTGTCCCATTGCGAGCTGGCGTTGGGCTGATACTTCTTCGCCACCGTCCGGGCCGTCATGCTCCAGTAGCGCCCCCAGTCCTTCAGGATGTTGAAGTAGCTGTCGCCGCCGTTCTTGAAGATGTTGGTCTGTATCTCGTTATAGCGCTGCTGTGCATAGTCGTTCAGTCGTGCCAGCCGCTGCTCGGTGAAGTCGTAGTAGCGGATATAGTCGTGCAGCGTCGAGCGGTTCTCTTCCAGCGCATTGCGGATATTGGTAGCCAGCGTCATGCAGATATTTCTATCCACCTTCGCCTGGTCTTCCAGCAGTCCCACGGGCATAGCCTTCAGCGACCCGATGAGCGAGTCGTAGCGGGCTATCTCCGACTCCGCCTTCTGCAGGAACATCTTGAACGGCAACTGCTGCTGCTGGAAGTCCTGATACTGCTCCGTAGCTTCGTGGCACGCATAGGTCAGGTCGAAGACATACTCCTGTTTCTGCGAATAGAGCATCAGCGAGTTCTGGTTCGAATGCTTCATGGTTTCCATCAGCCGCCTCCTCACACGCTCACTCTGCTTCTTGTTCATCTCTATCTGCTGCGACATCTCGCGGTGGTTGATGGTCAGCTCCGTACGCAGAATCTGAAGCGTCTGCGTCAAGTCCTTCTCCTTCATCACAGCCTGTGCGCCCAGCGTCGTCAGCAGCACCAACAATACAGTTACTATTCTTTTCATTTGACTCTTTTTCACGTTTTGGATGCAAAGATACAAAATAATTGATAATAGTCAACCGATTATTAATAATTATTTCGTAACTTTGCCGTGATTTTATCATCAGACCACTCAAAAGCAATACATTATGTTAAGCCTCATTGCCGATAGCGGAAGCACCAAGACGGACTGGACGCTGCTCTTTACGCCCAATCCGCTCGTCAGCTACGAAGTAGTAGCCACGTTCAAGACCCAGGGCATCACGCCCATCCACCAGACTCCTGCCGACATCAGGCTCATTCTGGTCAACGAACTCCTGCCGCAACTCTCTGCCTTCCCACGAGCTAAGCTCGTCGATTCCAAGGCTTTGGAGAACAACTTCATGCAGCACATCGACATCTTCTTCTATGGCAGCGGATGCACTCCCGTCCATGTGCCTATCGTCAAGCAGGTGCTCAGCGAGGTACTCTCGCCCAAGAGCGTCGAGGTGTATAGCGACCTCATGGCAGCGGCCCGCGCACTCTGTGGCCACGAGGCCGGCATCGCCTGCATCCTCGGCACGGGTGCCAACAGTTGCCTGTACGACGGTGAGCAGATTCAGCAGAATACCCCCGCCTTGGGATTCATCCTCGGCGACGAGGGCAGCGGAAGTGTGTTGGGACGCATGTTCCTGAACGGCATCTTCAAGAATCCCAAACTGGCAGCCCTGCGCGACAAGTATCTCGAGGAGACGCACCAGACACAGGCCGACATTATCAAGAAGGTATATAACGAGCCCATGGCCAACCGCTTCCTCGCCACCACGTCGCCCTTCATCATCGAGCACCTGGACAACCCCACCCTGCGACAACTGGTCATCGACAACTTCCGGCAGTTCTTCCGCAGCAACATCGAGCCCTACGGTCGCAAGGACCTGCCCGTCCACTTCGTAGGTTCCATGGCTTTCCACTATCGCAGTCAGTTAGAGGAAGCCGCCCGACTGGAGGGATACACCATCGGACAGACCATGCAGAGTCCTATGGAAGGCCTCATCAAGTATCACTCATAAAGAAAAGTCCTGAGCGCTGGCTCAGGACTTTTCCTTTTTCGACATTTCGACATCTCGACATATCGACATAACGACATCTCGAATTACTTATACAGCGGCCCGAAGTTAGCACAGGCACGATAGTCGGCACCCTCCTTGTCCATGCCGAAGCTATTCCAGCAGGCAGGACGGAAGATATCCTTGTCCTCCACGTTGTGCATGCAGACAGGAATGCGCAGCATGGCAGCCAGCGTGATGAGGTCGGCACCGACATGACCATAGCAGATAGCACCATGGTTGGCACCCCAGTTGTTCATCACGGAATAGACATCCTTGAAGGCGTCCTTCGTAGCATCCAGACGCGGAGCAAACCACGTGGTAGGCCATGTCGGGTCGGTACGCTTGTCCAGAATGTCGTTGGTCTTCTCGTCCAGCTCTACCGTCCATCCCTCGGCAATCTGCAGCACGGGACCCAGTCCGGCGACGAGATTCAGGCGCAGCATGGTCATGGGCATGCCACCCTTCGTCAGGAAGTGGCTCGAATAACCGCCGCCACGGAAATAGTCGCGGTCGGCAGGCATCCATGAGGTAGCCTTCAGACAAGCCTCCACGTCTTCGTTGGTCATGTTCCAGGGCTCCTTCATCGTGGGCTGTCCGTTCTTGTCGGTCATGGCACCTGTAGCATCGAGCGTTGTGGCACCACTGTTGATGAGGTGAATGAAGCCTCCAGCGGCCTGACCCTCGGGACGCTTGCCAGCTACACGCTCTACGGCCTCGGGGCTCCAATAGGTGCGGATGTCGGAGAACATAACACCGCGGTTGGTCAGCAGGTGACCGAAGAGCATCGACATGCCGTTCAGGAAGTCGTTCTCCGTAGCCAGCGTATATGCCTCACGCGGTCCGTTCCAGTCGAACGAGGTACACATCAGCGACTCGGGGAAGTCGAAGTTGGGTTTGTAGTCTGTCCACTGGCGCTGTCCCTGCACACCGGCAGCAATGGCGTTGTGGCCGATGGCTTCTTCCTTGTAGCCCATCTCGAGCAACTTCTCCGAACCCTGCATCAGGTCGCGGATAATCATCATGTTCTTCACCGTGAACTCCCAGTCCTCATCCTTCTCCTGGCGGTTCTTACCCTTGCCCTTGCCGTTGAAGGTGGTCATGGGAACACCGGGGAACAGCGGACGGTCTTCGTTGTAGTCGTGACCCTCCTGGGGCTTGCAGTATTTCTCCACCCAAGCCATAGCCTTGGCAAACTCCTCCTTGTCGTAGATGCCAAAATCGACGCGGCGCAGTATTTCTACCAGCGAGACGTATTCCGTACGCATGCCGAGATACTGCTGCAGGAAGTCGGCATTAACGATAGAGCCGGCAATACCCATACAAGTATTGCCAAGTGACAGGTACGACTTGCCGCGCATCGTAGCAACAGCCTGTGCAGCACGGGCAAAGCGCAGAATCTTCTCTGCCACGTCAGCAGGAATCGTATTGTCGTTCAGGTCCTGTACGTCGTGACCATAAATGCCGTAGGCGGGCAGTCCCTTCTGGGCATGGGCGGCAAGGACGGCAGCCAGATAAACGGCGCCAGGACGCTCCGTACCGTTGAAGCCCCAGACAGCCTTCGGATAGGTGGGGTTCATGTCCATGGTCTCGGAACCATAGCACCAGCAAGAAGTCACGGTAATGGTACTGCCGACACCCTCGCGCTCAAACTGGGCGGCACAGGCAGCACTCTCGCCGACACGGCCAATCGTCGTCTCTGAGATGACGCACTCTACCTTGGAACCGTCGCCATTGCGCAGGTTCGACTCAATGAGGTTCTTGACGGCTTTCGCCAAATTCATGGTCTTCTCTTCCAGACCCTCGCGAATACCGCCCTGACGACCGTCAATCGTAGGACGTATTCCAATCTTCGGATAATTCTGTTTCATATTATTGCTGAAAGTTTTTAGATGTGTTATACCTTATTATTTATATATATAATAGACGCAAAAGCGGCCTCCTTGTCATCAGCGAATACACATTCCAATTCGGAAACACGCAAATAAATTTGGTATTTCGCTCACTTATTCGTACCTTTGTAGGCAAAACAAATAAAACAGCAAAACATGATACACTCAATGACAGGCTACGGCAAGACGGTGGTAGCCTACAACGGAAAGAAAATCAACGTGGAAATCAAGTCGCTCAACTCCAAGCAGCTGGACCTAACGACACGCATTGCCCCACTCTATCGCGAGAAGGAAATGGAGATACGACAGCTCATCAGCGAGCGCGTCATCAGGGGAAAGGTGGAGTTCAGCCTCTGGATAGAGAAGGACGCCACGACAGAGACGACGCCTATCAACACGGTTCTCATGCAGAACTATTACCAGCAGCTGAAAGACTTTGCCGACAGCAACAAGATGGAGGGTATCGACTGGATTCAGACGCTCACCCGCATGCCTGACGTGCTGACAAAGACCGAGGTAGAGGTGCTGACGGATGAGGAATGGGCCATCGTCAGAAAGGGTGTCCAAGACGCTGTACAAAACCTCGTAGATTTCCGTGCACAAGAAGGTGCTGCCCTGCAGAAGAAGTTCGCTGAGAAGGTGGACAACATCGAGCGACTCATGGCAAGCATCGAGCCCTTCGAGAAGTCGCGCGTGGAGAAAATCCGCCAGCGCATCGTCGAGGGACTCAAGCAGATTCCCGAAGCCGATTACGACAAGAACCGACTGGAGCAGGAGCTCATCTACTACATCGAGAAACTGGACATCAGCGAGGAGAAGCAACGTCTTGCTAACCACCTGAAATACTTCCGCGAGACCATGGCCGACCAACCTGGACAGGGCAAGAAGCTGGGCTTCATCGCTCAGGAGATGGGACGCGAAATCAATACCACCGGTTCGAAGTCGAACCAGGCGGAAATGCAGAACATCGTGGTCATGATGAAGGACGAACTGGAACAAATCAAGGAACAAGTGCTGAATGCATTATGAAGAAAGGAAAGATGTTAATCGTGAGTGCCCCCAGTGGCAGCGGGAAGAGTACCATCGTACAATGGCTGATGAAGGAGCACCCGGAGCTAAGGCTCTATTTCTCCATCAGTTGCACCAGCAGAGCGCCACGAGGCACGGAGCAGAACGGTGTGGAGTACTTCTTCATCTCGCCGGAGGAGTTTCGTGACAGAATCGCGAAGAACGAGTTCTTGGAGTACGAAGAGGTCTATCACGACCGCTTCTACGGTACCTTGAAGCAACAGGTAGAACGCCAGCGTGAACAGGGACAGAACGTTGTCTTCGACGTCGATGTGAAAGGTGGTGTGAACATCAAGAAGCACTATGGCGACGAAGCCCTGAGCCTCTTCATCCAACCGCCTTCCGTTGCCGAACTCAGAAAGCGCTTGGAGGGTCGTGGCACCGACTCTGCAGAAGCTATCGAGGAGCGTCTTGCCAAGGCGGAATACGAGATGACATTCGCCTCCCAGTTCGACCATGTCATCGTCAATGACGATTTGCAGGCAGCCAAGCAGGAGACGCTCAGCGTCGTAATGGACTTCCTCAACCAGAAAGAATAGCCTTAAGTATGAGGAGAATAGGACTCTTCGGCGGTTCGTACAACCCTGTCCACAACGGACACATCGCCTTGGCGCAAGCCGTCAGGGAGCATGGCAGGCTGGACGAGGTATGGCTCATGGTGTCCCCACAGAACCCCCTGAAACAAGAGTCCGACTTGCTGTCCGATGAACAGCGCTATGCAATGGCTTGCGAGGCACTGAAAGGCATCGAGGGTGTCAAAGCCAGCGACTACGAGCTGCATCTGCCCAAGCCCTCATACACTTGGAACACGTTACAAAAGCTGAAAGAGGACTATCCCGACTGCACCTTCGTCTTGCTCATCGGCGGCGACAACTGGGCACACTTCGAGCGCTGGCGCCGCTGGCAGGACATCCTGTGGCACCACGACGTCATCGTCTATCCGCGCGACGAGCACCCCGGCACTATCGACGTGCCCCTGCTCGACGTCAGCAGCACAGAGATACGGCGGCGTGTCAAAAAGGGAGAAGACATCAGCAAGCTGGTTCCCGCCAACATCATTACAATGGTACAACACTACTATCAGTAGCACCGACAAAGGAAACGACTATGAACTACAAGGAGCACCTCTACACATTCTCACAACAGCACTTGCGAGCATGCCAACTCAAGCAGTTGAGCATCCTGAAGGAAATCGACGCTATCTGCCGACGTCACAACATCAAATACTGGCTGGACGGTGGCACACTACTGGGAGCCATGCGCCACGGGGGATTCATTCCCTGGGACGACGACATCGACATTGCCATGGACTACCAGGACATGAAGCGCTTTGAGCAGATAGCCCCACAGGAACTGCCCGAGGGACTCTTTCTGCAAAGTCCGAAGACCGACCCCAGCATCAAGGAGCAGATGGTAAAAATCCGCGACCTGAACTCGCTGTATATCGAGAAAGGCGACAACTTCGTCGATGACTACGTGAAAGGTATCTTCGTCGATATCTTCCCCTTCGAGGCACATCCCGACATTCCGAAATCGTGGATTAAGCGACTGGCGAAAGGCATCACTAAGAGTGTCTCCATCCTGCACCACCCCCACACTTACTCGCTACGTTCCTTTGCAGAGTTCTTCTGGTTTGGCGGAAAACTGCTGCTCTTCCTCGCCACATGGCGACTGTTGGCACTTGTCACCAAGTCGTCGCGCTATGCCAACATCCCGACGATGAACGGTTACGGCATCACCCACGACCGCACGACGGTGTTGCCGCTCTCTGAGGTAAAGTTCGAGGACGCCTTGTTCCCCGCTCCCCATGATCCCGACCAGTACTTGCGCAACATCTACGGCAACTACATGGAGGTGCCTCCCGTAGAAAAGCGACACTTCCACTCCGTGGTCATCATTTCTGAATTAGTGTAAACGGCGCTGCGTCTCCAGCGTGTGCGCCAGACCGGCGGCAATAGCCGTCAGCGGCTTCCATCCTAACGCCTCCAACTTCTCTGTTGAGAAGACGGCGCGCGTAATAGGAGCTGTTGCTACGGGAGTTGCCGTCAAATCCATCACCACCTGGCGATGTTCGGCGGCTGCCAAGAGTTCCGCCAACTGGCGGATGGTAATGTTCGAAGCCTCATCAGCAACGTTATAAGCTTGACCGCAAGCACCCTTTAGGAGTATCGTCAGCAGGGCTGCGGCACAATCGACCACGTAAAGCCAACTGCGAAACTGCGTGCCCGCACTCTTCATCACGATATCCTCGCCTGCCAGCAGGTTGCGGACAAACTGCGCATAGACACGGTTGTCGCTCTCCGTAAAATAGGGACCGTAAGTATGGCAAGGACGCCCGATGACGACATCGGCACCGTATTCTGCAGCATAAGCCACACAGAGTGTTTCGGCAGCACGCTTCGACGAGGGGTAGCAGGCACGGGGCGTGGCACAATCCACATAGCCGCTGTCGGTCTCGGTGAAGACGCCGCCCGTTCCCTCACCATAGATTTCGCCGGTAGAGACGTACAGCAGGCGCTTCATGTTGTGACGAAGACCGTATTCCATCAGATTCCGCACACCCGAGACATTGGCCATAATGACCTCTACGGGCTGCTGCTGGAAGAAGTTCGGGCTGGCATTGCTGGCAGCATGGATGATGTAGTCGTAGTGCTGCTCACCGGCCAACGGCTCGGTGACGTCGCCCTTCACAAAATGGAAACGTTCGTCATCCCAATAGTCGGAAAAGCGGCGGCGAGCACGTTCCTCATTACGTCCCAAGGCATAGACCTCGCAATGTCCTTGCACCATCAGCAAGTCCGTCAGACAACCGCCAATCAGTCCGGTAGCACCGGTCACCAGCAGTCTGCAACCGGAAAGCACTGAGAGGTCGAGGTGCTCCAACGCCTGAAGAAGGTCTTCACGATAAGGAGTTACTTCAGCCATGACTCTGCCTGGATGTTCATCAAAGCCTTGAGAATCTCCAAGTCTTCGACGGTCGTCACCTTGATATTCTTCTCTGAACCCGGCACGATGTGCATCTCACGACCTCCCAGCTCAGCCATCAGCGTACACGAGGCCACACTATTGCTGATACCCTTCGCCTTCGCCTCCTCGTGGGCTGCAATGATATTCTTCAGGCGGAAGGTCTGCGGCGTCTGGGTGCGCACCAGCTTGTCGCGGGGAATACTCGTCGTCGAAGAAAAGCCGTCTTCGCTCTCCAAGATAGCCTCGCGACACTTGATACCCGTAATAGCATAGCCGTACTGCTGACAAATGGCAATATTCGACGAAATAATGTCCTGCGACAACAAAGGGCGGACCGCATCGTGAACCAACACCAAGTCGTCATCCTTGCAACCGGCGTCGCGGAGTCCGTAAATACCATTGCGGATAGACTCCTGACCATTGCTGCCGCCGGGGAATATCCAGCGTAGCTTGTCAATCATAAACTGGTTGGCATAAGACTGCACGACCGTCTCCCAACCCTGCAGGCACACCACGGCAATGCCGTGAATGTCGGGATGCTGCTGGAAAGCCTTCATGGTGTGAATGATAATCGGACAGTTGTTGACGTGCATAAACTGCTTGGGAATGTCCTGTCCCATGCGGTTGCCAGAGCCTCCGGCTATGATGAGTGCGTAGTTCATATTCTATCCCTTTGATGGTTATTTGCCTGCAAAGATACAACATTTTGTCGATTGTTGTGAACTTTTAAAGAAAAAAATCGTAACTTTGCCCCCAAATAAGCATGAATATGAAGTATCCTGCAAAGATTGACGTGGCTGTGCTGCTGCTGTTCTTCAACCGACCAGAGTCCTTTGGACAGGTGTTTGCCGAGGTGAAGAAGGCAAGACCCGCCAAGCTCTTCCTCTATCAGGACGGGCCGCGCGGAGAACGCGACATGGCGGGTATCAAGGCCTGTCGCGACATTGCCGAGGACATCGACTGGGAATGTGACGTGCATCGGATGTATCAGGAGCAGAACTATGGTTGCGACCCTTCGGAATACATCTCGCAGAAGTGGGCGTTCAGCATCGTTGACAAGTGCATCGTGCTCGAAGACGACGACGTGCCATCGCAGTCGTTCTTCCCCTTCTGCAAGGAGATGCTCGACCGCTACGAGCACGACGAGCGCATCGTCATGGTGGCAGGATTCAATACCGACGAGGTATCGCCCGACGTTCCCGACGACTACTTCTTCACCACTGTCTTCTCCATCTGGGGATGGGCGTCGTGGCGACGGGTCATCGACCGCTGGGACGGACAGTACTCGTTCTTGGACGATGACTATAACATGCACCAGTTGCGACAGGTGGTCCGTGAACGCGGCTACCGGAAGACCATGCTGCAGATGTGCTACGACCACCGTGCGCTGGGCAAGGAATACTACGAGAGCATCTTCTGGGCGGCGATGATGTTCAACAACGGTCTCGCCATCATGCCCACGAAGAACATGATCAACAACTTAGGCGTGACAGCGGGAGCCTCCACACACTATGCCGGTTCGTTGGAGACGCTGCCCAAGAGACTTCGCCACATGTTTACCATGCAGCGCTACGACATCTGCTTCCCGCTGCGTCATCCGCGCTTCGTGATAGAGAACGTCGATTACCTGCACCGCTTCTATGAAATCAATGCCTACGGACATCCGTGGATGAAGGTCAAGTATTCGCTGGAGGAGCTGTGCCTCAACCTGCGCTACGGAAACTTCTCGTTCATCGGCAAGGCTCTCAAGAACCGTGTCGCCAAGCTATTAGGAAAAAAGAAATACAAATAGAGAACTCATGGACTTCAAAACCCTTCCTCCCATCAAGAAACCACGATTAGAGTGGCTCGACGCACTTCGTGGCTTTACCATGATACTGGTAGTGGCTTACCACGTCTGCCAGCAAGGATTCATGATGCCTGTCAAGGTGTCTTCGTCCATGCCTTTCCTCGTCTTGTTCCGCATGCCGCTGTTCTTCTTCGTCAGCGGATTCTTGGCGTACAAGGCTAACATGACGTGGAACATGCCCAACCTGGGTAAGCTGACAGCCAAGAAACTACGTGTACAGATTATCCCTACCGTGGTATTCTTCCTTTTTGCCGCTGCCGTGATACGTACAGAGCCCAACTTCCTGACAGCCGTTGACACCATGTTCCACTCCACCACCAAGGGAGGCTACTGGTTTACGCTCGCACTGCTCTATATGTTCATCATCTACTATGTCTTTGCCTATATCGAAAGCAAGCTGAAGTGGAAGTCGTGCGTACCTATTATTATATTATTCATCGTGTCCATGCTGCTCTACGAGTCGTGCTACCTGCCCCGATACTTCTGGTGGGCGTGGGGCCACCGTCCTGCCGTTCACGAGTCATGGCTGCACACCACCAGCCTGCTGCAGGTCATGCAGTACTTCCCGTTCTTCATCTACGGCAATATGGTGCGGCGCTACTGGAGCCAGACGCAGCGCATCATGGACAGCAAGTGGTTCTTCCCCGTGTTGGTGGTCATCGTCATCTTCTGTACGCTCGATGTCCTCAAGTGGCACAGCATGCGCATGGAGTGGGCGAACATTCCCACGACGCTGTCGAAATTCATCCTGCTGACCATCGTCTTCATGTATTTCCGTCACTACCACCAATACTTCACCCGCATGACATGGATAGGACGGAGCCTGCAGTACATCGGTCGCCGCACGTTGGACATCTACCTCATCCACTTCCTCTTCATGCCCAACCTGCCGGGTGTCGGCAACTTCTTTGATGCCAACCGCAACAACTTCATGATGGACATCACGCTATCTGTCTTGATAGGACTGGTCATCATCGGCTTTAGCATTATCACCTCCAACATCCTGCGTATCAGTCCGTTCTTACGGAAATACCTCTTTGGCAAGTAACAACCATGACGATGACAGCAGCACCTAAGAAAGTACGACTGGAATGGCTCGACGCACTCCGAGGCTTCACCATGATTATGGTGGTGGCTAATCACGTGTGCAACTTCACCTTCGACCTGCCCTATCAGTACTCGTCGTCCATGCACTTCCTCATCCTTTTCCGCATGCCGCTATTCTTCTTCGTCAGCGGATTCTTGGCGTACAAGTCTGGATTGACATGGAACCTCCCCACCCTCGGCTCACTGCTGTCCAAGAAGTTCAAGGTGCAGACCATCCCCACCATCATCTTCTTCCTGCTGGGCGCAGCCATCCTCGGCGAAAGCTTTATGCCGACGGTTCTGCAATGGCTGTCAGTACCCACGAAGGGCGGCTACTGGTTTACCATCACGCTGCTCTACATGTTCATCATCTACTACCTGTTCTGCTACCTGGAGAGCAAGCTGCCCAAGAGCATTCCCTCTTGGCTGCCTATCGTCGTGTTGTTGGTGGTGTCGTTATGCTTTTACGAGACGTGCTACCAACCCAAGTATTTCGCCTGGGCAATGGGGCATCGCGGACCCCGCAACGAATTCGTGCGCTATGCCAGCTTGGAACAGTTGTTCATGTATTTCCCCTTCTTTATCTACGGAAATATCGTGCGACGCTACTGGAATCAGGCGCAGCGCCTCATGGACAGCCGTTGGTTCTACCCCATCGTCATCCTGCTGGCACTCTTCACGGCCCTCGACTCCCAGAAATGGCACGTGATGAAAGGCGCCTGGGCCATCCTGCCGCTGACCATCGCACGTTTCAGTCTGCTGACCATCGTCTTCATGTACTTCCGCCATTACCAGCAGTACCTCACAAGATTTACCGTTGTCGGAAGCACGCTGCAGTATATCGGTCGCCGCACGTTAGACATCTACCTTATCCACCTGCTCTTCTTGCCTAACCTGCCGACTATTGGTCTCTTCTTCAAGACCTACCGCCATAACTTCATCATGGACACCACGCTCTCTGTTCTCATCGCGCTGGTGGTCATCGGCTTCTGCTGCATCACGTCAAACATTCTGCGCATCAGCCCCTTCTTCAAGAAATGGTTGTTTGGAAGATAACAGCCGCTGCTTAGTGCTGCCGATTCAGCAGATATTGATAGTTATACACTTGCATCACAGGAAACAACAGGGCCCGGATGAAGTTCTGTGGGTCTTTCCCTTTGGCATAGAAAATCTCTGAGCGGTGCTTCACGAAGAACCATTGCAGGCGTAGCAGGCTCCACAAACTTTCCGACGACTGCCATTGCAGCATGCGCTTGGCGTCCCGGAGGCTAACCGTCTCGGCCTTTATCTGCTCCAACATACCAAGGCGTCGTTGGAAGTGCTGCACCATCAGCGGCTTCACCTTTCGGAAGTGTTTGAACGACCACCACAGGATATACAATCCGTTGCCATAGCCGGGAATACGGTGGCGGTCAACATCGGAATAGGTGGCTGCCGAAGCATGCCGACGCTGGTGTACCAACACCTCATCGACCATCACCAACTGCTCATAAGCCGCTGCCGTCACGGAAAGTATCACGTCATAGGCCGTACCATAGTAATAGCCCTGCGTGACATCGGGTATCAGCTGCAACAGGTCACGGCGAAAAAGAAGGGTATGTCCTAAAATGGAGGCATATTGCAGGCGCAGCATCCCGACGTTCGGCAGTCGGGGGTCATAGCGAATGCTGGCTCCCTCGCTGGAGAAAGGCTTGGTGCGGTGGGTACACAGCAACTGGTTGCCAATGGCTGCCATCTGCTTCTCTATTTTCGTCAACTCCCAAATGTCGTCTTGGTCGCTGATGGCAATATAGTCGCCGGTAGCCTGATACATAGCACTGAAGAAATTGGGATTGTAGCCATGCGCTCCCTGGTTCTGCTGGTATCTGACGAAGGGATAGTCCTTGACATATTCCGCTACGATAGCTGCCGTCTCGTCGGTAGAGCCGTCGTCCTGCACCAGCACCTCATGAAGCGGATAGGTCTGGTGAACGATGGAGTCGAGCTGCTCGCGCAGATACTTCGCACCATTATAGGTACACATAACAACGGATACGGTTTTCTTCATGACTGGTCAGATGATGACGAGTCGTCGGTAAAGGCTCGCCGGTGGATGAAATAGTCGATACTCTCTTGGAATATCGTGGAGCGCAACAGCCAAAGCGTCAGGCAGTAGGCTACGCCAACAAACAGCACCTTCACGGTGAAGCAGAGATAGAGGTTCTCGATGCCGCTCGTCAGCAGATGAGCGACAAACACCCAAGCAAGGGTAATCACCAGATAGGGGGAGATGTCCTTGATGACATCCCACAGACGGAGTTTTATTTCCTGATGAGCGAAGTAGTGCCACACCAATATCCAGCCTACCGTCATCGCCACATAGACCTGAATCATTCGTTCTATGCCATAGCCTGCCGATACCCAAACGGCTATCAGTTGCACCAGGCAAAGGGCAATGTGGCACCACATATAGGTTGCTGAATGGCCGCGAGCTATAATCAGGTTCGAGAAGAGGTTGCTAATGGGATAGAAAGCGCCCATCACACACAACCATTGCAACAGCCGCGCACTCTCCAACCACTTCTCGCCAAGCAGGATGACGATAAACTCCTTTGCCACCAATGCCAGTCCCAGCATCAGCGGAAAACTGACAAAAGCCGTAAAGCGCAACAGCTTGCGGAAAATATTGCGCTGGCGCTCCTTCTCCTGGTCGGTCTTGGCAAAGACCGGCTGGGCAATGCCTTGCAGCATATTGCTGATGAGCGACCAACCCATATAGTTCCACTTATTGGCCTGCGTGTAGTTACCCACCACTTGCGGTGAGTAAAGGCGTCCCAAGATAACGGAAAAGACGTTGGTATTGATGATGATAAAGATATTCGTGATGATGAGCTTGCTGCTGAAACCGAACATTTCCTTCACAGGACTGAAATCAACAGGCAGCGTGGGACGCCAACGGGCGTACCAGAAATTCATACCCGTAAACAGCGTGACATAGACGAGTGTCTGCGTGGCGATGCCCCAATAGGCAAAGCCGCAGGCTGCCATCGTCACACCGACGATTCCTGAGAGCAGCAAACTAAAGAACGAGACGATGCTCTGCTGTCGCACCTGCATGTTACGAAACAGCAAAGCCCTCGGGGCAATGCCTAAGCTGGTAATGAAGAAGCCCAAGAAGATGTAGCGTGACAATGGCACCAGTCGCGGTTCACCGTAGAAGTCTGCGATGAGTGGCGCACAGAGAAACAGAATCACATAGATGGTCAGGCTCAACAACGAACATGTCCAGAATACCGCATTGTAGTCGCGATGCTCAACGTTCTGCTTCCTGTTCAGTGCAGAAATAAAACCTCCCTCCTGCAATGAACTGGCTATCAAAGAGAAAATGGTGAGCATGCCCACCAAACCATAGTCTTCCGTGCTCAGCAACCGAGCCAGAAAGACGCCAAAGACCAAGTTCAACAGCTGCTGGGCGCCATTGCTCAAGCCGCCCCAGAACAAGCCGTTGGCAGTTTTTTCTTTCAGCGACTCCACTACGAACCTATATACTTGGCTATCACCTCCAGACAAACGGGTGCGCTGACGGGTTTTGCCACAAAGTCGTTGCATCCTGCCTCCAAAGCACGCTGGCGGTCGTTGTCAAAGGCATTGGCTGTCAGCGCCACAATAGGCAGATCAGGGTGTGACACCCGAATCTGGCGAGTAGCTTCCAAACCGTCCATCAAAGGCATCTTCATGTCCATCAGTACCATGTCAGGCTTCTCGCTCTCTACCATTTCGACAGCCTCCTTACCGTTCTTGGCACGGAAAAACTCATAGTGCTTTTTCAGGATGTAAGTCATCAGCATATAGTTGCTGTCATTGTCTTCTGCTATCAGTATTCGTTTCATAAGACTTTCAATTAAAACACGAATAATATCGTTAATAGACTACAAAAGTAATGCTTTTCCGCTTAAAATCCTTGCGTTTCTCATACTTTTTAACTAATTTTGCATCGGATTGTGCAAGATAGGCACAAAAAGTACATGTTTTTTGAACAAGTAATAGGACAAAAAGATACGCAAGAGAGATTGCTGCAGTTAGTGCGTGAGGAACGTCTGCCCCATGCGCTGATGCTCTGTGGTCCAGCAGGTTGCGGAAAGCTGGCATTAGCCATCGGCTTTGCCAAAGTACTGCTGGCAGGAAACGGTCAGCAGCCCTCTGCCAACACCATGGCGATGCTCGACAAGTTGGAGCATCCTGACCTGCACTTCACCTATCCTACCATCAAACTTCCCTCGATGAGCAGTGAGCACAAACCCGTAAGCGATGACTTTGCCCGCGAATGGCACGAGCTGATCACCGCCGGTCCCTATTTCACCATGGCACAATGGCTGGAGCAGATGGGCGGTGAGAACCAGCAAGCCATCATTACTGCGGGTGAGAGCGACGCCCTGATACGCAAACTGTCGCTGAAGTCGAGCCAGGGCGGCTATAAGGTCAGCATCGTCTGGCTACCGGAGCGAATGAATATAGAATGTGCCAACAAGATCCTGAAGCTCCTCGAGGAACCGCCTCACCAAACGGTATTCATCATGGTCTGTCAGGAGCCCGACCGACTGTTGGAAACCATCCGCAGCCGAGTACAGCGCATCGACGTACGACGCATTGACGACAACGACATCCGCCAGGCGCTCATGGAGCGTCGCGGCCTCAGTGAAGACCAGGCGCAGCGCATCAGCCGCATGGCAAACGGCAACTGGCTGGCAGCATTGGAGATGTTGGGAGCAGATTCAGAGAACGACTACTTTCTCCAACTCTTCCAGACGCTGATGCGACAGGCCTACCTGCGCAACGTCAAGGGAATGAAGGCGTGGAGCGAGCAGATGGCAACGCTGGGACGTGAGCGCCAGAAGCGCTTCTTAGAGTATTTCCTCCGACTGGTACGCGAGAACTTTATGTACAACTTCCAACAGTCGGTCGGCGAGACGTCTCCTGCGGCTCACGACGCCAAGGAACTTTGCTATATGACGCAAAACGAAGAGGACTTCGCTCGCAACTTTGCCCGATTCATCAACGAGGCAAACATCCTGCCCATCACCGACTTGGCGACACGCTGCATCCGTGACATCGGACAGAATGCCAATGCCAAGATAGTCTTCTTCGACATGGCGCTTCAGATGATTATACTCCTCATTCAGAAATAGACAGAAGCCTCAAGGCTCATAACACTGAAAAGATAATGACGACATAAAAGTATAGAGAACAATATGGAAAAAGAACAACCCATCATAACTGGCTGCGACCGTGGACTCTGCAAGCACGCCGTGGGACGTCAGGACCGACAGCTCAACACCTACGACTGGCTGGCTGACGTGCCTGGAAATGTCGATACCACCGACCTCGTGGAAGTGCAGTTCAAAAACACGCGAAAGGGTTATTACCACAATGTCAACAAGCTTGACTTGAAGAAGGGCGACGTCGTGGCGGTCGAGGCCAACCCTGGTCACGACATCGGTGTTGTCACGCTGACGGGACGTCTGGTGGAGCTGCAACTGAAGAAGGCGAACCTGAAGTCCGCCGATGACATCAAGCGTGTCTATCGCATAGCACGTCCCGTAGATATGGAGAAGTATCAGGAAGCCAAGCGCCGCGAGCATGCCACTATGATTGAGAGTCGCCAGATTGCCAAGGGACTGGGGCTCAAGATGAAGATTGGCGACGTGGAGTATCAGGGCGACTGCAACAAAGCCATCTTCTACTACATTGCCGATGAGCGCGTCGATTTCCGTCAGCTCATCAAAGACCTCGCTGCCACCTTCCATGTACGCATTGAGATGAAGCAGATTGGCGCACGCCAGGAGGCTGGACTCATTGGTGGAACAGGTCCCTGTGGTCGCGAGCTGTGCTGCGCCACCTGGATGAAAAACTTCGTCAGCGTCGGCACTTCCGCAGCCCGTTTCCAGGACATCTCGCTCAATCCGCAGAAGCTGGCAGGCATGTGCGCCAAACTCAAGTGTTGTCTGAACTACGAAGTCGATGACTACGTGGAAGCAAGTCGCCGTTTGCCCGGTAAGGACATTCTGCTACAGACGCAGGACTCGGACTACTACTATTTCAAAGCAGATATCCTGGCAGGGCTCATCACCTATAGCACGGACAAGAACATTGCTGCCAACCTGGAAACCATCACCGCACAGCGTGCTCACCAGATCATCGACATGAACCGGCGCGGTGAGAAACCCGAATCGTTGCAGGAAGACGGCAACCGCACTGTTGCCGAAGGTCCTATCGACTTGGCTACGCAGGAGAACATCAACCGCTTCGACCGTGCCAAGAAGAAAAAGAAGAAAAAGAAGCCTGTCAACGGTGAACGGTCTAACCAGAAAGCCAAGAATACTGCAGCCCCCTCTACCGATGCGCAATAGACACCTGACTGTCCACTCGTGGTTGCCGGTGTTGGTCATGATGCTACTCTTCGCCGGCTGTGACCATACGACTGTCTTCCATCATTACGAGAACATCTCGCAAGATGGTTGGGGACGTAGCGACACCCTCCGCTTCGAGATACCTCCCATCAGTACCGACGGCAATTACCTGGCGACCTTGGAGCTTCGCACGAACAGCACCTACCCCTATACCAACCTGAGCATCATCGTAGAAAGCGACCTACAGCCGCACTCCCAACACTTCAGCGACACGCTCCGTTGCTCGCTGACAGACCAAAGAGGAAACATCACGGGCAAGGGCATCAGTCAGTATCAATACCGTTTCCCGCTGGCGACACGGCATCTGACACAGGGACAGGCACTGACCTTCAGCGTTTACCACAACATGCGGCGCGAGACACTTCCTGGCATCATCGACATCGGCCTGCACATCCAAAAAACCGATGGGCGTTGACCACTACGACAATCGACGAATAGCAATAACAATAACGATACTAAACCATCATGATTACATTTCCATCATCAGGCGAAGCACGTCGCCCCGGCCGTATTGAAGTCGTGTGCGGTTCTATGTTCTCCGGCAAGACCGAGGAACTCATCCGCCGTCTGCGCCGTGCCCAGTTTGCCAAGCAGAAGGTAGAAATCTTCAAGCCTGCCATCGATACCCGCTATAGCGACGAGGAGGTGGTCAGCCACGACCACAACGCCATACCCTCCACGCCTCTCGACTCTTCAGCCAGCATCCTGCTGCTTGCTGCCGACATCGATGTCGTTGGCATTGACGAAGCACAGTTCTTCGACATGGGACTCGTCGAAGTCTGCAACGAGCTGGCCTACCGTGGCGTACGCGTCATCATCGCCGGTCTCGACATGGACTTCAAAGGCATCCCTTTCGGTCCCATGCCTGCCCTTTGTGCCATTGCCGATGACGTTACCAAGGTACATGCCATCTGTGTCAAGTGCGGCTCGCTGGCCTACGTCAGCCACAGAACGGTACAGAACGACAAGCGCGTGCTGCTCGGAGAAACACAGGAGTACGAGCCCCTCTGCCGCGATTGCTACATGAAGGCTCTGGAGGAAGAAAAAGCCAAAAACGAAAAAACATCGGAATAAATTTGGCTGTTTCATCAAAAAGTCGTACCTTTGCAGCCGATTTCGTAAGAATTCACGTTTAGGTTGATCCGTTAGCTCAGTTGGTAGAGCACAACACTTTTAATGTTGGGGTCTTGGGTTCGAGCCCCAAACGGATCACCAAGAATAATCCGCAAGAAACTGAATATCAGTCGCTTGCGGATTTTTGCATCTATAAAACGCACCACATTTGCACCACTCGGCCACCATAACAAGGTTTTACAAACTGCCTCAAATACCATGAAACGGCAAATTAACACTTATTAGAGTTGTTCTAATAACTCTCTGCCTTTCTTAGTCAGATAGTATGATTGCATTGGATGATTTGGAATTTCTGGGTACAACATAGCAATATATCCTTCTGACAGATTAGGATTGATGTAGTTGTTTACAAAGCTCTTCCTGTCTCTAAGATGCATACCTTCCATCAACATTTTAAGGTTCGCCCCATTCTCTCCAATGATTGATAAGAATTTCTTTAGCTTTTGAGCCTTATTATTATCCTTTGAGGTTGTGGGGTTGAGGGGTGAACTTGTGGGGTTGTGGGGTTGAGGGGTTGTACGGTTGTACGGTTGTATGGTTGCACGGTTGAACGTGACCCATACGAATGCAGCATTCTGATTGAACTCTGGTTCTGGAAGATTAGCTTGTTTACAAGCATCTACCATGCGACCTACGCCACTACCCCAATTTTCCAAGAACGTAGTCTTAAACAGCACGTCAGCAATAGTCGGGTTCTGAGGAAATGAATGATGGGATTGTTTAATGGTCTCTACAGTCAATTCATCTGGCAAATGACCAGTATTCTCAATCTCTACACGATCATCATAGATGGCGATGCCTACGGAACTGCTTGTACTATGGAACATCCTATGACAAAGGGCATTCGTCAATGCCTCACGCAACGCCTCGGCAGGGATCTCCAGTTTCTCTTCTCTCGTAAAGCCCACTATCTTACCACTGAGGGAAAGGTGTTTGAAGAAGAATGCCATACCAGCATCGAGCAATGTAAAGAAATTGCCGTATGCCCTTTGATTGTCTATGAATTCCATCTTGTCATTGCCACGAAAGCGAGCCATGCGAAGCAGGAACTGAGGGAACTGACTAGTATTTCGGAGGAATAATGCTGCTGCTGCATTTTTCAGTTTCCCATTAGTAGTAAGCTTTAGTTTCTCAACAAGGCTTTCCGTAGTCTCCATGAGAGACGACTCTGGCATCCTACCCCGTTCTACACCAAGTCTGACACCACCTCGAATACGTTGTTCCTCCAAATCAGCAATGGTTATGCCTTCGCAAATCTGATCTTCCCATTTATGACGATTGGATTTGCTGCGCATCAGACGATCTTCAAAGATGTCACGAGGCATGACAACGGTCGTACTCTCTATTCGCATATAGGGCTTGTTGTCATATGTATATGGCACGTCCCAATATGATGGAGCATCCAAATTGATAGCAATAACCTGATAGCCTGAACGATCAGGCAAATCAATGTATTCAATGGACAGGTCTATCAGTGGTTCTAGTTTTGCAATCTCTCTGGCAATCTCCTTTCGTGTATTGTCTGTTACCTCCTGGCCAAGAATCTTCAGTGTCGTTGGAGCAATACCAAAGAAAAGCCAGCCGCCTGCTGTATTGAGAAAGGCACAAGCAGAACGCATACCATCCTTCAACTCGCCCGTTGTTTTCTTCATTTCTAACGTACGAGTCTCGTCACCTCGTATGATTACTTTTACATCCTCTACTGTCATAACTGCCTTCATCTTTATAATGCGCTTGCAAAATTACAACTTTTTGGGCAAAAAGAAAGCAAATTGACCCAAATTACGGCAAATTATATATTATTAAATAGGTAAAAAGACAAATAATTGGCATTTCTGTGTTCCAATTCGTGGAAAAATTGTATCTTTGCAACTGTGTTTCGTAAGAGGCACGACATATTGGTTGCTCGATTCCCGATTGAATTTGCACCTCAGAAATGGATAAACGAGCAAAACAACATCCTAGAAGCTACGCCTTACAGCGTAGTCTTCTCCATAGGATGTTGAGGCCGTGCAAAGCCTAATCGGGAATATGGTGGAGCTGCGCTGTTTCTGTACTGCAAAGTCTATGTAGCCCACAAATGACAATTGGCAAAACTGTTATACAGATGGATTATAAAGATACGACAATTGGAAATGTCTCTGAATACCTGATTTGGGTCAAGGCGACAAACACTACAGAAGTTATCAGTAATGAAGGGGAACCTTTGTCCTTTGAAGGCGACTATGGTTATTATCGTGGACATTCATGTGTATGCTGGGAATTGAAGCCAAGTGTATTGAGAGAACCGCCATATCTTGACGAGAATTCTCTACTCAAGAAAGCGACGCTCAGACTATGGAACGAGATATCATCACTAAACACATATTTGGAGAAGATGATATTCTTTCAACACTATGGACTAAGTACCCGTCTGCTTGACGTTACATTCAACCCCCTTGTTGCTTTATTTATGGCTTGCTGTGATGAGAAAGAACTATCTTATGATGGAGTTGTATATTGCGGGCATTATAACGAGAGCCAAAATACCAGGATTGCAGAATTGACTGCCAAATATGTTTTTGAGCATGAAATACAACGAATGATAGTCGGCTTTCGAAAATTTGCGAAAGTAGAAGAGATGAACATCAATAGTTTTACTCAACCGTTTTTTGTTCTTCCACCGATAAGCAATCCTCGTATTGAAGCCCAAAACGGAGCCTTTATTATGACGCCCCTTATTGATGAAGTTTTCGATGAAGATTCTGCATTGCCTTTCAGAAAGAGTCTTTGTGACACAAATTTCTTTGATGAAAGACGGGCAATAATCAGAAGTAGCAATAAACAGGCTATCTTACATGAACTTTCTGTCCTTGGAATTGACAGTGGTACTATATATAAAGGTATAGAGGAGAAGCTCAAGGCAATTGTAGCAGAAGAAAAGAGAAAGTCAAACTTATTATAACATACAATCATGAGAATAAAATTTTCCAATATTTATCACTTTAGTCAAGAGGGTAGAAGATTATTGCCGTCTATCTTATTTATACTATTTGCAATAAACTGTTTCGGAGAAACTGTTACCATCGTAAAAAACAGCGCAACAGAGTACATAAGTAGCCATTTTGAAGGAACCAGCAAATATTGGGTTACAGAATTAAAGATAGTTGGTGAACTGAATGGAAGAGACGCAAAGTTTATCAAAGAAATTGCATCAAGTGAGAATAATGGAAATTTGACAAAACTCGATTTATCTGAGGCATCGTTCGTAGATGTCGATGGATTAGAAGACATTTTCGAAGGTTTAGAAACAAATAAGACTCTTTCTTCGTCTTCTATTTACAATGGCTTAAGATATAACTATCACGATGTATACAAAAAATTTTCTGGTGGTTATGATGAACAATATGACACTTATTATTTTGGTTATCATATTGTATGGAAAGATATATATCCAGGCTACTACCAGTTTAAAATAATAAAGAAAGAAAAAATTGATATTAATAGCATCTGTTCGCATTTCTTTGAGGGGTGTGATAAGTTAACCTCCATCGTTATGCCATCTAATACAACGGGCATTGGCAATTATGCGTTTTCAAAATGCGTGAATTTGAATGATATAAACGTTCCTGATGGTATAGAGTTTATAGGAGATTATGCTTTTCAAAATTGCAGCGCCCTTTCATCCTTCATATTTCCACCATCTTTATCATCTATCGGTTCTTATGCATATGCAGGATGTACACACATAACCTCTGTAGACTTAAGCTTTACAAAAAAATTGAGTAGTTATTGCTTTAAAGATTGCACAAATTTGGTGAGTGCTAAGTTATGTAACAATATGACTACGATACCTTTTGGGGCATTTGATAATTGTAAAAAACTAAGTAAAGTCAATATTCCCGATGAAACAGAAACGATTAATACATATGCTTTTCAGAAATGTGGTTTAGAGGAGCTCATAATACCAGCAAAGGTTACTTCAATTGGTTCTAATGCTTTTGATGGTAATCCTTTAAAAAAAGTATATTCACTTTCACAAGTCCCCTGTCATTGTGACACTAAGCCATTTTTCCAGTCTGGCGAAGGGAGGACTCTTTATGTCCCTAAAGGATGCGTAGAAAGGTATAGTCTTTCTCCTGGTTGGTGCGAGTTTGGCAGCATTGTGGAAATGAGTGAAGGTGATGTTTTACCACAATGCCCATCACCAACTATAGCTTATGTTGATGGACAAATTATATTTTCAAGTTCATTGCCTTCTGCAAACTATCATTATACAATAAGCACGCCAGATTCAAAAACTGGTTCATCTCAGAATGCTATTTCGTTAGCAGGGTATTATAATATCCTTTATTATTCCTCTTCTGACGGATATAGAGATTCCGAAACAATAAACGCTAAACTGTTCTGGATTAATGGAACTCTTGATGATGCATCTGGTATCAGAGCAGCAATCGCCCCACAAAGAGCTATGATAGCCTCGTTTAGAAATGGCTTTATTGAGTTATCTGGCTTAAATGAGAAAGAGGAAGTTTCCATTTATTCTTTGAATGGTGTTGAGCTTTATAAACATATTGCGTCTAATGGTGTTGTTCATTATTATTCTGACGAAAAAATAGTTTTAATTAAAGTATCTAATACAACGATTAAACTTATGAATCAGTGAGCCATTTCATATGGCAAATATTCATTGTGAAAGAGTTTGAGATGGAATATATTAACAATCTCCCCACTGATATAGAAATACATTATGTGAGGAGATTGATTAAAAGCTATACGTATACAAGGACCGTACCAGCATCTTTGTCTCACCCTAATTGGCGAGTTCTTCAATGAAAGCAGATTGCATATCCGCATGTTAACGGTTAGATGCAATCTGCTTTTTTTGTTAATAATCGAGAAGCCTTCCTAACTTGAAGGGTTTTTCAGTGCCTTCGTCTTCGTGACCTCTTTTTTTGTTGTTTGACGGCTCTCGCCCAAGGATTCTTTCAGCCGCAAGTTTTGTGAGAACGGTTCTCAGAGACAATGACGAGCCTTTCGTTTTAATATTTTTTTGTTTTTTCTTGCTTATTAATAAAAAATATATTATCTTTGCAACAATTTAAAACACTAACACTTTATACAATGAAAAAAATCTTAGTAGCTCTCCTCTTAGGAACGTCGATGACTTCCTTTGCCGAGGACCTGAAATTGACGGTTCCTGAACTGGAACCGAAGTTGGTGTATTCAGAAACTGAAAGCAACCAACCAGACCTGAACATCTATGAGATGGAAGCTGAGGCTATGGCTGCTTCCCACAAGTGGAAGCCCGACTTTGACTTCTTCAAGTCGAAGACCAATGATGGTGTGAAGCCTTACAAGGTGATGGACGACCTCACCTTCGTAGGTATTCCTTTGTTTGCTGCCGGTTGGGCGGTCAAAGGCGACAAGGCCATGTTCCGCGTGAACCAGAAAGCCGAGAAGGGTGGTAAGAAGAACACGCAGCTGTTGACCGACTTCAAGACCGGTATCGACGACTATACGCAGTTCTTCGGTCCTGCCATGGTAGTAGGTTTGAAGTTAGGCGGCTATGAGGGTCGTAGCGACTGGCCTCGCTTGATGGCCAGTGCCCTGATGTCTTACGGTATCATGGCCGGTTTCGTCAACGGTATCAAATATACTGCCAAGGAGATGCGTCCCGATGGTTCTACTGCCAACTCATGGCCTTCCGGTCATACGGCAACAGCCTTCGTAGGTGCTACCCTGCTGCATAAGGAGTACGGTCTGACACGCTCGCCCTGGTGGTCGGTAGCCGGTTACGGTGTCGCCACAGCCACTGGTGTCATGCGCGTGCTGAACAACCGCCACTGGATTTCTGACGTCATGTCGGGAGCTGGTATCGGTATCATGTCCACCGAGTTGGGTTATGCCCTCGGCGATATTTTCTTCAAGGGTAAGGGTCTGCTGCGCAACGACCTGATTTTAGACAATGAGAACCCCTCGTTCTTCGCTGTCTCTATGGGTCTGGGTCTTGGCGGCAAGCAGCTCGACTTCGAATCACAGGGAGAGGTCAGAAGCATCAAGTTCCGTGCTGCTACGGTAGTCGATGCAGAAGGAGCCTACTTCTTCAACAAATACATTGGTGTCGGTGGTCGTCTGCGCGTCAGAGCCATGTCTGCTAAAGACTTCGGTGGTTTCACCGACTATGTTGCCTGGGAAGACTTAGACGCTTGGGGCGGCTTGCGCGACCGCTATGCCGGCTATGAAGACGTGACTGGTGACACAAGATTTCATAATGATTTCCCTAATGGTATTCAGCCTATTGGCACAGAGGGAGATAGCGAAAACTGGCTGACCATGTTGCGTAAGTCAGGCTACGACACGTCTTCTGAGGAAGCTTGGAATGCCAATGCTCCTGTTACCAACATCTATGGTACCGTTAAGAGCGACCACCTCACCGAGTTCTCAGGTAGTGTCGGTCTTTATTTCAACCTGCCGTTAGGCTCTCATTTCTCTGTAGGTACCAAGGCCCTCTTAGGCCGTTCGTTCACGCAGGAACTCGACATCGACGGTCACGCCGAGGGTAATACGAAAGACATTGAATACAAAATCACCATCGACAACACTGCTGCCGGTCGTCAAGATGTCGGTGTTTACGACATCACCCTGTCAGACTTAAAGTATCCCGTCAACACCGGCGGAAAATGGACTGACGACTGGGATTACTTAGTCATCGGTGCCAAGTCATCGACAACCTTCGGCACTGGTCTGTCAGTGACCTACCGCTACAAGTCCAACTTCTCCTGGCGCATTTACTGCGACTATGACTATACCCGCAAGACCTTCACAGCGAAGTACGATCCCTACCACTTCGTACAGAAGGGTACGACCGAGGGAGCCGCTCTCCTGATGGAAGCCGGTGGTGAGTATGCCGACGGCATGGGTCTTGAGAGAAGAGAATACACGCGCAAGAAAGACATGAACTACTGGACGTTAGGTATGTCCTTCCTGGTCAACCTCTAATCGTCAGGTAGGAAAAAAATCCCGGATGTATATCTGGTCATAAAATCAAGTTCATGTGCCGCCGGTCTTGTGAAAGACTGGCGGTATTTCTTTAAGAAAAGTGTAGGTAACGACGAATGTAACCGAATTGTAACCGTTATATTTATTAGATTATAAATATGTTTTTGTATCTTTCCTCTATAAACTTGAAAACAAATTGCCCCGTCAAGCAAATATCTGGGCATCGGTCGATCTCAAAGAAGCACGCCAACATAACACGGC
>CACYOC010000009.1 GCA_902775975.1 uncultured Bacteroidales bacterium | reverse complement strand
GGTGGCGGAATTGGTAGACGCGCACGTTTCAGGTGCGTGTGCCGCGAGGCGTGCAGGTTCGAGTCCTGTTCTGGGCACTCTTTTTTCTTCACACGTTATCCTACGATGGAGAGGTGGCGGAATTGGTAGACGCGCTACTTTGAGGGGGTAGTGTCAATTGCGACGTGGGAGTTCGAGTCTCCTCCTCTTCACCATCGAAGTTTTCATTATTTTTCGAGTAGGCGGAAATAGCTCAGTTGGTAGAGCACAACCTTGCCAAGGTTGGGGTCGCGGGTCCGAGTCCCGTTTTCCGCTCTCTTTTTTACTCAAGGGTTTCTCTTTGAAAGCTACAAATCAAAAACAAGAAAAACAAAAGTATTTCTGATGAACTTATATGTACGCTATTTTGACCAAGAAATTTTGGTGTCTGATGTTGATGATGCCATTAATTTTTTGGCGGGAATTGACGAGATTGGTATGAATCCTGTGTTGGAGAAGGATATCCGCGACTATGTTGCCAGCGATGTCCTTTACCCCAAACGCTATAAGACTCGTCCGCGCGTTTACTTTATCCTCATTAAGACGGAAGCCGCTACTATGCAGGACTTCAAAGACAAGAAGGCCGTTCATCCTGCCGATGGTCAGAACGGAAAAGGAACTGCCACCGCTGTCATGAAACTGAACGAGGAACGCTATGGCTGGTACGAAGGCTCTATAGACTTTAAGCGTGTCCAGCAGGTTCCGGGGACTGGTAAGTTCCAGTATCGTGATACTCATTTCGCAGCCCGTCTGAAGGCTGCTTCCGGACAGGATTGCTACAATCGCATTGTTGACCACTTGAGTCAACGCGTGGATTCTCGTAGCCAGTTTCCCTCTGCCAAGGGTAAGAATTTCAAGTTCCAATTCTTAGGATTGTGTAAATAATAAGAGATTATGAACAAGGTGATGCTGATTGGAAATGTGGGCTTAGAGCCCGAGGTGCGTTACGTTGACCAAGGCGTAGCTGTTGCTCGCGTTCGTCTGGCTACGACAGAGCGTGGCTATACATTGCAGAATGGTACACAGGTTCCGGAACATACTGATTGGCATACTGTGCTGCTTTGGCGTAAGTTGGCGGAGGTTGTCGAGAAATACGTCCATAAGGGCGACAAGCTCTATATAGAAGGACGCATTCGATATACCACCTATGATGACAAGCAGGGACAACGACGCTATGCTACAGAGATATGGGCTGATAATATGGAAATGTTGACTCCTAAAGCTGCACAGCCCGCTGCTGGCGATGTCGTTTCAGAACCGGCGGCCAATGAGTCAACGTCTTCCGCAAGTGAGGCAGCGCCATTTTAAATCATGGACTATTTTCAACAACTCATCAGCGAGGTGACGCTTTTGTCACCAACGATAGGGGCTATTATTGCAGGCGTTTCGGCATGCTTGTTGCTGTTCGTGTCAGGTTTTGCCTCTGGTTCGGAGATTGCGTTTTTCTCACTCTCTCCCAATGATCTCAGCGAGTTAGACGACGAGAAGAACGATGCTGATACGAAAATCAAACAGCTTCGTAAGGAGTCGGAACGAACGCTGGCAACCATCCTCATTACCAATAATCTGGTGAATGTTGCCATCATCATGCTCTTCGGCTATTTCTTTGACCACCTCATCGATTTTGGCGCTGCCTGGTGGTTGGAGTTCCTTTGTATGACTGTGCTGTTGACTTTCCTGTTGTTGCTGTTCGGCGAAATCATGCCTAAGGTCTATGCAGGACAACATTCTCTTCGCTTTTGCCGCAGTACAGTAGGAGGCATCTTGTTCTGTCGCAAGTTGTTCTATCCGTTTGCCAGCATAGTGGTTAGCTCCGGACGTCTTGCCGACAAAGTTGTTCAGAAAGAGAACCATGTCTTGAGTGTTGACGATTTGGAACAGGCTTTGGAACTGACCGACAAGGAAGATATCAAGGAAGAACAGCGCATGTTGGAGGGTATTGTCCGCTTTGGTGATGAGACCGCCAAGGAGGTGATGACCTCTCGCCAGGATGTTGTGGATCTCGATTTCCAATCCACTTTCCAAGAGGTGCTTCAATGTGTGGTGGAAAACAATTATTCGCGTATTCCTGTCTATCAGGGCGACAGCGACCACGTTCGGGGCATCCTCTATATCAAGGACCTGTTGCCGCACTTGTCGAAAGGCAGTTCTTTCCGTTGGCAAACGCTGATACGTCCTCCTTATTTCGTTCCCGAGACCAAGAAGATTGACGATTTGTTGCGCGAATTCCAAGAGAATAAAGTGCATATTGCCATTGTTGTCGATGAGTTCGGTGGTACCAGTGGCATTGTCACGTTGGAAGACGTGCTTGAGGAAATTGTGGGAGAAATCAATGATGAATACGACGAAGACGAGAAGAGCTACCAGCGCGTCAACTCCAATACCTTTATCTTCGAAGGCAAGACCCTTCTGAGCGATTTCTATAAGATACTGAAGGTCGATGACGACATTTTCGAGGAAGTGGAGGGAGATGCCGATACCATTGCCGGACTGCTGCTCGAAATCAAGGGTGAGTTCCCTCGTTTACGCGAGAAGATAGACTATCGTGACTTTACCTTCGAAATTCTTGAGATGGAGGAACGCCGCATTTCCAAGGTGAAGGTGGTGGTGCATGACTACCAACCCAATGCCGACCAGCCTACTGCGTAATACCATGCCATCTTTTTGATGGTTTCATTGTATTGGTGGCTGGTGGTCTTGTATTTATCCATGGGGAAGAACATGCTGATGCCGCCATAGCTGCCGTCCCCGTGCTTGAATACCAGCTGGTTGCCGGTGGTTTCTGTAAAGTCGCTG
Organism: uncultured Bacteroidales bacterium; assembly: GCA_902775975.1. Classification (GTDB taxonomy): domain Bacteria; phylum Bacteroidota; class Bacteroidia; order Bacteroidales; family Bacteroidaceae; genus Prevotella. The sequence continues at coordinate 58,330 of CACYOC010000009.1, read as the reverse complement.
AACATTATCAGCTTGTTGGTTTGCCACCGTTTGCTTTCCCTCTTGTATATCACGGTTTCGTCGAGCACCTTTTTCCAATTCTTGTATGCTTCCGAGTCGGCGCCCAATGCTGTGCGCACCACGTCGTTCATGTCGTAGAGTGTTTTCTCATTCTCGTCCATCATCCAATCCGTAGGGCGCGAATAGTAGTATATCATTCCCTGTGTGGCGCCTTCGCTCTGCATGAATTCGTTGACCTTTGGCAGAATTTCTCTGGTGGCTTCAGCCAATGCCGGCATCATCTCCATCCTTACCGCCGCCGTCGGCGTGTGGCAATCCGAGTTGATGAGCTGAGCATGATAGTCGTCGCAAATGCTGGTGTAAAGGGCTTCGTCGTTGTGGAGGAACAAGTCCTTTAGCACGGTGAGGTAGGGGGCTCCAACACCAGGAATCTCCGATGGTGCTCCTATGAGATAGTCTGTCCTGTCGCGCAGTTCGTAGGCCGTCTCGGCGTTGATCATGTTGCAGCAGTCTGCCAAGATAAACTTCCACTTGATGCCCGTTGCCTCCAGCGTCTTGCGGAGCGACGGAATGTTCAGCCATTTGCTGGAACTGGTGCCAGTATCGGTTCCGCCATCCCTGCCGTAGGCCCTGCGGCTGGCTTCTATGGAGTCCGTCTCGATAATCCAACCATTGGCATGTCCCCAAAGCACCAGCCCGTAGTCTTCCGTTGCGGGGCATAGCGCTATCGCCTTGTTCAGCACTTCTGCCATCATGCCCGGGTCAGAAGCGTAGAAGTCGTGGTCGTAGCGATAGAGCGTGTCCAGTTGTCCTGTCGTCGTTACTTTGGCGATGAAAGGCTTTTCCCGTGAGCTTGGCATATCGACGAACAATACCAGGTTTTCGTTGGGTGCCACCTGACTGCGGGCGCACTTCATCTCGCTGATATCTTGAGTCAGGAAGCCGTAGTATCTCTCCAAATCGTTTTCTGCCGACATATAGACCACCACCGTGCGCCTGGCGGGACCGTCAGGAGGGGTGGAGGCATCGTCGCTGCTACAGCTTACGATGACTGAAAACAACACCAAAATAAAGCACCATTTGCTCATATCCATGAAATTTTGCTTGCAAAATTACAAAAAACTTCTTATTTTTTTGGCTTTTAATCACTTTTTTGTACCTTTGCCGCTATGAAACATACCAAAATCTGCATTTTCACGGGAGCGCGCCCTAATTTTATCAAGGTTGCTCCTTTGATGAGGGCAATCCAGAATGCACCTCATTGCGAGTACCAGTTGGTGTATGCCGGTGTTGCTGACGATCCTACTTTGGAGCCCTCTCTCTTTAGTGATTTACAGATTCCTGCTCCTGATGTTTTTCTGGGTGTCTCTTGTGAGAATCTCAATGAGTTGACGGCTAAAGTCATGGAGTCGTTCGAGCGTTACCTGTCTGAACGTGATATTGATACGGTGATAGTTGTCGATGACCTGGCATCCACGATGGCAGCAGCTATTGTCGCTAAGAAGCGTGGTCTTCGTCTGGCTCATCTGGTGGCAGGAACCCGTTCCTTTGACATCAAAATGCCGAAGGAAATCAACCGCTTGGTCATCGACGGACTGAGCGACCTGCTCTTTACTGCCGGGGTGGATTCCAGCACCATCGCGACCCGTGAAGGTGCCGAGCATCACAAGATATACATGGTGGGTAACATCCTGATGGATACCCTGCGTTTCAACAGCTATCGCTGGACGCGTCCTGCCTGTCTGAACAGCATCAGCGACGGTCGCTATATTGTCTTGACCCTCAACCGCAAGGCGTTGCTTTCTGACGAGAACCATCTGAAGCGCCTGCTGGAAGCCATGGTTGAGGCTGCTGCTGATATTCCCATTATTGCTCCTTTGCGGAACGATGCCCTCAAAGTCGTCTCTAAGCTGGTCAAGCACGGCATTCAGTTTGTCGAGCCCATGAGCTATCTTGAGTTTGGCTTTCTGACCAGCCATGCCTTAGGTGTGATTACCGATTCGGGTAATGTTGCAGAAGAAGCCACTTTCAACCGCCTGCCTTGTATTACCCTCAATTCCTATACCGAGCATATTGAGACCGTTCGTCAAGGCAGTAATGTGTTGGTGGGTGAGGATGCCTCCAAGTTGCGTTCCGCTTTGACCGACATGGTGGAGGGTCGTTGGAAGCCCTGTTCGCTTCCCGACCGCTGGGACGGTCGTACTGCCGAGCGCATTGTCCGCATCTTGACGGGCGATGTCTCTTATCATGTTTGATGGTTTACTCGAACTTGATGGCCTTTGCCGGTTGGATGCGCGATACCAGATAGCTGGGCGCGACAAGCACGAAAACGGTAATGAGCAATGTGGCGGCGTTGAGCAGCACGATGAGCGGGATGTTCAGTTCCACAGGAGCCGTATCCACATAGTAGCTGGCGGCATCCAGCGTGACGATTCCCGTGTGCTGCTGCAGTAGTACCAATCCTATTCCGATGACGTTCCCCCAGAGCAGCCCCATGCTGATAATGAAGACGGCAAACCACAGGAAGGTGTGGCGTACAGTCTTGTCCCTTGCTCCGAGGGCTTTCAGCAGACCAATCATCTGAGTGCGCTCCAGGATGATGATGAGCAGTCCGCTAATCATGGTAAAGCCTGCGACACAAACCATCAAGGCAAGGATGATCCACACATTGATGTCCAGCAGCGATAGCCAGGAGAATATCTGCGGGTAGGACTCATAGATATTCTGCGACGTGATGACTTCTCCGTAATGGTCTGTTTTCTCCTTGATGATGTCGCTGACCTGCTGCGAGGTTTCCTCCAGTCGGTCGAAGTCCTTCACCAAGAGTTCCAGTCCGCTGATTTGGTCGTTCTCCCAGTCGTTCAGCTTGACGGGAATCCGCAGGTTTGTCAGACAAAGGACGTCGTCAAACTGCTTCATGTCGCTCTGGTAGATGCCGCTGATGGTGAAGCGCCGGGCTCTGACGTCATCATAGGCAATAAAGTAGGCATAAACCTTGTCGCCCACTTTCAGTTGTAGCTGGTTGGCCATCTTTTTCGAGATGACCAGCTGGTAGTCATTCTTTGTGCTGCTGAATTTGGGCAACGTTCCTTCCTTCATGCATGCTCGCAGAAATGTCAGGTCGTAGTCTTCTCCGATGCCCTTGAAGGCCACTCCCAGGAAGTCGCTGTCCGTTTTCAGGATGCCCTGCGTCAAGGTGTACCGTTCGACATGCTTGATGTTTGGCAACGCCTTGATTTTCCGCATGATGGTGTCGCTGACGGCAATCGGTACGGGAATGGCCGTTTGTTGTGCCGCCAGGCTGCTCACCTGAATATGGCTGCCGAATCCGGCTACCTTGTCGCGAATGGTATGCTTGAATCCCAGCACCACGCTGACGGTAATAATCATTACCGCAAGTCCTATGGCCACTCCTATGGTGGCTATGTGCATGGCAGGTTTGCTGACCTCCTGTCGGCCAGTTCCTGTCTGGTAGATGCGTCGTGCTAAGAATAGGGGCAGGCTCATTATAGTGTGCGTCCAGGATAGGCCTCCAGCGCTTTCCCTAATACTACGAGTGCGCGCTCCAAGTCTTCTTTTTTCAGGACGTAGGCAATACGCACTTGGTTGATACCTGCTCCGGGGGTGGTGTAGAAGCCTGCTGCAGGAGCCATCATGACCGTTTCGCCTTCGTATTCAAATTCCGAGAGACACCAGCGGCAGAACTTCTCTGCGTCGTCAACGGGCAGTTTTGCCACGGTGTAGAAGGCTCCCATGGGGATGGGCGAATAGACTCCTGGTATGCGGTTCAGTCCGTCAATCAAGCATTTACGGCGTTCCACATATTCGTCATAGACATCGCGCAGATACTCTTCCGGCGTGTCCAACGATGCCTCAGCGACGATTTGTCCGATGAGGGGAGGCGAGAGTCTTGCCTGACAGAACTTCATGACCGCCTTTTTCACCTCGGCATTCTTGGTGATGAGTGCTCCGATGCGGATGCCGCATTCCGAGTAGCGTTTCGATACCGAGTCGATGAGGATGACGTTCTGCTCGATACCTTCCAGATGGCATGCCGAGATATAGGGTGAGCCGGTATAGATATATTCGCGATACACCTCGTCAGAGAAGAGGTAGAGGTCGTATTTCTTCACCAGGTCACGAATCTGGTTCATCTCCCTTCTGGTGTAGAGGTATCCTGTCGGGTTGTTAGGGTTACAGATCATGATAGCCCTGGTGCGGTCGTTGATGAGTTCCTCGAACTTCTCCACCTTCGGCAGGGAGAAACCCTCCTCGATGGTGGTGGCGATGGTTCTGATTTTGGCACCTGCCGAGATGGCGAATGCCATGTAGTTGGCGTAAGCCGGTTCGGGAACGATGATTTCGTCGCCCGGGTTCAGACACGACATAAAGGCGAAGAGTACCGCTTCGGAGCCTCCGCTGGTGATGATGATGTCGTCTGCCGTGACGTTGATATTGTATTTCGCGTAGTATCCTACGAGTTTCTCGCGATACCCCAGATATCCCTGTGAAGGAGAATATTCCAGGATGCTGCGGTCAATTTTCTTGAGTGCGTCGAGAGCGACCTGCGGTGTTGGCAGGTCAGGCTGTCCGATGTTGAGGTGATACACCTTTGTCCCGCGCTTCTTGGCGGCGGCTGCCAGCGGAGCAAGTTTCCTGATTGGCGACTCAGGCATTTCCAGTCCGCGTACTGAAATCTCTGGCATTTTGTTATCTCGTGATTAACGGTTTTCGGAATTTTGCGTGCAAAGTTACAAAATAATTGATAATTGACCATTCTTTTTTCAGAAAAAGTGCGGTATTGTGACGAAAAATGATAAATATTCCTTATTTGTTTCGTGTTTTCGGTTTTTATGTGTACTTTTGTGCTCCGAAAGCGGACTTTCCGCACTTTTGGAATAGTAAGAACCGTTAAAAGCAATTATTATATCAGGTGAACTACGAAGAGTTGCTGGCATCGAAGAGTGATGGTCGCATGAACAAGACGCGACTGCCCCTTGGCGAATACTATCGGCATCAGGTCGATGGTAAGTGGTGCGGTCATGTCGATATCCGTCAGGAGCTGAACGAGAGCGTGGTGTTCTCGGAAGCCTTGAAGAAGGAGTGTGAGCGCAACCGCACGCTGAACAATCGTCACCAGTTGCATTTCGAGGCTGAGGAGCGCGACGGCGACGTGGTAGGGTTGAAGATTGAGCCCGGCAACTACCTGTCTGTTCGCCAGCTGCTGACCGACGAGCCCTCCCTTGTTGCGGAGAGCGGTTTCATGGACTCCTTGTTGGACGGGCTGGTGGACATTTCCTCCTATCTCCATTCGCAGGGCATCTGGCATGTCTGCTATTCCCCTTCCAGCGTGTTGGTGCGCAAGGGCGACAACCACGTGATGCTGCTTTCCCACGGTTCCTTCTACCTTTCCGTCAGCAATCAGGAAGAGCTCTATGGCGACGATGCCTGCTATGTGGCTCCTGAGGTGCTGCGCCACGGTACCGTTGACGAGCGTTGCGACGTTTATTCCATCGGTCGTTTCCTGGAACAGATTTTTGGCTCTTCCAGCATTCCCTTGGAGTTCCGGCAGGTATTAAAGCGAGCCACGAGCGAGACTCCTGAAGACCGTTATCCTACCGTTCAAGCCCTTCGTTCCGCCGTACTGAAGCGCCGCAATGGCGTCAAGTCGCTTTTGGCGTTGGCCGCTTCGCTGGTGGTGGCGCTGATATGCCTGGGGATCTATTTCGACATGGTGCCCGAGTCCGAGCCCGTCGAGTTTGTCAAGCCTGTTCCTCGTCAGCCCTACGACGACCTGCTGGAAGAGGGCTATGGCGGCGATGTAGATTTTACCGATAGCGACAGTCTTACCGAGGAAGACCGCCAGACCATCCGCGAATATCAGGCCAAGGCCGAGGCTATTTTCCGCAAGAAATACGAGCAGGAAGCCGACCGCATCTTGAACAAGATATACAATCGCGATAACATGAGCAATAGCGAGAAGATTTTCCTTTCGAAGAGCCGTTCCGTGAGTGAAGAGCTGGCGAAACGTCAGCAGGAGCTGGGCGACGAGGCAGGCATTTCCGGCGAGAAAGCCAGCAGGATTGCGGCCGAGATTAACGAGCGCTTGAGCAATCAGAAACGCGATGCTTTGGGTGGAACAAACGTTTATGGCATACAAAAGTAAGTGTTTATAATCCAGAATTTTACATAAAACTATTCAATTAAAAGATATGAGATCAAGAACAGCCATTTGGTTTGAGTGCAAGATTGCCTACGAGAAAGTGATGGAAGACGGCTTGCAGAAGAAAGTGAGTGAGAACTATGTCGTCGATGCCTTGAGTTTTACGGAGGCTGAGAAGCGCATCATGGAAGAGATGTCCAGCTACATCAGCGGCGAGTTTACGGTGAAGGACATCAAGATAGCTCCTTACGGCGAGATTTTCTTCAGCGACGAAGAGATGGCCGACCGCTGGTACAAGTGCAAGCTGCAGTTCATCACCATCGACGAGAAGAGCGAGAAGGAGAAGCGCAGCAACGTGAACTACCTGGTGCAGGCTGGCACGCTGAATGCTGCCGTTCGCAACATCGACGAGGTGATGGGTGGCACGATGATAGACTATGTCATCGCCTCTGTTGCCGAGACCACGCTGATGGATGTCTTCGAGTACGGCAAAGCCGGCAAGGACGACCAGCCTGAGGTGGAAGCATAATCCTCGTGTCAGGCTTCGTCAGGAAAGCAAGGAAACCGTTTAAACCAAGAAATCATGTACGACGTAAAGGAAAATCTTCACAAGGTGCTTGCCGACTTGCCTGCCGGCGTCCGACTGGTAGCTATCAGCAAGTACCATCCTAACGAATACATCATGGCCGCCTACGAAGAGGGACAGCGCCTCTTCGGGGAGAGCCATGAGCAGGAGCTGCGCCAGAAGCACGAGACGCTGCCGAAGGACATCGAGTGGCACTTCATCGGTCATCTGCAGACCAACAAGGTGAAGTACATTGTGCCTTATGTGGCAATGATCGAGGCTGTCGATTCGCTGAAGCTGCTCCGCGAGATTGACAAGCAGGCCGCTAAGTGCGGTCGCGTGATTGATGTGTTGCTGGAGCTGCATATTGCCGAGGAAGAGACGAAGTACGGCTTGACGCCCGATGCCTGTCGCCAGCTGCTGGCTGACGGCGAGTGGCGCCAGTTGCAGCATGTCCGCATTTGCGGTCTGATGATGATGGCCTCTTATGTCGATGACGAGGAGCAGATTCGCGGCGAGTTCCGCACGGCGAGGTTGCTCTTTGACGAAATCAAAGCGCACTATTTTGCTGACGCTCCCTGGTTCTGTGAACGGTCGTGGGGCATGAGCCACGACTATGCGCTGGCCGTCGGGGAGGGGAGTACCATGGTGCGCGTGGGAACGACCATCTTCGGGCCTCGCGTCTATTGAACCCCGCCTTTTGTGCTTTTGTGTGTTTTTGTTTTCTTTTTGGGCATTTTTTTATGTCCTTTTGTTCCTTTTCTGTGGCATTTTTGTGCGCTTTTGTGCGTTTTTCGTGCTAAAATTTGGTAGTTTTTATTTTTCTTTCTACCTTTGCAACCAAATATTAACGACCTAAACAACTGACTATTGAATAACCTCTAACCGATGAAATATCTCTGTTCAAGAATATGTTTTATTCTTTGCCTTCTGGGAATGTGTGCTTCCGAAGTGCAAGGGCAAGACGAGCAACGCATCTTTATTTCCTATGATGCTTCTAACGGCCTCGCCGACAACAGCGCGCAGATTCTGCTGAGCACCAAGGCGGGTCGCATCATGGCTTCCACGCTGGGTCACATCAACTTCTTCGACGGTTCCGGGTTCATCCATATTGACCCTCAAGCCAGCGATACCCATCCGCTTCCGGGCTATGACGGTCGCTACCGCATGGCTTTCGACCGCCACGGTCGGTTGTGGTTGAAGCACGACCGCATGATGTCGTGTCTGAACCTGATGACGGAGCGTTTTGTGAACGATATTCCTGCCGCCTTGAGCGACTTGGGTGTGAAGGGTACCATCGACGACTTCTATGGCGAGGGTGAGGACAAGATTTGGTTTCGTCAGGGTCGCCAGCTTTTTGCTCCTTCCTGTGGCAGGACTTTTCCGCTTCACGATGTTTCCGACCTTCAGGATGTCAGTCTCTATGGCGACAGCCTGCTGCTGATGTTCCATGCTGACGGTTCGGTGGTGGTGAGCGATTACCATACTGGTAAGATGATTCGTCAGGACCATGCCTTTCCCGTCGAGGAGCGCCAGCGTTACAGCCTTTCTTCAGAGGTTTGTCTGGTGGGCGACGACTACTACCAGATTCGCAATGGCAACGAAGGTTCCGTGCTGCTGTGCTACGATGTGGAAAAGCACCAGTGGCAGCGGCTCATGGAGCAGCCTTTCCACCTGACGGCACTCTGTTCGCGTGACTATAAGCTGTATATTGGCAGCCAGCAGGGCTATCTGGTCTATGACATGCTGACGGGCGCCGTGCAGCACATTGAGACGCTGCAGCTTTCGAAGGGTCGTAAGCAGAGGCCGAGGATTTTGGATTTGACTTTCGACCGCCAGGGTGGCATGTGGATCGGTACCGAGCGTCGCGGACTGCTCTATAGCAAGGCCTTTGCCGCTCCTTTCCGCCAGTATGCCGTGAATAGTCCTGAGGGTGAGCACTACCAGCGTTTGCTGGACCATCGGCTGCCTGCCGCCAAGCAACAGCTTCACCTCTATACCACCTTTGTATTTACCGACAGTCGCGGTTGGCGCTGGACGGGTACTTTTTCTGGTTTGAAGCTGCAGAAGCCCGACAATAGTGAGGTAACGCTGACGACGGACAACGGTCTTCCCAACAACGTGATACATTGCATCGTCGAAGACCACGGCCACGATATATGGGTGGGCACCAGCTACGGCATTGCCCATTTGTTCATCCGCGACGATGGTGTCTATCACATTGAGCCTTATATCAACCAGGACAACGTTCCCAACGAGATGTTCCTCAACAACCGTGCCTTGGTGATGGAGGACAATACCGTCATCATGCAGGGCATCGACCATTTTGTGGTCTTCAACCCCAACCATTTCCATGCCCGCCAGTTTGGCGAGTTCGACATGGTTCCCAAGCTGGTGAGCCTGTCGGTCAACGGCAACAACATTACTGCCGGAGCGAAGGTGGATGGTGAGGTCATCACCGACCTTGCCGTGAGCCACACCTGGCACTTCAACGTCAACTACAACCAGAACACGCTGTTGCTGCACTTTACGGGACTGAACTATCTGCGTCCCATCCAGACCTACTATCGTGTCCGCGTGAAGGGAGTGGCCGGTTTTGACGACTGGCGCATCCTGTCCTTTGCCCGTAGCGACGGCATGGTCGATAAGTTCGGACAGCTACGCTTGCCGCTGATAGGTCTTGAGCCTGGCGACTACAAGGTTGAGGTGCAAGCCTCCATGTGGCCTGAGACGTGGCCCGTGGCACCCTATGTCTGGGAGATTCACGTTGCCCAGCCTTGGTGGCGCACGACGGCGGTCGTTCTTATTTTAGGCGTGCTGCTGGTGGTGTTGCTGGTGTTCAATTTCCTGTATTACAACCGCAACGTCCACAAGCGTTTGGAGAATCAGAACGAGGAGTACGACATTCTGCGTAACCTCAGGAGCATCGCTGCGCGTTGTCTGAGTTTGGAGAACGAGGTGCTGCATGCCAATTCCGTTCGTGAGCTGGGAGGTAATGTCAGCGAGGAGGAGCAGGATCGTTTCGACCGTGCCATGCTGTATATCATTCCTTATATCCAGCGTTCCGGCGGTCAGCCGCTACAGCTCGAGCAGGTCATTGCTTCCGCAGGTCTGGAGCCTGTAGAGTTCTATGCCATGCTGTCGTCGCAAGTAAAGAAGAGTCCTGTCCATCTGCTGTTGCCGTTACGCTTGCAGAAGGCTGCGCAAATGCTGCAGTTGTCCGACTCGTCGGTGGATGATATTGCGCACCATTGTGCTTTCGAGACGACCGGTTTCTTCATCGAGGCGTTCACCAAGTTCTACCACTTGTCGCCTGCCGACTACCGCAATGCAATGGCGCGGTAGCCTACCAGTTGCCACGTGCGCTCGCCCGTACCTTTATAATATACCAACGCCTGGTAGTTGTTTTCCGTTTGGAAGAAGCTGCCCTCCGATGGCGGCACGCTTCCGTCGCGGCGGACGAACTGGTAGGAGTAGTATCCTTGTTTCTGCATGATGGCGGTGAAGTAGAGCTGCTGGCTCTCGTCGTAGGCCAGGCGGTAGCTCTCGCGGTTGGCGTCGTTGGTCCATTGGGCGTCCAGGTAGATGTCGCCCTGATAGGGAGCCTGCAGCGTGTAGTTCATCCACACATAGTCGCAGGTGGTGTCCGTCTCGCGGTAGTCGCTGTTGCGGATGCAGAAGGCTCCCATGGCCGACTGGTCCGTGAGGTAGTTCTTGCGCACCGTGGCGGTGAAGGGGTAGGCCTGGTAGTATTCGCCGTCCCACACGATGCGGTCCAGTCCCATGGTGGCGTGGCTGACGTCCAAGACCTCGAACTTGTGATACACATTGCCGGCGTCGAAGATGAGCTGGCGGTTGTGCGTCCATGTCAGCGCGCGGTCGTTGATGAAGTTGGGCGTCACGTCGTGGCGGGCATTGTCCTCGCGCCAGTTCTGCATGACCACCGTGCGCAGCTGCTCGTCGATACGATCTACGCGCAGGCCGTTGAAGTTCAGCGTCATGTCTATCTGCTGGTGGCTGTCGTTATGGTCAATGTCGGTATTGGTGGTAGCCTTCAGTCCGATGTCCATCAGGGGGTTCAGCACGAAGAACTCCACCTCGAGCACCTTCTCGTTGTCCTCGTCCTCGTCGATGACCGTCAGCCGGTAGTTGCCGCCCAGCTTCAGGCGGCACTTGTCGTTGGGAATGCAGAGGTGGTAGTGGGTGTAGAGCACTGTGGTGTTGACGCTGTTGTCGTAGTCCTCTATCTGGTTGTCGTTGAAGCCCTCCAGCCAGTCGCTCTCGAAAATCTGCTCCGACACCGTCCAGTCGGCCTCGCAATGGTCGAGGTGGTAGGTCAGCCGGTGGAAGTTGTGCGACAGCTCGTCGAAGTCGATGTGCAGCCGGTCCATGGAACCCAGCAGCATGACGGGGCGGTTCATCCAGTCGCCGTTGACGGTGCTGGTCAGCGACTTGAAACGCTCGGAGTAGATGCGGTTTCCTGCCATCGCCATCGTGGCGCAGAGCCATAGGAAGAGTGAAAAAAATGTCTTCATGCCTGCAAAATTACTAATTTTTTTGTACTTTTGCACTCGTTATGCGAAAATTAACGTTCTTTCTCCTTCTCGTCCTCGTGATGGCTGCCGCCGTTTCCTGTGGCGGTGGCAAGAAAGATGCCGCCTACTACCAGGCGCAGATTGACAGCATCCGCCGTGCCGAGCAGGTGAAGCTGATGAAGCACGACGCCGGGGTCTATGACGACCCTGTGGGCCACTTCTTCGACACGCTGCAGCTCTGTCCGCTGCCCATCGAGAGTGCCGGCGCCGACATTGGACGCATCGGCCACTTCTCTCATGTGCCGCCTGCCGTGGCGTCGCTGCTGGGTTTTCCCGTCGATACGCCGCTGCGCATTGCCTCGCTGCCGCGCCGTGGTAAGTGTAGCGTCATCCTGCTGGCACAGGGACCCGACAGCATTGCGCCGGTGCTCACCATGGTCACCCTCGGAGCGCAGTACAAGCCCGTCGATGAGCTGACACTCTACGAGCAGGCGAGGGCAGAACGTGGCGAGGAGGATGGCTGCAACTATCAGGAATACTACATCACCAGCGGCTATTCGGTCGTCGTCATGACTTTCTTCCAGCCCAGGGGCGACGGCAAGGCCCAGCTGCTGGGTGTGCGCCGCTATGTGCTCGACGAGGAGGGCTATTTTCGCGAAGAAATACTGGAGTTGTGAAAGAATTATTGTTTTTTCTTTGGTTTTTCACTCGGTTTGCACTACCTTTGCAGCTGATTTAAACTTAAACATATATTGTAGATATGATTCAGATTACTTTTCCGGACGGATCTGTTCGCTCGTATGAGCAGGGCGTAACCGGACTTCAGATTGCCGAGAGCATTTCTCCTGCTCTGGCACGCAGCGTGGTAAGCTGTGGCGTGAATGGAGAAACCGTTGAGTTGAACCGCCCCATCATGGAAGATGCCACCATCGCCCTCTACAAGTTCGAGGACGAGGAGGGCAAGCACACCTTCTGGCACACCTCGGCACACTTGCTGGCAGAGGCGCTGCAGGAGCTGTACCCCGGCATCCAGTTCGGTTTCGGACCCGCCGTCGAGAATGGATTCTTCTATGACGTGCTGCTGCCCAATGGCGAGAGCATCAAGGAGAGCGACTTCCCAACAATTGAGGCTAAGATGAAAGAGCTGGCTTCGAAGAAGGAGCCTGTCGTGCGCCGCGAGGTCGCCAAGGCCGACGCCCTGAAGGCGTTTGCCGCCGACGGTCAGACCTACAAGTGCGAGCACATCGAGCAGGACCTCGAAGACGGCACCATCACCACCTATACACAGGGCAACTTCACCGACCTGTGCCGTGGTCCGCACCTCATGGACACGGGCGAAATCAAGGCCATCAAGCTGACCAGCGTTGCCGGTGCCTTCTGGCGTGGCGATGCCAGCCGCGAGCAGATGCAGCGACTCTACGGCATCTCGTTCCCCAAGAAGAAGATGCTCGACGACTACCTCGTCATGCTCGAGGAAGCCAAGAAGCGCGACCACCGCAAGATTGGCAAGGAGATGGAGCTCTTCATGTTCTCCGACAAGGTAGGCAAGGGACTGCCCATCTGGCTGCCCAAGGGTACCGACCTGCGCCTGCGCCTGCAGGACCACCTGCGCAAGGTGCAGAAGCGCTTCGGCTACCAGGAGGTCATCACCCCGCACATCGGCTCGAAGAACCTCTACGTCACCAGCGGACACTATGCCCACTACGGCAAGGACTCCTTCCAGCCCATCCACACCCCCGAGGAGGACGAAGAGTACATGCTGAAACCCATGAACTGCCCGCACCACTGCGAAATCTTCGCCTGGAAGCCCCGCAGCTATCGTGACCTGCCCCTGCGCATCGCCGAGTTCGGTACCGTCTATCGCTACGAACAGTCCGGCGAGCTGCACGGACTGACCCGCGTGCGCTCCTTCACGCAGGACGACGCCCACCTCTTCTGCCGTCCCGACCAGGTGAAGCAGGAGTTCCTCAACGTCATGGACATCATCAACGTCGTGCTCAAGGCCTTCGGCTTCGAGTTCGAGGCACAGATTTCACTCCGCGACCCCAACGACCACGAGAAATATGTCGGTACCGACGAGGACTGGGCTTTGGCAGAGCGCGCCATCCAGGAGGCCTGCCAGGAGAAGGGACTGACCGCCAAGGTAGAATACGGCGAGGCTGCCTTCTACGGTCCTAAGCTCGACTTCATGATCAAGGACGCCATCGGCCGCCGCTGGCAGCTGGGCACCATTCAGGTCGATTACAACCTGCCCAAGCGCTTCCAGTTGGAATATACCGACGAGGACAACCAGAAGAAGACTCCCGTCATGATCCACCGTGCCCCCTTCGGCTCGCTCGAGCGCTTCACCGCCGTGCTCATCGAGCACACCAGCGGCCACTTCCCCCTGTGGCTCACCCCCGAACAGGTAGCCATCCTGCCGCTGTCCGAGAAGTACAACGACTACGCCCGCGAGGTAGCCAAGAAGTTCGAGCAGGGTGGGGTGCGTCCCACCATCGACCTGCGCAACGAGAAACTCGGCCGCAAGATTCGCGACAATGAGCTGAAGCGCATCCCCTACATGGTCATCGTCGGCGAGAAGGAAGCTGCCGACGGCACCGTCGCCGTGCGTCCTCAGGGCGGTGGCGAGCAGACCGTCATGTCGATAGCCGACTTCATCAGCCACGTCAATGCCGAGGTAGAGGAAATGACGAAAGACTTCTAACCATCTCCTCCGCCATCATATTCAGCGCCACACAGTCCGCCCGACTGATGTGGCGTTTTTCTGTGTCGTGAGGCCAAGGACTCAGAATCAGCACGCGCCCAGCAGCACAAGCATCGAACAGGGCGTCGGTAGGCTTATAGTAATCACGGAAACCATTGTCTGCCAGCAACACAAAAGGGCGTTGCTCTTCCAGAAGAACATTCATGACACGCTTCTCGTTGGGCGAAATAAAGGGCGACACCATCACCACACCCTGCCGTGCCTCGAGCACCCGACTGTTCATGTAGTCGCGCAACGGCTGACAGTCGCCATGCTCGGCAGCCTTCACCATCGTGCTGCGCACATGCACCACGTCAAAGTGCTCAGCCTGCAGTAGGGCCACATTGCCCACACCGTCGTAACTGCGCCCGCCAATCTCGATGCCTTTCTGCACGCGGAAGAACCCCGGCATCAGGCGCTTCGTAGCCAGCCGCTGAGGGTTCATCCGCACATAACGCAACATCGCCTGCAGCTGCCCGCGGCGTGACAGTGGACGGAGGAAAGGCCTCTCGGTAAAAACAGGGTCAAGCAGCCAGTACACCTCGTTGCCGAGAGCTTTGCAGAGAGGGTTCTCACGGCTGCCAGCCGCTGCAATAGACGAAAGCCCGCGCTTCTCGTTCGTTGCGCCGCCCATGCTTCCTGGGTTGCTGCTTTCGTTCGTTGCGTTGTTGCTTTCGTTCGTTGCGCCGCCCTTGCTTCCTGGGTTGCTACTTTCGTTCATTGCGCCGCCGCTTTCGTTTGTTGCGCCGCCCTTGCTTTCGGGGTTGCTGCTTTCGTTCATTGCGCCGCTGCTTTCGTTCATTGCGCCGCCCATGCTTCCTGGGGTGTTGCTTTCGTTCGTTGCGCCGCCGCTTTCGTTCATTGCGCCGCCTGTCAGGCTGGCGTAACTGGCGTAACTATACGCGCGCCCCACCTTTTTCGCCGCCTGCCAAAAGCCCTGCGCCACTTGGCGGATGCTCTGCTTCATGGGCTGTCGAACATACCAGATCACGTGCAGGTGGTCGGGCATGAGGCAGTACTGCAAGATTTGAATTTCGGGGTGAAAGACGGGCACCGACCGCTGGCATTCCAGCAGCAGCCTGCCGAGCTCAGTCCGTTCCACAACGGCCTTGGTAGGGTCGCCGTCCGGAATGTTCAGGCTGCCCAGCAGCGGTTGCCGCGACGGAATGGTCAGCGTGACGTGATAGATGCCGACGCCCCTCCACGATGTGCCTTCTTCCTGCCATTGCCATTGTTTCTGCTCCATACAGTTAGCAAAGGTAGTTACTTTTCCCGACACTTCCAAACGTTGAGGCGAAAATTCCCCGCGATTTCTTTGGAAGTTGTGAGGATTTTTGTATCTTTGCAACGTGAAATAAGAAGAGACACAACAATGGCAAATGTAACTACAGTCCCTGTTCAAGGCCAGATACTGGTAAATATCGAAGACATGTCAATGCTGAAAGACATCAAGAAGGCTATCAGCATGGTTAAGGGCGTTGGCAAAATCACGCTTCCTCGTAGCAAACGCCTTTCTTCATACGAGCGTTCGTTGCGCGACCTCGATGAGGGTAGGGTCTTTGAATACAACAGTCTGGACGATCTGATTAAGGAGATAGAAGGATATGGGAAGTGCATGACCAAGAGCTAGTTCTTGTGTTAGTCAACTCAGGTACCCACTCGGACTTATTTGGAAAAAATAAAAGATAAATAGATAATTGTTTAACTCCTAAAACCGTGATGCCTATGGGCTAAGGATGGAAGTGAAGTAAAAAAGGACATATAGGATGAACATCCACTTTTAGATTCTTGTTCTATCGAAATCGCCAAATTTCTAAGAATGTTTCAAGAACTGAAGTTGGAGTTCACGTCTGATGGCGTGGGCTTTTACTCGTTTAAGAAACATTGGTGTTTGGCGATACCAGATAGAACGTAGACGAAGTAACTTGTCCACGTTTTCTTTTTATAACGCAATGATCATATTATTAACAACTTAATTATATTAACTTTTAAACAATTACAATTATGAAAAAAATGAGTCTTTGGGGATTTATCCTCTTGTGTTTAACGAGTATTTGCTTTACGGCTTGTGGTGGAGATGATAGTAATGACTCACCATCTACATTAACAGTCAATCCAGGAGCCATTTCATTGTCTTATGAAGAGACGAAACAATTATCATCAGCTGGAGCCACAAGTTGGTTTTCCGAAAATGAATTTGTTGCGACGGTAGATAACACAGGCCTAGTTAAAGGCGGACATGTGGGAACAACAAATGTTTTTGCAAGTAATGGTAATGCTATGGGTAAATGTGCTGTAACTATCGCACCTAAACATGATTTGTACGATACTCCTATCATCGAATGGGGAGTCAGTATGAATACAATAAGGAGCAAAGAAGCACACGAATTATTGAGTAGCAGTTCCACCACTTCTTTAATATACGATTATTCAAAGAATGGACATACAGCAGTATTACTATACGGTTTCGAAAACAATCAGCTTAATTTTGTTTCCGTCATGATGAACCTTTCCGATTATACAAATGCAGGCGATTATTTGATGGAACGCTATCAACCGATAAGTGCTGATGAAACAAACTATAGGATCTTATTTATTGATGCACTGACAATAGATAAGGCAAAAAATATAATTGGTCTTCAAGCAGACGAAGTGTCAAATAAAACAGTAACGGTGGTTGCTTATATGCAGAAAACTGATGCCTCTAAAGTGTCAGCTTTGAATAGATCTGCAGTCAACCATAATATAAACATTCCCGAAGAAATTCTTTCTGTCTTTAAGAAATAGCACTTTGCATTTTTTCTTGATTATTTCTGCCAACACATCAGTCGTGTTGGCAGATTTTTATTTGTAGTACCTTAGTATGGGGAAATGATCGTGACGTAATTCCCTTGCTGATGTTTCTGCTACGGAGAATTTTTTGGGGTTCTGGTATTAGATGAGTTTTCCGTTTTGGATAAACTTTCGTTGATATGATGCTGAGATGTTTGCCATTCGGGAATAACATGGCCGACGTAAAACGGCTATTTAGCGGCAATGGAGAGGATGCTGCTTTTAATTTGCAATTGTGCGCAAATTGTTGAAATACAATGGACTACTATCATCGGTGACTATTCCTGATGTTTGTATTAACTATTTTTTGCAAATATGTAAAGGTTAGTTCCTTGGAAGTACAAGAAACTTTTACTAATTTTGTGGGCAAATTAGACTTGACAATGGAAGAAAACATCCGGTTGAGCCCGCAGGAATTAGCCGAACTTGTCAGTACTTGTCCTGAAAAGTTTCAGGAAGTCGACTTTGGTTATCATACAGATTGGAACTTAGACTATCTGTATGATTTCTTCTATTGTGTAAAATCTGATAGTATCGCCAACTGGGCCCAAAAGTGGATTGTAGCTAGTTGGAAAGCATATAATAGGGTGTTCGATTCTTATAGTAATGCTACTGATGGTGATTTGGTTCAGAAGTTTCATGAGTTTGAGGATGGTATAATCAACGTTCGTAATATAGTCTCTTTAAGGCGTCAAGAAGAAAGAGAATTAGAAGAATTGAAAAGACAGTCTTTGGAGTTTGATTTGCACAAGACGGACACTTATTCATATAATTCATTAGAAGACGGACATGATGGGCTGCCTGACGTAATCATGACTATAAAAGCACTTGATATAAATGTACAGGGTATATTGCATATTACGAATGATGAAGATTATGCGGAGTTAGTTGACATTTGCCGTAATGAAATATGGCCGTGGCTAGACAAAAGATGCGGCAAAAAAAGATGTAGACCTATTAAGGATGCTAATGTTGTACGTTTTGCGTTTAGATTGTGGGGTATTGTTGATGAAGATTGCAGTGTCGCCAACTTTGTCTTATTGTTTAATTCCATGGTTCCTGAGGCCAATCTCAAAAACGATACGGTAAGTAGTCGTGAGGATGCGAATATGAAGAGCAGGGATTTCTATAAATATGATGGCTTACCAAATTATAATTTTCTTAAAAGGGATACCGAGCAGTTGCGCCAGATGTTAAAGCCTGTAGTGGAAAAATTAGTGGGATAGCTTTTCTCATACAGGAAATATCCAAAACAATATCCAAGGTTTTATCCAAATGACATCCAAATCAAAATTGGATGTCATTTGGATATACCTGTTTTTTGTGTGCTTAAAAATAAACTCGTACCTTCGTGCTCAGATATCGACAGCCTGTCGTTATAAACTGAGCACGGGACAGGTGACGGACAAGAGGAAAACGATAACCGCTATATCGAAGTCCGTAGTGCGAGCGGGTAAACCTCATACAATATAATGTACGTATAGTATGAAAGGTTACTCAAACAACAACCAGCCGCAAGGCTGCAATGCCACCGATGTATGGAATGCAAAGGAGGCAAGGATGTCGTTTTTCAGGCATCCGATTACAAATAAACGACCGGAGGCAAAGCCGGTCAGTCTGTTCGAGGTGTATCAGATGGTTCGTACCAATCGCTACCGCTTGGAAACGGAAGGGTTGCGCCAGACGGAAGGTCACGAGGCGCAGCGGATGTTCAAGGGGCAGCACCTGGACTATGTGACGCCCAGCGGCGTGTTCAGCTACTGCAGCGACCAGTCGCTCGTACGTCACTCAGGGATTCTATGTATGGATCTCGACGACTTGGGCGAACGGGTAGGGGAGCTGAAGCAATGGCTGATTGACGATGCTTGCTTCTCGACGCTGCTGCTGTTTACGTCGCCTCGTGGCAATGGGTTGAAATGGTTTATCCCGATTGACCTGACGCGATGTGACCACAAGACGTGGTTCACGGCGGTGCGCAACTACTTGATGGCGACCTACGGGTTGACGGACAAGCAGGTGGATAAGCAGTGTCAGAACCCGTCGAGGGCCTGCTATCTTAGCCATGACCCTGAGGCTTATCTGAGAACGGACTTAATTGAATTTTTCTAAGCTTTTTATCAACAATGAACCAGACAAAATCTTTCGACCCTCTGGCGTGGGCAAACAATAGCGCCAACAACGTGAGCGATAACGGGGATGCCAAGATGACGGCTCCTCATGTGAATAACGGCCATGCCGACGGCGGCTCCACACTGGATGTGGAGCTTGCCAAGGCTCGTGCTACGGCGGACGAGCTACTGCGGATGGGTGCCAACATTGCGGAGTCGTACGACGACTACCTGCAACTGGGCTTTGCCTTGGCTAACGGACTGGGCGAGCAGGGTAGGGGCATCTACCATGAGCTGTGCGCTCAGTCGGTGAAGTACAAAGAGGCTGACTGTGAGAAAAAGTGGCAGGAGTGTCTGTCGAAGAACGACGGTCGTACGACTATTGCTTCTTTTTACAAAATGGCGCAGGATGCCGGGGTCGATTTGTCGGCTATTGGTAGGGCGTTTCCCTCAATATCCTCAAATCCTCACGGCTCCTCAGAAAACGTTGATGGTACCGATAAGGACGGTTCTGAAAAGCATCATCTTATTAATAATAAAGATGTTATATTTTCAGGAAGCCCTGTTCCTCCTGCTGAACAGAAACCGCAGGACAGCAGTGAGGGAATGAGGGTTTTGAGGAATTCTCAGCCGTCGAAAGCCACTGAAACAGCAGACGATGACGAGGCGGGACTCCTTTTCAGCGAAACTTTTTCGGACAGAATGGACGAAGCCCAGCAGTGTTCCTTGATACGTGACGTGATGGCCACGCAGAACGACGCCGAGAGTAAGGACAAGGTGGTGCTGGCTGCCCTGATAGCCTGGTCGGGAGCTATTCCCAATGTCAAAGGCCTC
Source organism: uncultured Bacteroidales bacterium (assembly GCA_902775975.1). GTDB lineage: Bacteria > Bacteroidota > Bacteroidia > Bacteroidales > Bacteroidaceae > Prevotella. The sequence goes on along the minus strand of CACYOC010000009.1, from coordinate 38,550 downwards.
TATCATAGTGACATGGTGGAACCGCCTCTGTATGCCATACTTAATGCACCTTCGGGTGTTGCTAACAAAGGTGCTGTGAAGGCTTGTCTCCAACTGCTGATGCCTGTCGAGTGGGAGATTGCCGCCCAAGCAAGAAAAGAACAGGAGGAGTACGAGCGTCAGCACAACGCCTGGCTGGCTATGGACCCCAAACAGCGCAAGAACACCCCCGAGCCTAAGGAGCCGAAAAGCCGTTCGCTGTTCATCGCTGGCAACTCGTCGGCATCGGTTGTCTATGAAGACCTGCAGGCCAATGGCGGTAGCGGCATCATTTTCGAGTCTGAGGCTGACACCGTTGCAGCGGTACTGACACAGGAGTGGGGACAGTGGAGCGACCTGTTGCGTAAGGCCTTCCATCATGAGCGTTTAACGTTAAGACGCAAGAATGACAACTTGCGCGTGGTCATCGAACACCCTCGCTTAGCAGCGCTCTTGACGTGTACACCAGGACAGATACCGTTGCTGCTGCCGTCCAATCAGGAGGAGAACGGACTGGCCAACCGCTTCCTGTTCTACTGTTTGCGTGGCAGTGCAGGCTGGAAAAACCCCTTCGGAAACGACAACAAGCCGCTTGCGGAAGACATGCTAAAAATAGGACAGCGTTTCCTAAAGCTTTACCACGCCTTGCAGCAGCGAGCAGACAAGCCCTTGGAGTTTGCATTTAGCGACGCCCAAAAACAGCTGTTCAACGAATTCTTCCGCCCGTTGTATGACGAGCAGATAGGCATGAACGGCCGTGAACTGTCGGCCTATGTCTTCAGACTGGGTCTGTCAACGTTCCGTCTCGCCATGGTGCTCACCGTCCTACGCTGTGCCGACAATGAACCCATGTTCGAACCCTTGTCACAGGTGCTGGTGTGTACTGATCAGGATTTTCAGACAGCACTGACTATCGCCAATACACTCATCGACCACACGTGCCACGTATATAACAATGTATTGGTACACGACCAAAAGCCGGTGGTAGCCCCCGGAGTCAAGATGCCCGATCGCCAGCGTCAGTTCCTGACCTCCTTGCCCGACGATTTTACGGCGGAAATCTGGAAGGAAGCAGCTTTGCAACTGAACATTCCGCCTAAGACTGCCGAGCGCTACATGGGTGAGTTCGTCAACAAGTTCCACCTCGTCAAGCGCATTCAGAATGGTGTTTTCCGTAAGTGACGATACCTTACGCTCTCATTGCGGGCCGTCCGCACCCTCAGTGCGGACGGTCCGGACGGGGAGTGCGCATAGTCCGCACTCGGAGAGAGAAGGGCCTCGCCGGTGAGAAAATAAATGTGGTTTTTGAGTGAAAAAGTGGGGAAAATGTTTGGTAGTTTCAGGAAAATTTTGTACCTTTGTAGATGAATACAAGAGGATGAAATTCTCTGAGGGAGGAGGGTGATAAATATAGATTTGGTGCACCGTTAAAGCCCTTTCTGACCCGAGACAAAGTGTTCAGTAACTTATTATCAATTATTTTAACAAAAGAAAGGATTTAGATTATGGCAAAAGTAATTTATGACATCTACAAGGTTACGAACGACCAGTCGCCTGTCTTCGGACGTCATTTCGGTCGTGTGGTCCACACAGAGACGATGGACACGGAGATGCTGGCGCAGCACATTGCGGAGCACGGTTCGCCCTACACGGAGGACATTGTGGAGGGTGTGCTGAAGAAGGCTGAGAAGTGCATCCTGGAGCAGCTGCTCGACTCGAAGAAGGTGAAGCTGGACGGTCTGGGTACGTTCTACCTGTCGGCACAGAACACCAAGGGCGGTGCTGCGAAGTTGGAGGACTTCAGCGTGACGAAGAACATCAAGGGTCTGCGTGTGCGCTTCCTGCCCGACCAGTCGGACTCTAAGAACCTGACGGCGAAGCAGCTCTACCAGAAGGCTAACTTCATGTGGGCTGAGGACTTGAAGCACGAGTCGGCGGAGAGCAAGCCTGATCCGCAGCCTTAAAGGCGACCCACCCCCGACCCCTCCCGGGGGGGAGGGGATTTTAGAACACAGAGACACAGAGATACAGAGATTAAATTTTTTTGCGGTCTATAAAGCACTACAAGAAAAAACTCTGTGTCTCTGTATCTCTGTGTTGAAATATAAAATCCGTGAAATCCGTGGAATCCGTGCCTCTGTGTTTTAATTAAAAACTTCAACCTTCTATTGCTTTTTCCGCCGGCAGGTATTGCTGGTAGTTCTGCAGATAGCGTTCGAAGCCTGCGACGTCGTCGGCGGTAGGAGCGATGGTCTCCTGCGCCTGTCCGGCAAAGACGTGCTCGTCCAGATAGTCGGCCAGCGGTTGCTGCGCACGATTATTGATGCGGTATGCCGCCAGCAGGGCAATGCCCCAGGCGCCACCCTCGCCGGCAGTCTCCATGACGCTGATGGGCGAGTTGAGGGCTGCTGCCAGGAAACGCTGTCCGACGCCCTTGGTCTTGAACAGTCCGCCGTGGCCGGTGATGCGCTCCACGCGCACGCGTTCCTTTTTAAATAATATGTCGTTGCCCACCTTCAGCACGCCGATGGCTCCGTAGAGATGGCTGCGCATGAAGTTGGCCAGCGTGAACTTGTCGCCGGCTGCGCGCACAAAGAGCGGATGACCGGTCTGCACGCCGGTGACGGGTTCGCCGGAGATGTAGTTGTAGCTCACCAGTCCGCCGCAGTCGGCATCGCCGGTCAGCGCATGGTTGTAGAGGCGTCCGAAGAGCTCGTTCATATCGACGGGCAGGCCCAGCAGCTGCTGGTACTCCTTGAAGATGCCCACCCACGCGTTGAGGTCGCTGGTGCAGTTGTTGCAATGTACCATGGCTACGAGCGACCCGTCGGGCGTCGTCACCATGTCAATCATCTCGTAGGGGCGGCTGAGCTCGTGTTCCAGCACGATCATCGAGAAGCTCGACGTTCCTGCCGACACGTTGCCCGTGCGCTGCTTGACGGCATTGGTGGCTACCATGCCCGTGCCGGCATCGCCCTCGGGAGGACACAGCGGACAGCCTGCTGAGAGCGTTCCCGTGGGGTCGAGCAGTCGGGCACCCTCGGCAGTCAGCACGCCGGCGTCGGCACCGGCTACCAGTACCTTGGGCAGGATTTGCTCTAAGCGGAAGGGTAAACCTTCCGCCGCGAGCAGGGCGTTGAACTTCTGCACCATCGTGGCGTCGTAGTTCTTGGTCTGCGGGTCGATGGGCAACATGCCGGAAGCATCGCCGATGCCCAGCACGAACTGTCCTGTCAGCTGCCAATGGATATAGCCCGCCAGCGTCGTCAGGTACTTGATGTTCTTGACGTGCTCGTCGCCGTTGAGCATGCACTGGTAGAGGTGCGAGATGCTCCAGCGCAGCGGAATGTTGTAGTGGAACAGCTCCGACAGCTTGGCGGCAGCCTTGCCGGTGTTCGTGTTGCGCCATGTGCGGAAGGGCACCAGGATGTGCTGCTCGCTGTCGAATGCCATGTAGCCGTGCATCATGGCCGAGAAGCCGATGGCGGCCAGCTGCTGGATGTCGCAGTCGTATTGCCGCTTGACGTCGGCGCGCAGGTCGCTGTAGCATGTTTGCAGTCCCTTCCAGATGGTGTCGATGCTGTAGGTCCACAGCCCATCGACGAGTTGGTTTTCCCACTCGAAGGCTCCCTGGGCAATGGGCTTGTTGTGCTCGTCGATGAGCACCGCCTTGATGCGGGTAGAGCCGAACTCGATGCCGAGCACGGCCTTACCAGCCTCTATCGTTTCTTTTGCGTTCATCATTCTTTTTTTTTTAGGGGTGAGAGATTACTTCAGCGCCTTGTTCAGCATGTAGTACACCTCGTTGTTGCGAAGGTCTTGCTTCAATCCTGCAATGGTCGTTTCGTTGTTGATGCGAACGTGCTCCAAGTCGAGAATCTCAGCAAAATCAGCCCAGAATTCCTCTGTCATGTCGTAGGAGAAAGCACTATGATGGGTTCCGCCTGCAAGAATCCATGCACCTGCGCCTACTTCAAAGCTCGGCTGAGGAACCCACAAGGCAGAAGCCACAGGAAGGTTTGGCATGGGCTTTGGTTTGATGCACTCTACCTCTTGCGTAATCAGTCTGAAGCGGTTGCCTAGGTCAACGACTGTTGCCTTAATACCGCGTCCTACCTTAGATGTGAATACGATACGTGCTGTCTGCTGCTTGCGAACGCCAATGCCCAGGAAGTGGACTTCCAGCGTCGGTTTGTCAACGGCAATCAGCGGACACACTTCCAGCATGTGGCTCTGCAGGCACGACGACTGGTTGCCGGCGAAGTTGAGCGTGTAGTCCTCGAGGAACGAGCAACCTTTCTCCAGTCCCTGCTGCGAGAACCACAAGGTGCGATACAGGCAGGCTGTCTTCCAGTCTCCTTCTGCACCGAAACCGATACCTTCTGCCATCAGGCGCTGAGAGGCAAGACCGGGAATCTGGTCGAAACCGACAAAGTTCGGATCGTCAATGTCAGCATTACCCAGGTCGTCAAAGTTTGTGGTAAAGGCCGTTGCTCCCTCGTCTTTCAGGACACGGCGCAGCGCAATCTCTGCCTTGGCGGCATTGCGTACCTTTTGCCAATAGACCTCCTCGCCACTTTCGTCAATCTTGATGGTATATGCTTTCTTGTATTCTTCCACCAACGCATCGACTTCTGCCGTTGTCACCTTCTTCCAGTATTCCATCAGGGAGGAAACAGGGTAGTAATCGACATGGTAGCCTAAGCGCTGCTCGAACTCGACACGGTCGCCATCGGTCACCGCCACATTGTTCATGTTCATACCGAACATCAGACAGCGAACATTGTGAGCATCGGCAATACCGGCACAGGCACGAGCCCAGACGGCAATCTTCTGCTGGGGCTCTTCTGCTTTCCAATAGCCGCAGACCACCTTGCGAGGAATGCGCATTCGCGTGCAGATATGACCAAACTCAATGTCACCGTGGGCACTCTGGTTGGTATTCATGAAGTCCATGTCCATCGTTTCCCAGGGAATCTCGGCGTTGTATTGTGTGTGGAAGTGGAGTAGGGGCTTATGCAAATCCTGCAAACCTTTAATCCACATCTTGGCCGGTGAGAAGGTGTGCATCCAGGTGATGATACCAACGCACTTGTCGTCATTGTTGGCAGCCTTCATGACGGCTTCTACCTCTTTTGACGAGTTGGCTGTACCCTTATAAATCACTTTAATGGGGATGATGCCCTTAGCGTTCAGTCCATCGACCATCTCCTGCGAGTGGCCATCAACAATCTTCACCGTCTCACCTCCATAGAGCAACTGTGCGCCAGTCACCCACCAAATCTCAAAATTCTCAAATCCTTTAATCATAGTAGTTGTTATTTATATTGTTTTTAATGTTTCTTCTGTCCGTAGTAGGCGTTAGGACCGTGCTTGCGCGAGAAGTGCTTCTCGACCAGCAGCGGATTCATCGTCGTGGCGGGGTTCACCAGGAACGAGAACGTGGCCATCTTCGCCACCTGCTCCGTGACGACGGCATGATACACCGCCTGGTCGGCATCCTTGCCCCACGCAAAGGGACCGTGGTTCTTCACCAGCACGGCAGGCGTGTGGACGGGGTTCACGTTGCCCTTACGGAAACGCTCCACGATGACCTCACCGGTCTCCTTCTCGTATTCAGGCATCTGCTCGGCAGTCATGTCGTCGGTGCAGGGAATGCCGTCGTGGAAGTAGTCGGCGTGCGTCGTGCCGATGTTGGGAATGTCCTTGCCAGCCTGCGCCCACGCCGTGGCGTAGGTGGAGTGGGTGTGGACGATACCGCCCAGCTCGGGGAACGCCTTGTACAGCACCAGATGCGTTGGAGTGTCGCTCGACGGGTTGAGGTCACCCTCCACCACCTTGCCGCTCTCCAGGTCAACGACCACCATGTCGGAGGCCTTCATCACGTCATACTCCACGCCCGAGGGCTTGATGACCACCAGCCCCTTCTCGCGGTCGATGGCGCTGACATTGCCCCAGGTGAAGATGACCAGGTTGTGCTTCACCAAGTCCAGGTTAGCACGAAACACTTTCTCTTTTAATTCTTCTAACATAATCGTATCTTTTTTTCTTTTCTTCTTATTATTTTTCTTAAACCCTCGTTCTTCTTCTTTTTCCTAAACCCTCGGCGCATCAAAGTCTGAAGAACTTCTCCTCGCGGTAGGTCTTCTCGTTGAAGCGATACAGGTAGGCACCGCGCTTCGAACCCGTCTTGTCGATGAGACGCGTCTTCTCGATGCTGCCCATCTCCTTGATGCGTTTGCGGAAGTTGCGCTTGTCGAGCTCAGCACCCTGCACGGCCTCGTAGAGACGCTGCAGCTGCGTCAGCGTGAACAGCGGCGGCAGCAGCTCGAAACCGACGGGCTGCGTCTTCATCTTCACCTGCATCAGCTTGCGAGCTTTCGCTATCATCTCCTGATGGTCGGAGAACATTTCCGGCAGCTCGTCAATGTTCACCCATTGCACGTTGTGCTTCTCCAGCAGGCTGCGGTCGTAGTCCTTCACGTTGATGAGCGCACAGTAGGCAACGGAAACCACACGGGCTCCCGGGTCACGGTCCACATTGCCGAAGGCTCCCACCTGGCGCATATAGACGTGGTGGAGTCCCGTCAACTCGAACAGCGTGCGGTCGGCAGCCTCGTCCAGACTCTCGTCGTTGCGCACGAAGCCTCCGTAGAGACTCCATGCACCACGACCGGGATCCATATTGCGGTGACCTATCAGCACCTTGAGCTGGTAGTCCTCGAAACCGAAGATGATGCAATCTACGGAAAGGAGGATTTTCTGATGTTCAATATAGTATTCGTTCATTACCTTATATTATATAAAAGGAGGAAAGGCATCAGGCCTTACCATAACAGTTTGTACAGGATAACCAGGATGATGATAACACCGGCGGCACCCAGGTTGAAGGCACGGTCGGTCTTGAAAATCTTCGTATCCACACCGATAGACCTCACGTCCTCCACCTCGTCGAGGGCATTGCTGACCAGGAACTTATAGATGCAGAACAAGAAGACGCCCATGAAGAGGAACGCCTCGAAGCCCAGGTCGCGCATGTCCTTGTAGATGAAGCTCATGAAGCCCAGCACCAGCGCTGCAGTAGAGAGACCGAGGCTGTAGTGAGCCCACTTGAAGAGCACGCGGCGCGTCTTCTCGGGAATCTCCGGAGCAGCCTTCGTGTCCTTCGACATGTAGGAGAGTCCGAAGAACAGGATGACCAGGCAGATGAACACATAGCCCATGCGCAGCAGGAAAGGAACCTCAGGCAGCATGAACTTGAACAGGATGGAGAACACGAAGGTGCCAATGGCCGTCACAACGGCAGCAACGGCGCTGGCGCGCTTCCACAGCAGACCCAGTCCGAAGATGACCACCACGCCGGGATAGACAAAGCCGGAGTACTCCTGAATCACCTGGAAAGCCTGGTCGGCACCACCCATGATGGGATAAACGGCGACAAGGGCTATCAGCAGGGCGCAGACCGATGTCATTCGACCAACGGTCACCAGGCGCTTCTCGCTGGCAGTCTTGTTGATGAACTGCTTGTAGATATCCATCGTGAAGATGGTGGAAGTGGAGTTGAACATCGAAGCCAGCGAAGAGATGACGGCTGCCGAGAGGGCGGCAAACGACAAGCCCTTCACAATGACCGGCGTGAAGTTGCGGATGAGGAAAGGATAGGCGTCGTCAGAACGGTCGATAGAACCCGTCAGGTGCGTCAGCATGTCGTGGACGGGAACGCCATTGTACTCGCCATTCATGATGTAGAAGGCGCAAACACCGGGAATACAAACGATGAACGGAATCAGAATCTTCAGGAAGGCAGCGAAAATCATACCCTTCTTAGCCTCATCGATAGACTTGGCGGCAAGACCCTTCTGGATGATGTACTGGTTGAAGCCCCAGTAGCCCAGGTTGGTGAGCCACAGAGCACCCACGATGACCACGATGCCCGGAATGTCGAAGTAGGGGTCGGAACCAGGCTGGCCGGCTGCCAGGGCTCCCGTCTCGTCGATGATACCGTTGATGTCGGGATACAAGGCAGTATTACGCTCCACCACCAGGTTGAAGTGGTGGTCGCCGGAAATGCCCGACAAGTGGGAGAATATCTCCTGGAAAGCCCCCACGGCACCTCCCTCAATGCCCAGCGAAGAACCGATGACGTCCAGAGCGGCGTAGGCGGTAATCAGACCACCACCCACGAGGAACGTCACCTGCATCACGTCGGTCCATGCCACAGAAGCCAGACCGCCATAGATGGAGTACAGACCGGCAATGAGGAACAGGATGAGGATAATCCACAGCAGCGTCATATCCACAGGCATGCCCAGGAACGAGCCGGCAACGGCGGGAAGACCCAAGATTTGCTTGATGGCAAGGGCGCCCAGCCACGACACGGAGGTCAGGTTGATGAAGACATACAGGAACAGCCAGAAGATGGAGAAGGCCAGACCCACACCCCAGTTGTAACGCTCGCGCAGGAATTGGGGAATGGTGAAAATCTTCTTCTCAATCATCAGCGGCAGCAGGAACTTAGCCACCACAATCAGCGTGGCGGCAGCCATCAGCTCGTAGGCGGCCATGGCGATACCCGACTTGAAAGCCGAGCCAGACATGCCGATGAACTGTTCGGCGCTGATGTTGGCGGCGATGAGCGAGGCACCCACAGCCCACCATGTCAGCGTGTTACCGGCCAGGAAGTAGTCGGTAGATGATTTCTCTTCACCTTTCTTGCCACGTGACAGGAAGATACCCATCGAGACAAGAATAATAATGTAAAAGACGAACACAAGGTAGTCCGCCGTAGCAAAGCCATTGTTGCTTAACGCATTAATAATTGTTTCCATTATTCTTTATTACTTTATTTGTTATATATTATCGCGGTAGCAAATTTTTCACTTTTCACTTTTCACTTTTCATTTTTCACTTTTCATTTTTCACTTTTCATTTTTCACTTTTCACTTTTCACTTTAAAAGTGTACGCCGCATGGCTGTAGTACTTCTCGCCCGGCATCAGCAAGGGCTGCACCCAGTCCTTCTTGTTGGGAGAGTCGGGAAACTTCTGGCTCTCCAGGCAGATGCTGACATGCTGCGGATACTTGATGCCGTGCTTGCGCACGATGTCGGCGTCGCGACCCACACCCTGGAAATTGCCACTATAGACCTGAACGCCAGGCTCGTTGGTGCGCATCTCCATCAGAATGCCCGTCTTAGGCGAATAGAGCGAAGCGCAAACCTGCGTGTCGTCGCCCTTGCCGTCCTTGAAAGTGTTCAGACAGTAGTTGTGGTCGTAGCCTCCGGCATTCTTCACCTGGTCGTAGTCCGAATGGATGCTGTCGCCAACGGCGTGAGGCTGGCGGAAGTCCATCGGGGTACCCTCCACGCTGCGGATTTCGCCCGTAGGAATATAGGCGGCATCCGAAGGGGTGAAGTTGTCGGCATTGACAAACAGCACCTGGTCGTAGGCAGCCTGCGTGAAATCGCCCGAAAGATTATAATAGTTATGGTTCGTCTGGTTGATGATGGTCGGCTTGTCGGTCTTGGCCTCCCATGTGATGTCCAGCGTGTTGTCGCTCGTCAGCTTGTAAGTCGTGGTGGCAACTACCTCGCCCGGGAAACCGTTCTCGCCGTCCTTGGCAACGATGGTCAGGCGCAGAATGCTGTCGCCTATCTGCTCGGCATCATAGACCTGGTTCATCCAACCCGTGTCGCCACCACCGTGCAGACAGTTCTCGCCGTCGTTCTGCTTCAGCTGATAGACCGAGTCGCCAATCTGGAAACGACCCTTGCCAATGCGGTTGGCATAGCGACCCACGGAAGAACCGTAGTCGGAAGGGGAGTTCTGCGTGTCGGCATACTGGTGGATATTGTCAAAACCCAGCACCACATCGGTCAGCTTGCCGTCGCGGTCGGGAACCATCAGCGACACCACGCGGCCACCGTAGTTGGTGATGCAAGCCTCCATGCCGCTGGCGTTGGTCAGCGTGTAGAGCTTCACGGGCTTCTCGTTGATGAGGGTGTCAAACTTGGCAGGGTCCAGTCCTGACTTTGTCAGCTGCTGACCGCCATTCGAGGCACAGGATGAGAACAGCGCAACGGCCAGTCCCATACCACTAATCATAGTCTTTAAGTAGGTCATTGTTTTATGTTTTAGTTCGCTTTTTGTAATTTTGGGTGTAAAATTACATCTTTTTTTTGAACTGACCAAAAAAATGCGCAATATTTTAAACATTTAAACACTATTCGCATCGGATAAAGGCTAAATAAACCTAATATATTTGTTTTTTAATTTGGTTATTCGCTCACTTATTCGTACCTTTGCAGCCGCAAATTGAACATTTTTATAAAAAAAGATAACATGAAAGCATTTGTTTTTCCCGGACAGGGAGCACAGTTCGTAGGAATGGGCAAGGACCTCTACGACAACAACGAGACTGCCAAGCAGTTGTTTGAAAAAGCTAACGAAATCTTAGGATACCGCATCACAGACATTATGTTTGAGGGTACCGACGAAGACCTGAAGCAGACCAAGGTAACGCAGCCTGCCGTCTTCCTCCATAGCGTCATCAGCGCCGTTTGCATGGGCGATAAGTTCCAACCCGCCATGACCGCCGGTCACTCGCTGGGTGAGTTCTCAGCGCTCGTAGCCGCTGGTGCCTTGTCGTTCGAGGACGGTCTGAAACTGGTCTATGCCCGTGCTATGGCCATGCAGAAGGCTTGCGAGGCGCAGCCCTCAACGATGGCTGCCATCATCGGACTGCCCGACGAGAAAGTCGTGGAAGTCTGTGACCAGGTAAGCAAGATGGGTAAGGGAGTCTGCGTCGCTGCTAACTTCAACAACCCCGGACAGTTGGTCATTTCGGGCGACATCGACGCCATCAACGAGGCTTGCGAGCAACTGAAGGCTGCCGGTGCCAAGCGTGCCCTGCCCCTGAAGGTGGGCGGTGCCTTCCACTCTCCCTTGATGCAACCCGCCAAGGACGAGCTGCAGGCTGCCATCGAGAAGACCGAGATCAAGGCTCCGAAGTGTCCCGTCTATCAGAACGTCGATGCCATGCCGCATACCGACCCCGCTGAAATCAAGGCAAACCTCATCGCTCAGCTCACCAGCAGCGTTCGCTGGACACAGAGCGTGCAGAACATGATCAAGGACGGTGCCGACGACTTCACCGAGTGTGGACCCGGCAAGGCGCTGCGCGGCATGATTGCCAAGATTGACAATAGCGTGACGGCTCACGGCATCGAAGAATAAGTCCTAATATCACCAGGGGAATGGAGAAAGTTATCATTTATCAGATATTCACCCGACTCTTCGGCAATCGCAACCTTTCCCGGAAGGAAAACGGAACGATAGCCGAAAATGGCAGCGGAAAAATGGCTGACTTCACGCCAAAGGTGCTGAAGGACATCGCCGCCATGGGAGTCAGTCACGTTTGGTACACAGGCATCATCCGCCATGCTACCCAGACAGACTATACCCAGTACGGAATACCGCGCCAGCATCCTGCCATCGTCAAGGGACGCGCCGGCTCTCCCTATGCCATCACCGACTACTACGACGTTGACCCCGACTTGGCTGTCAACGTGGAGCAGCGCATGCAGGAGTTCGAAGAGCTGGTGAAGCGCACCCATGAGGCAGGACTGAAGGTGGTCATCGACTTCGTGCCCAACCACGTGGCGCGCCAGTATCACTCTATCTGCATGCCACGAGGCATCAAGGGATTGGGTGAGGACGACGACAATCGCAACGGCTTCGACCCGCAGAACAATTTCTATTATTGTCCGGGCGAGCGCTTTACGCCTTACTTCGACCTGTATCAGGGCGAGAAAGAACCCTATATCGAGGAACCTGCCAAGGCTACGGGTAACGACCACTTTGACAGCGCCCCGTCGAAAACCGACTGGTATGAGACCGTCAAGCTGAACTATGGCGTCGATTACTATGCCGGAGGAGTGGGCTATTTCACACCCACACCCAATACGTGGTATAAAATGACGGAAATCCTGCTCTTCTGGGCTTCGAAGGGTATCGACGCCTTCCGATGCGACATGGCAGAGATGGTTCCCGCCGAGTTCTGGCGCTTTGCCACCAAGGCCGTCCACGAGGTATATCCCGACGTGAAGTTCATCGGAGAGGTCTATAATCCCTACGACTACCACCGCTATCTGCTCAACGGTTTCGACTGGCTCTACGACAAGGTGGGCATGTACGACACCATGAGGAATGTCATCTGCCAGCATGCCCCGGCATCCGACATCAGCAGGGCTTGGCAGCAGACCGACGATATCCGCGACCACATGCTCTACTTCCTCGAAAACCACGACGAACAGCGCATCGCCAGCGACTTCTTCGCTGCCGACGGGCGCAAGGGTATTCCCGGCATGATAGCTTCGGTGCTCATGCAGCAGAATCCCTTTATGTTCTATGCCGGTCAGGAGTATGGCGAACGGGGAATGGACAAGGAAGGCTTCAGCGGCAACGACGGTCGCACGACCATCTTCGACTACTGGAGCATCGATACGCTGTGCCGTGCCGCTGCCAAGAAACTCACGGAAGAGGAAAAGTATATCTACGACATGTACAAGCGCACGCTGTCGATAGCCCGCAAGGAGAAAGCTGTTTCCGACGGTGTCTTCTTCGACCTCATGTACGTCAACCCACAACTGTACCGACAGTATGCCTTCCTGCGCAGAATGGACAACGACCTGCTGCTGGTGGTCACCAACTTCGTTGACCAGGAAGTGGAGGTCGATGTGCGCATTCCTGCCCATGCCTTCGACTACCTGAAGATGAAGGAGTCAACCGTCACGGCTACCGACCTGCTGACACGCGAGAAGCAGAGCATGATTCTTCATAAGGACGGTGCTGTCCGCATGAAAATCGGTGGTTGCAGCGGAAGGGTCTGGAAACTGAAAATTGCATAAGGAATCACAGAGAGAATGAAGGCTGCGCTTTTTGACTTGGATGGAGTCGTCTTCGACACGGAACCCCAATACACCATTTTCTGGGGAGCTCAATGTCGTGAGTTTCATCCAGAACACCCTGGATTGGAGCACGAGATAAAAGGGCAGACGCTGGTGCAGATTTACGACGCTTGGTTCTCGGGACCCTTGCAGGATAAGCAGGAAATCATCACCGAACGGCTGAACCAGTACGAGCAGCAAATGGACTATTGCTACGTTCTGGGCTTTGTGGAGTTTGTCAGAAAACTTCGTAGCGAAGGCGTGAAGACTGCCGTCGTTACAAGCTCTAATCGTGTGAAGATGGAAGCGGTCTATCAGCGTCATCCTGAGTTCAAGACGCTCTTCGATGCTATCCTTACTTCCGAGGATTTCGAACGCTCAAAGCCTGACCCTGATTGTTACTTAAAGGCTGCTAAGTGTTTGGGAACCAGTATAGAAGATAGCGTTGTGTTCGAGGATAGCTTTAATGGCTTAAAGTCGGGTAGGGCGGCAGGAATGTTTGTCGTGGGATTGGCGACAACCAACCCCGCCGAGGCCATTCGTCCTTATGCCGACAAGGTCATCTCCAATTATCTTAACATGTAACATCAAAATAGTATAATTAATAAATTGTAAAGAATATTATGGCTGGATATTTAGTGTCAGACAACCGAAAGGTGACGACGCATCGCTTCATGGAGATGAAGCAGAAAGGTGAGAAAATATCGATGCTCACATCGTACGACTATACCATGGCCGGAATTGTGGACAAGGCTGGCGTTGATGCCATCCTGGTAGGCGACTCTGCCTCGAATGTGATGGCGGGAAACGGCACGACGCTACCCATCACCGTCGATCAGATGATTTATCATGCTTCTGCCGTGGTGCGCGCCGTCAACAGGGCTCTCGTCATCTGCGATATGCCCTTCGGCTCTTATCAGGTGAATGCCGCCGATGGCGTGACCAACGCTATCCGCATCATGAAGGAGAGCGGTTGCGATGCTCTGAAAATGGAAGGCGGTGAGGAGATTCTCGATACCGTCAAACGTATTCTGGACGCCGGAATCCCGGTCATCGGCCATTTAGGACTGACACCGCAAAGCATCAATAAGTTCGGCACTTATGCCGTTCGTGCCAAGGAAGAGGCCGAGGCTGAAAAGCTGTTGCACGACGCCCAGCTGCTGGCAGAGGCAGGCTGCTTCGGCATTACGCTGGAGAAAGTCCCTGCACAACTGGCTGCCGAGGTGACGAAATCGGTCAAGTGCCCAACGATAGGTATCGGAGCAGGCAATGGCTGTGACGGTCAGGTGCTGGTCATTGCCGATATGCTGGGAATGACACAAGGATTCTCGCCTCGCTTCCTGCGTCGCTATGCCGACCTGAATACCATCATCACCGATGCAGTAGGCAAGTATGTGGAAGACGTGAAAAGTGGCGACTTCCCCAACGAAAATGAATCTTATTGATGAATAAAAATAAACAGGAAACTCCCGTTCATATACGACTGTGGCATCGTGAATTCTGGCTTATGGCCTTTGCCTCGCTGTTGCTCACGATGTCGGTATATATCTTGATACCCATCATGCCGCGATGGTTGATGGAGGTCGAGAACTTCACCCCTGAGGAGACAGGACTCTCCATGGGTGTCTTTGCCTTGGGACTTTATCTCTTGGGTGCCCAATGCTCGTGGCTGGTGCAGCACTATCGCCGAAACGTCGTCTGCATGTGGGCTATCTTTGCGGTTGCCCTCGACGTCGCCCTGTTATGGTATATTGACAGCCTCCGCACGGAATTTGTCGAGTTCTGGATTATTCTCCTGCAACGTTTTGCATTAGGAGCTTTCTTTGGTCTGGCACAAATGGTACTCTCGTCCACGCTCATTATCGACACTTGCGAGTCGTCACAACGAACGGAGGCGAACCAAAGTGCTACCTGGTTCTCCCGCCTGGCATTAGCCGTAGGACCGATGGTGGGACTGGGAGTCTATGAATGGCTCGGATTCCATTGGGTAGTATGGATTGCTGTCGGTTGTGCCGTCCTCACCGTGTTGCTGGTGAAGGCTGTTGACTTTCCGTTCCGAACGCCGGAAGACGACCTGCATGTAGCCTCCTTAGACCGCTTCTTCCTGACGCACGGAACAGTGCTGTACCTTCATCTGATGTGGATATGCATGGTCGTGGGATTGTTGTTGTCGCTGCCATGGGATGCTGTTTTCTATGCGCTCATGTTGGGGGGCTTCTTGCTGGCCGTCTTGGTACAGCACTTCCTATTCCCCAATGCTGAAATGAAAAGCGAAATCGTCTCCGGACAAATGCTGCTATTGGCGGCGGTCTTCGTGTTGATGGTGTCGCCGGACTCTCCTGTTCCGCCGGTATTGGTGGGACTCTCTGTGGGTGTCATCGCGTCACGCTTCCTGTTGTTCTTCATCAAGCTGAGCCGCCATTGTCAGCGAGGAACATCGCAAAGCACCTATTTCCTGGCTTGGGAAACGGGATTGACGCTGGGTATAGCCATTGGTTACGGATTGCTCTACGAGCAGCGGGAGATCTTGCTCTTCGTCGCTTCGTCGCTGATAGTCGTCTCCCTGTTGGTGTATCATCTCTTTACCCATTCGTGGTTTATGAACAACAAAAACCGTTGATTTTCCTACCCCGCAATAAGCTTTTGAGGCGTGTGAGATATGAAAGTTTCTTAAAATGTAAGTTTTAGGAAACTTTTTTAATATTATTTAGGTATGCAGGCGTGCGTAAAAAGAGGGGAAATGAGTAATTTTGCACGTCAATTTGTATAAAACATGTAAATAGTTAAAACTAATTCGTAAATATTATGGCAGAAGCTATTGATATCAGAGAACTGAATTTGAGAATAGAACAACAAAGTGGATTCGTCACCAATCTGGTGGCTGGTATGGACCGTGTCATCGTCGGTCAGAAGCATTTGGTAGATTCGCTGCTCATCGGCTTGTTGAGCGATGGCAACATCTTGCTGGAAGGCGTTCCTGGTCTGGCAAAGACCTTGGCCATCAAGACACTGGCGCAGTTGATTGATGCAACCTACAGTCGTATCCAGTTTACACCGGACTTGTTGCCTGCCGACGTGACGGGAACGATGATTTATTCGCAGAAAGATGAGAAGTTCCAGGTGAAACAAGGACCGGTCTTCGCCAATTTCGTGCTGGCAGATGAAATCAACCGTGCTCCGGCAAAGGTGCAGAGTGCCTTGCTGGAGGCCATGCAGGAAAAGCAGGTTACAATTGGCAGCGACACTTTCCTGTTGCCCAATCCTTTCCTGGTGATGGCCACGCAGAACCCTATCGAGCAGGAAGGTACCTATCCGTTGCCTGAGGCGCAGATGGACCGTTTCATGCTGAAGGTGGTCATCGGCTATCCGACGATTGACGAAGAAAAGAAGATTATCCGCGAGAACATTGCCGGAGAACTGCCGACCGTTACTCCTGTGACGACTGCTGCAGAAATCATCAAGGCGCGTGAGGTGGTGCGCGAAGTGTATATCGACGAGAAGATAGAACAGTATATTGCCGACATCGTCTTCGCTACCCGCTATCCCGACCGCTATGGCTTGAAGGACATGAAGGAAATGATCAGCTTCGGAGGTTCGCCCCGTGCCAGCATCAATCTGGCGAAGGCAGCCCGCGCCTATGCCTTCATCAAGCGCCGTGGCTATGTTGTTCCCGAGGATGTTCGTGCCGTAGCCCACGACGTGTTACGCCACCGTATCGGTCTGACTTACGAGGCCGAGGCCAGCAACGTCACCAGCGAGGAAATCGTCTCCAAGATTATCAATAAGGTCGAGGTGCCCTAAACACGATCTCAACTATAGAAACTATAGATGCTATAGAAACTATAGAACAGAATGGAAACAAGCGAAATACTCAAGAAGGTTCGGAAGATAGAGATTAAGGCACGCGGCCTGAGCTCTAACGTCTTCGCTGGCCAGTACCACTCGGCATTCAAGGGTAGGGGAATGGCCTTCAGCGAGGTGCGCGAGTATCAGTATGGTGACGATGTGCGCGACATTGACTGGAACGTCACAGCCCGTTTCCATCGGCCTTATGTCAAGGTGTTCGAGGAAGAGCGTGAACTGACCGTCATGCTGATGATTGATGTCAGCGGCTCGCTCGATTTCGGAACTCAGCGGCAGATGAAGCGTGACATGGTGACGGAGATTGCGGCAACGATTGCCTTCTCTGCCATTCAGAATAATGACAAGATAGGAGTCATTTTCTTTTCGGACCGTATCGAGAAATACATCCCGCCCAAGAAAGGTCGCAAGCATATCCTCTACATCATTCGTGAGATGCTCGACTTCCAGCCGCAGTCAAAGCGTACCGACGTTAAACAGGCTTTAGAGTTCCTGACCAGCGTTGCCAAGCGACGCTGCACGGCTTTTGTCTTGAGTGACTTCTATGTGCGTCAGGATTTTCTGCAGCCTTTGCAGATTGCCAACAGAAAGCACGACGTGGTAGCGCTGCAAGTCTATGACTTGCGTGCCAAGGAGCTTCCCGACGTGGGACTGATTCGCGTGGTGGATGCAGAAACCGGTCATGAACAGTATATTGATACCAGCAGCCGCCGTCTCCGACAGGCGCATGCCCAGTACTGGAATACCCGCCAGCAGCAGTTGCGTGAAGCGATGAATAAGAGTAATGTTGATTTGGTGAGCATTGCCACCAATGAAGACTATGTAAAGGCATTGCTGATGCTTTTTAAACAACGAAGCTAATGAAGAGATTCTTATTGTTTTTAGGACTGATAGTCTGTCAGATATCGCTATATGCACAGGTTACCGCCAAGATCAATCCCATCGAGATGATGATTGGCGAGCAGGCAGAAGTGACGCTGACCGTTCAAGCTCCAGAAGGTGCTACCGTGGAGTGGCCTTCGTTCAAGCCTCGCCAACAGTTGGTACCCGGCGTAGAGGTGCTGGCAACGCACACCGCTCAGCCGACGAAGGACGATGAAAACGGTGCGACACTTCCCACGATGGTCATCGTGTTGACATCGTTTGACGGCAATCTGTACCATATTCCTCCCTTTACCGTGAAGGTGAACGGCAAGGAGATGAAGAGTGCCGACCTGGCTCTGAAGGTGCTTGAAGTAGAAGTCGATACCACGAAACTCGACCAGTTCTTCGGACCGAAAGATGTACAGGATAACCCTTTCCTTTGGAGCGAATGGTCTATGACTTTCTGGCTCAGCATGTTGATGCTCCTACTGACGGGACTGGTCATTTATCTCTATCTGCGGTTGCGCGCCAACAAACCGATTATTACGCGCATCAAGATTGTCAAGCGCCTGCTGCCTCACCAGAAGGCCATGAAGGAGATAGAACAAATCAAGGCCGACAAGATGGTGACTTCGGAGAATCAGAAAGAGTACTATACGAAGCTGACAGACACCCTGCGCCAATATATCGAGGAACGCTATGGCTTCTCTGCCATGGAGATGACGAGTACGGAGATTATCGACCGCCTCATGCAGATCGACCAGCAGTCGTTGGACGAGTTGAGGCAGCTCTTCATGACGGCCGACTTGGTGAAGTTTGCCAAGTATTCGACGATGATTAACGAGAATGACGCTAACCTGGTCAACGCCATCGACTTTATCAACCAGACAAAACTGGAAAACATGCCTACTGAGGAGGTCATCAAGCCACAACTGTCGGAGGCTGACCAGAAGACGCAGCAGTCGCGGCGTATCCTGAAGGCTGTTGTCTGGGGAGTATCAGTCGCGATAGTGGCGCTGTTGTGCTATGTGATCTATAGCGTCTATCAACTATTGGTGTAATATTGTAATGAAATAATAATAACGAGATAAATGGAATTTGCCAATCAAGAATATCTTTTCCTGCTGCTCCTGCTGATACCATATATTGTATGGTATGTCATGTACAGGAAGAAGAGCGAGCCGACGATGCGCATGAGTGATACCATGGCCTATCGTCTTGCTCCTCGTTCGTGGAAAGTGAGGCTCATGCCGCTGCAGTTGTTGTTACGCATAGCGGTCTTTGTGCTCCTGGTATTGGTACTCGCACGTCCACAGACACGTAATTCGTGGAAAAACAAGACCATGGAGGGTATTGATATCATGTTGGCGATGGACGTGTCAACCTCCATGCTGGAAGAAGACCTGAAACCGAATCGTATGGAGGCTGCCAAACAGGTGGCTGCCGAATTTATCGTCGGTCGTCCCAACGACAATATCGGATTGACCATCTTTGCCGGTGAGGCCTTCACACAATGTCCTATGACAACAGACCATGCTTCGTTGCTCAACTTGTTGCAGAATGTGCGGACGGATATTGCACAACGCGGTCTGATAGAGAACGGTACTGCCATCGGTATGGGATTAGCTAATGCTGTCAGTCGCCTGAAGGACTCTAAAGCAAAGAGTAAGGTTGTCATCCTGCTTACCGACGGTTCCAACAACCGTGGTGACCTGTCGCCGATGACGGCAGCAGAGATTGCCAAGAGTTTCGGCGTGCGTGTCTATACCATTGGCGTGGGAACGCAAAAAGCGGGGGCATACTCTATAACGGTATCTGGTGGCGCTCAGTATGTCAACATCCCGGAAGAGGTGGATACCAAAATCCTAAGCGACATTGCAGCAGCAACCGATGGCGAGTTCTATCTTGCCACGAATAACAGAGAACTGAAAAAGATATATGGTGAGATTGACAAGTTAGAGAAGTCTAAGCTGAATGTCAAGAAATTCAGCAAGCGCTATGAAGCCTATCAGCCTCTGGCTATTGCCGCAATGCTGCTCCTTCTGCTGGAAATGCTGTTGCGCATCACCATCTTCCGCAAGCTACCATAAATTGTAAATCGCTAAAAAGTAAATTGACTACATGTTCAGATTTGAAGACCCTATATACCTCTATTTATTACTGCTCATACCGGTATTGGCAGTCATACGCTTTCTGATGGTTTATCAGCAGAAACGTCGCTTGCGTCGTTTCGGCGACCCTGAGTTGATACGCCAGCTGACGCCCGATGTGTCCCGTTTCCGACCGTTGGTAAAGTTCTGGTTGTTGCAGGCAGTCCTGGCACTCATCATCGTCATGATAGCTCGTCCGCAGTTTGGTACTAAGGTGAGTCACGAGAAACGCACAGGTATAGAAACCATTATCTGTATGGATATCAGCAACTCTATGCTGGCAGAGGATGTGACACCCAGTCGTCTGAGCCGTGCGAAGATGATGGTGGAGAACCTCGTCGATAATTTCACCAACGACAAGATAGGTCTTATCGTCTTTGCCGGTGATGCGTTTGTGCAACTGCCTATCACGAGTGACTATGTTTCTGCCAAGATGTTCCTTTCGACCATCGACCCTTCGATGATTGCCACACAGGGTACCGACATCGCAGCAGCTATCAGTATGGCAAGCCACAGCTTCACTCAGCAAGAGGGCGTCGGCAAGGCGATTATCGTCATTACTGACGGAGAAGACCATGAGGGTGGGGCATTGGAAGCTGCCCGTGAGGCTAAAGACAGGGACATGCGCGTCTATGTCTTGGGTGTAGGCTCTACCGAAGGAGCCCCCATTCCCATGGGCAATGGCGATTATTTGAAAGACAATACTGGACAGACTGTTATGACAGGACTGAACGAAGAGATGTGTCGTCAGGTAGCAGAAGCAGGTGGCGGCGCTTACATTCATGTGGAGAATAACAGTAGGGCTCAGGAACTCCTTGACAACGAGTTGGACAAGCTCTCCAAGAAAGAAATAGAGAGTACCGTTTATAGCGATTTCGATGAACAGTTCCAAGCAGTAGGCATCCTGGCATTGCTGTTGCTCATCATCGAGGTTTGTGTCTTGGAAGTGAAGAATCCGTTGTTGAAACGTGTCTCCCTTTTCAAGAAAGGAAAATGGAACGATGCGGGAAGTCAGCGAATGGTGCTCCTGTTGTTTGTTTCCCTTATGGCGACTCTTCAGCCTGTCAGTATCCAGGCACAGACCGACCGCCAGCTGGTGCGGCAAGGCAATAAAGTGTTTCGGCAGGGCAACTATGCCGATGCAGAGGTGAACTACCGTAAGGCTGTAGAGAAAAACCCGCGAAACCCGCAGGCCAACTATAATTTGGGTAATGCTTTGTTAGCAACACGCAAGGATTCTGCGGCAGTCAGTCAGTTGGAGGCTGCAGCAAAACTGGAAACCGTTCCTTTCCGTAAAGCGCAGGCCTACCATAATATTGGTGTAATCTGTCAAGGTAAGAAGATGTTTGGTGAGGCTATCGAAGCTTATAAAGAAGCTTTGCGCTGGAATCCTTCTGATGATGAGACACGCTATAATCTGGCACTTTGTAAGCGTCAGCAGCAACAGCAGCAGAATCAGCAGCAACAGCAGAAAGACAACAAACAAAAGAAAGATAAAGACCAGCAGCAACAGCAGGATCAGCAGCAGAAAAAAGATCAGCAACAGCAGCAGAAACAAGACCAGCAACGACAGCAAATGAGTCGTGAGAATGCGGAACAGATGCTGAATGCTGCCATACAAGAAGAAAAGCAGACGCAGGAGCGTATGAAGAAGATGCAACAGCCCCAGCGTCGTCAATTAGAGAAAAATTGGTAATCACATGATGAAGAGATATATAATACTGATAGGATTTCTGATGGTTGTCGTGGCACTTGCTGCGCAACAGATTACAGGACGTGCTCCCTCGCAGGTTGCTGCCGGTGAACAGTTCCGTCTGACCTATACCGTCAATACCGATGACGTGAAAGGTTTTCGTGCCGGCAATATGCCTGACGACATAGAGATACTCTATGGTCCCAGTTCTTCTACACAGTCCAGTTGGCAGATGGCCAATGGCCATGTGACGAGTTCTTCGTCGGTGACATATACTTACATTCTGATAGCTCACAAAAACGGTTCGTTTACCATCCCTCCTGCACAGGCAACCGTTGGCGGAAAGACCATCCGCTCTAACGAGTTGCATATCAAGGTGTCAGGACAAGCACAAAGCAGTCGTCAGGGAGGTGGTCAGCAGCGTCAGAATCAAGGTTTGGAGGTGCGCCCTGCGGGTAGTTCCATTTCAGGCAACGACCTGTTTGTCAAGGTGACAGCCTCCAAGTCGCGGGTGCGTGAGCAGGAACCGATTTTACTAACTTATAAGGTTTATACACTCGTCGGCTTGACCCAGTTGAGCGGTAAGATGCCCGACCTGAAGAGTTTCTATACCCGTGAAGTGCCTCTGCCTCAGGAGAAGAGTTTCAAGGTAGAAAGTTATCATGGGCGCCAGTATCGCACCGTCACTTGGCAGCAGTATGTGATGTTCCCCCAGATGACGGGTAAGCTGGAAATTCCCAGCATCACTTATGATGGTACGGTCGTTCAGCAGAACCGCAATATCGACCCCTTCGAAGCCTTCTTCAATGGCGGTAGCGGCTATGTGGAGGTCAATAAAAAGATTAAGGCTCCGGGTATGACGATTCAGGTGGATCCGTTGCCTCAGCGTCCGCAGAACTTCTCGGGGGGTGTGGGCTCGTTCAGCATGTCGGCCCATATCGACCAGACGGAGGTGAAAGCCAACGACCCCGTGAAACTTCAGGTAGTAGTGAGTGGTGTGGGTAATATGAAACTACTCAAGCAGCCCGTTGTCAAGTTCCCCAAGGATTTCGATGCCTACGATGCCAAGGTGACAGACAAGACAAAGTTGACTGTACAAGGATTGGAGGGTAGCATCGTCTATGAGTTCTTGGCAGTGCCTCGTCATCAGGGAACTTATGAGATTCCACCGGTAGAATACATCTATTTCGATACACAGGCTGGCGCTTATAAGACACTTAAAAGCGAATCCTTTACCCTGAAAGTTGCGAAGGGCGACGGTACGAATACCGTCTCTTCGTTCGTAGGACAAGAGGATGTGCGTCAACTGACCAACGATATCCGCTATATCAAGACAGGTTCTACTCGTCAGCGTTTACAAGGCGACTACTTCTTCGGCTCAACATCTTACTGGGTGTCATTGGTCGTTTTGCTACTCTCCTTTGTGTCGTTGTTCGTCATCTTCCGCCAGCGAGCCATAGAGAATGCGAACATTGTTAAACAGCGTGCTGGCAAGGCCAACAAGGTTGCTGTGAAGCGTCTTAAGAAAGCTGCCAAACTGATGCGTGGCAACAAGCCTGGCGAGTTCTATGACGAAGTTCTTCGGGCACTTTGGGGCTATGTCGGCGACAAACTCAGTATGCCTGTCGAGCAACTGTCGCGTGAGAATATCAGTCAGCAATTAGAACAACGCAACGTCAGCGGCGAAACCATTCAGCAGTTCTTGGGAGCTCTGGATGAGTGCGAATTTGCCCGTTATGCCCCAGGCGATGCAACCGGTAATATGAATAAAGTTTATGAGGCGGCCATGACCGCTATTACGCAGATAGCTACCACCATGAAGAAGAGTAGAAAAACGTCTTCCGACAGTCGCGAGCGATTGGTTCTTTTATTGCTGATGGTTCTTGCTGCTCATCTTTCACCGGTGAGTACTGATGCCGCCACCAAGGCTGAAGCAGACAGCCTTTATGCTGCAGAGCACTATCAGCAGTCTGCCCATGTCTATGAAGAATTGTTGAAGAAGGGCGTCTCTGCCGACTTGTACTACAATTTAGGCAATTGCTACTATCGCATGGACAATATGACGCAGGCGGTGCTGAACTATGAGCGTGCAGCGTTGTTGTCACCAGGCGACCGTGACATTCGCGTCAACTTGCAGCTGGCCCGTTCGAAGACCATCGACAAGGTGGTGCCAGAGTCAGAGATGTTCTTTGTCACATGGTATCATGCCTTGGTCAACTTGACCAGTATCGACGGCTGGGCATGGATGGCATTGGTATCTCTTGTGATAGCCATCGTCTTAGCATTACTTTACCTCTTTGCCAATGCTGTGTGGGTACGCAAGGTTGGCTTCTTTGGAGCTTTGGCGCTGCTCTTGCTCTTCGGCTTTAGCAATCTTTTTGCTTGGCAGCAGAAGCGTACATTAACCCTCCGTTCCGGGGCCATTATTATCCGTTCTGCCGTTCCCGTCAAGAGTACACCGGCAAAGAATGGCACCGACCTGTTTATCCTTCATGAAGGTACGAAGGTGACCATTACCGACGGAACGATGAAAGGCTGGAAGGAAATTCGGGTGGCCGACGGTAAGGAAGGTTGGTTGGAGACGACAGATATTGAAGTGATATAATCGTGTTATTATGGAGGAAATCATACAGTTCGACAAACACTTGTTGTTGCTATTGAATGGTAGCGACTCAATGTTCCTTGACTATTTGGTCCAGATATTGACCAATGCCAAGACGTGGATACCTCTCTATTTAGGATTACTCTATGTCGTCATCAAGACGAATCACAATACGAAGGAGGTGTTTTACATCTTGGCGGCTGCCGGTCTTTGTGTGTTGTTTGCAGGAACTGTTGACGACGTCATCGTAAAACCGCTGGTAGCTCGCTGGCGTCCTACGCATGACCCGGAGATAGGGATGCTTGTCGATGTTGTTGACGGCTATCGGGGTGGCAACTATGGTTTCTTCTCTGCTCATGCCTCCAATACGTTCAGCATTGCCTTGTTCTTCTCGCTACTCATGCGCCAGCGGTTGTTTACTGTCTTTATGGTGTCGTGGTCACTCATCAACTGTTGGACACGTCTTTATCTTGGCGTGCATTACCCTGGTGACATTTTGGTAGGACTCTTGTGGGGTTCTCTTGTCGGCTATGGTGTATATAGGTTGTATGGTAAAGTGACGACGCCTGCACATTACGAGTTACGCCAGTGTTATGTGCCGATGTGCATCTTGCTGTTGACCATCGCTTGTGCTATCATCCAGTCAGGTGTCATTGTCTGGTTACTCTAATACTTAATGAATAGAAACATGAAGAGAAGGAATATACAATGGATGCTGGTGGCTTTTGTCGCTATCATGGTCCATCTCCCACAGGCAGTTTTGGCACAGCAGCGAAATAAGAATGTTTCCAGTGGTTCGGATGCTGAGACCATAGTGTTTACGCCCCAGTGGACTCCGCAGGCACAGTTTGCAGGGTACTATGTGGCAGAGGCGAAAGGTTTTTTCCGTGAGGCTGGTGTCAAGGTGAAGATAGTCCATCCGTCGGCAACACAACCTGCGCTGACTCGCCTGCGTAAAAGAAAATGTCATGCTACGACGTTGCAAGTATGTCAGGCTTTAGAGATTGTTGACGACGGCACTCCCTTGGTAAATATTCTACAGACATCGATGAACAATGCGATGGTGATTGTTTCGTCGGGAAACAAGAATCCACAGACTATGAAGGGAGCCCGTGTCGGCATCTGGAGTGCAGGGTTCGGACATCTGGCTGTCTGTATGAGCATCCAGGATAATATGAACTACCAGTGGGTACACTTTGCCCAGAATATCAACTTATTTGTGTCTGGTGCGCTCGATGCCATTCTGACGATGAGCTATAATGAATATTTACAACTGATTCAGGCTGGTATTGAGTTTAACGAAAAGAATGTCTATCGCTTTAGTGACCATGGCTATAACGTCCAGGAAGATGGCATCTATATGACTCGTGAGTACTATGATAAGCATCGTGATCAAGCGCGGCGTTTTGCTGCTGCCTGTCGAAAAGGGTGGGAGTGGGCTGCCCAACATCCGGACGAGACGTTGGACATCGTGATGCGATATGTTGATCGTTACCACATGCCCACCAACCGCGTGATGCAGCGGCTGATGCTCACCGAGGTGTTGCGGCTACAGATAGACCGCAATTCCAAGAAGCGTGAATTCCGTCTGCGCCCAGACATGGTAGAGCTCGCCAGCCGGCTGATGTATGACAACAAGATGCTGAGTCGCCAGATATCGTATCAAGAGTTAATAGGTAATTAATCGCTATGAAAAGAATACTGTATTATTTCCGTCGTAAACTTTCCGTAAGGGTGAGTTTGTGGGTTGTAACGTTTGCAGCTATCATTTTCAATGTCGCTCTTGGATTCTTCTTTGTCCAGGCTCGTGAGGCTGTTCGTCAGGAAGCGATTAACCGTGCTACCCAGATTCTGAACAACACTTCTCTGCGCGTAGATAGCATTCTGAACAGAGTCGAAGTGGCATCGGCCATGACCAAATGGCTGGTGTTGCGTCATCCTGAAGAACCCGACTCCATGTTTGTCTATAGCCGTAGCATGTTGCTGAACAATCCTGATTTCTATAATTGTTCTATTGCTTTTGAACCCTATTATTTCAAGGAAAAGGGTCGCTACTTTTCAGCTTATACGATACATGTTGGTGACAGCCTTCGAACCATTCAGGGTGGAAGTGAAAGCTATCAGTATTTCTTTATGGATTGGTATCTGATGCCAATGTTGCTGAACAAACCCTGTTGGACAGAGCCTTACATGGATTATGATGTCGCAACGAATACCAGCGAGATGCTGACCAGCTATAGCCAAACCATTACGGATAGGCAAGGCACTGTGATTGGTGTTATCAATACCAGTCTTTCGTTGACCTGGTTGTCGCAGAACATCTCAAGCATCAAGCCATATCCCAACTCTTACAGCGTCATGATAGGTCGTGGCGGTACCTACTTCGTACACCCAGACTCCACAAAGATTTCCCGTCAGACTATCTTTACGCAGGCGATGGAAGAGCCCGATACCGCTCTTGTCGCATTAGGCCATGCCATGCAGCGAGGTGAGGAGGGTATGAAGCGCATGCGTATCTCCGGAGAGGACAGCTATGTGTTCTACAAGCCCCTCGGTCAGACTGGTTGTTCCATGGCTATTGTCTGTCCTGAGAGCGATATCTTCGGTGGCTTCGACCGTCTTCGCAATAGTGTGCGAACTATCGTTTTAGTAGGTTTGTTGCTGATGCTCTTCTTCTTTATCCGCATCATCACTCGTGAGCTGCGACCTTTGCATCGACTGGCAAAGGGCGCTGAGACCATTGCTTCTGGAAATTTCGATACCAAGTTGCCAGAACTGAAACGTGAAGATGAAATCGGTCAGTTGAGCACTTCATTCGGCAATATGCAGCAATCGCTTGTGAAATATATCGAGGAGCTGAAGGATACTACTGCTGAGAAAGCCTCCATCGAAAGAGACCTCCGTATTGCAAGTTCGATACAGATGGGTATGCTCCCCGAGGATTTCCCCACAAAAGCCGAGCGTGACGACGTGCAGCTTTACGCTTCCTTGACACCTGCCAAAGAGGTGGGTGGCGACTTGTTCGACTTCTATTTCCGTGGCAACAAACTGTTCTTCTGTATCGGTGATGTCTCGGGAAAGGGCGTTCCTGCTTCACTCTTCATGGCGGTGACACGTTCCGTTTTCCGCACCGTCTCTGCCCATGAGTCTAAGCCCGACCGCATCATGTCCACCATCAATACGACCATTGCCGACATGAACAAGACGCACATGTTCGTGACACTCTTTGTCGGTGTGCTCGACCTGTCCACAGGAATGTTGCATTATTGCAATGCTGGACACGATGCACCGTTGCTTGTCGGAGCCGGTGTTGGCGTATTGCCCTGTGACCCCAACATTCCTGTTGGTTTCATGCCGTCGTGGGAGTATTCTTTACAGGAGGCACTCATCTATGAAGATACCACCATTTTCCTCTTTACCGACGGACTGACAGAGGCGATGAATGCTGATCATGAGTTGTTCCGCATGGAGCGAGTCATAGACGTTGCCACGAAGGTGCTTTCTATGAAGGAGCAAGAACCGCATCACTTCATAGAGCACATGACCAATGCCGTTCACGAATTTGTGGGCGATGCCGAACAGAGTGACGACTTGACGATGATGGCTATCCAGTACAGTCGCAAGAAGAAATGATTATTTCAAACGCTCTGCAACGAACTGTCGCAGTTCTTCGCCACGCAGACCTCGAGCAAGGATGACGCCTTTGGAATCAACGATGACCGTATGAGGGATGCTGGTGATGCTGAGCATTTGTGCTGCCGCATTGTCCCAGCCTCTCAGGTCGCTCATCTGCGGCCACGTCATCTTTAACTGGTCGATGGCTTTCTTCCAGGCATTAGCATCGTTGTCAAGTGACACGCCGACAATGCCCAGCCCTTTATCTTTGAATTCTTTGTAGAGTTCAACGACGCCTGGCATGTCGTGACGGCAGGGACCGCACCAGGAAGCCCAGAAGTCAATGATGGTTATCTTGTGCTTGCCGATTTCTTCTTTGATGCTGATAACAGTACCATCGGGTGCCGGTTGGGAAAAGTCGGGCAGGGTAGTACCCTCCGCTGTCATGCTTTTCTTCTTGATGTATTCCTCTAATTGCTTGACGGCATCGCGATTTCGCATGTTGTCGGGCAGTTGTCCGATGAGTTCCAGGCGTGTCTGGTTGTCCAGCACTTCTTCCGGATAGTAAGTCAGCAGGAAGTATCCGAATTCGTTCTTGATGTTCTTGCGGGCTTTCTCTTTCAGTACGTCGGCGAAATGTTGGTTGAGTTTTTCTATCTGCTCCATCCCTTTCGCCTGCTCTTCCTCGCTGACGGTATTGCCATAGATATGCTCCGCAATGAGGTTGATGCGTTTACCGATGGCCATCACAGAGTCCACCAGCTCCTGCCACTTGTCGTTACATTCAGTACCTCCGACGCGTGACGCTCCGGGTTGTTCGGAAATGTTGACGTCTATCTCGCCAGGCTCTAAGAAGAAGTTGGCATTTACCTCGTTTCTTCGGGCACTATAGACCATGGCCAGTGTCAGACTGTCGGCCTTGCCTTCGAAGGTGAACTTTCCGTCGCTGACGATGGTCGTGTCGCATGGTATGCCGTTCGTCAGGTCGGTCGTGAGGAAGAGCGTGTCTCCGTCTTCCTGTCCTTCTGCCGTTCCGCAGATCTTATACGATGATGACTGGCAGGCAGCCAGCATGCAGCCGGTTGCGACCCATAAGAGGGCTGATTTGATGTTCATAGAATCCGTAAGGTGCGTTAGCTTATACAATATATTGGTCGGAGATGCTCTCGTTGTTGACGACACGGCGGATGGTTTCTGCAAACATGTCTGCCACGGAGAGCTGCTTGACCTTGGAGCACTTTGAGAAGTCGTAAGGGATAGAGTCGGTGAAGACGATTTCCTCCAGTGCTGACTGCTGTACGCGTTCGCTGGCAGGACCGCTCATGACGCAGTGGGTAGCACAGGCAC
Source organism: uncultured Bacteroidales bacterium (assembly GCA_902775975.1). Lineage (GTDB taxonomy): Bacteria > Bacteroidota > Bacteroidia > Bacteroidales > Bacteroidaceae > Prevotella. The sequence continues at coordinate 9,455 of CACYOC010000009.1, read as the reverse complement.
GGACGGTCTTGGCTCCTGCTTCTTTCATGATGTCGGCAGCCTTGGTGATAGTGCCGGCGGTATCTACCATGTCGTCAATGATGACTACGTTCTTGTCTTTGACGTCACCGATAATCTGCATGGTTGCAATGACGTTGGCACGGGCACGCGTCTTGTTGCAGAGCACCAGCGGGCATCCGAGGTACTTGGCATAGGTGTTGGCACGTTTCGAACCGCCCACATCGGGTGATGCGATGACGAGGTCGTCGAGCTTCAGACTTTGCAGGTAGGGAATGATAACACCAGAGGCATACAGATGGTCAACGGGAACGTTGAAGAATCCCTGAATCTGATCAGCGTGAAGGTCCATGGTGATGACGCGGTTGACACCTACTGCCGAGAGCAGGTCGGCAACGAGCTTTGCACCGATGCTGACACGCGGCTTGTCCTTTCTGTCCTGTCGTGCCCATCCGAAATAGGGTATGACAGCATTGATGGTGCGTGCCGAAGCTCTTTTCGCTGCGTCAATCATGAGCAACAGCTCCATGAGGTTGTCTGATGTCGGGAAGGTACTTTGTACCAGAAAGACATCGCGTCCTCGGATGCTCTCCTCGTAGTAAACGGCAAATTCACCATCGGAAAACTTTGTTACCTCCAGTTTCCCCAGCGGGCAACCCAAGCTTTGGCAGATGCGTTCTGCGAGGTATCTGGTTGCTGTACCTGAAAACACCATGTAGTCTTTATTCATTATTGTATGTGATTTAATGAGCGATTCACTTGATTGACGTGTTTGTTTCTTAACCTACTAACTTGCGTAGTTTTACGAAGTGGTCGATGAGTGCCTGATAGTCCAGCTCCTCATGGATGTTGAAGCGGTTCCAGAGGTCTCCGCTGACGACAATGCCGCCAAATCCCAGGTCGCGGGCCATCTTGACCGTGTCCATGTTCATTCCTCCTAAGGCATAGACGTGGCGGTCGATAAGTCCTCTCCGTGAGGCCTCTTTCAGCTCGTCCATGGTGAAGGTGGCTTTTTGGTCTGGCTCCGTCTGACTGTCGAAGATATACTTCAGCAGCACGTAGTCTGCGTGGCGCTTTGCTTCCTTCAGCAGCTCCAGCTTCGTACAGGTACGGCTCAGGTGACCTTTGTAGTTCTTCGGCGGCGCTGTTGTCTCGTCGTCAATGTGTATGCCCCTGAGTTTGTATTCTTCCTTCAGATAAAAGTTCTCATGTACGGTGATGCGCTTGTAGTATTCCTCGGGCAACAGTGTGAGCAGCCTCTCGGAGTACATGGGCTCAGAGCCTGGCTTATAGAGGTGCAGATGCTCTAACCCCTCATCGAAGAGCGATGTGAGAATCTTGTCTTCTTCCACGAAAAACGTGGGTTGTGTCATCAATACAAGTTTCATGTATTTTCCGATTTGCCGTTTTTTCTTAGTTGGCCGATTCAAATTCGCGCAGGAAGCGGACGTCGTTCTCAGAGAACATGCGGAGGTCGCTGACGCGATATTTCAGGTTGGTGATGCGCTCCACACCCATGCCAAAGGCATAGCCGCTATAGGTCTTGCTGTCGATGCCGCACTGTTCGAGCACGTTGGGATCCACCATGCCGCAGCCCAGAATCTCTACCCATCCGGTGTGCTTGCAGAAGCCGCAGCCTTCGCCACCGCAGATGAAGCAGGAGATGTCCATCTCTGCCGATGGTTCTGTGAACGGGAAGTAGCTGGGACGCAGACGAATCTTCGTGTCGGGTCCGAACATCTCTCGGGCAAAGCTGAGGAGCACTTGCTTCAGGTCGGTGAAGGAAACGTTCTTGTCGATATAGAGTCCTTCCACCTGATGGAAGAAGCAGTGTGCGCGAGCCGTGATGGCCTCGTTGCGATAGACGCGTCCCGGACAGATGACACGGATAGGCTCTTTCAGTTGGCCGTCCTCGGTGTGCAGTTGCTCCATGACACGTGCCTGAACACTCGAAGTGTGCGAACGCAGCAGAATGTTCTTGGTGACGTCGTTGGGGTGCTGGCTGACGAAGAAGGTGTCCTGCATGTCGCGGGCAGGGTGGTCGGCGGCAAAGTTCATCTTGGTGAACACGTGCAGGTCGTCCTCCACTTCCGGACCGTCGGCCAAGACAAAGCCCATACGCGAGAAGATGTCGATAATCTCATTCGTCACGATGGTCAGCGGGTGGCGTGTTCCCAGTTTGATGGGGTAGGGAGTACGCGTCAGGTCCAGTCCGTCGTTGTTGCTCTCCTGAACCTCTGTCTGCTCTTTCAGGGCGTTGATGCGCTCCTGTGCCAGTTGCTTCAGCTCGTTAATCTTCATGCCTACGGTTTTCTTCTCGTCGGCAGCCACGTTGCGGAAGTCGTTCATCAATGCCGTTATCTCACCTTTCTTGCTGAGGTATTTCAGTCTCAGCTGCTCTACTTCTTCAGCGTTTTGCGCGCTCAAGTTTTGTACTTCTTTTAGAAGTTGTTCTATCTTGTCGAGTATCATAATCAACGTTGTTCTTGAAATTTTGATGCAAAGTTACAAATAAATTAAGGATTAAAGATGAATTATTAAAGATATTTTGTAATTTTGCAGAAAATTTTGAGAGAAGACAAGAAATTTAGTATGGATGAGATGAAACGTTATCTGATTTTTGGTGTGATGTTGGCGGTTGTTTTGCTGTCAGCATGCAAGGCGGGACGTGGCTTCCGTGGCGATGATAGCGCACTTTCTGACTCGCTGGGTGTCGATTCGCTGGCTGCCGACTCCCTCGACGGCGATTTCTCCAATGTCGTCGTCCCGAAGGCTGCCGACGAGTTGTTTGACGACTTTATCTTTAACTTTGCCGGAAACAGCAAGCTGCAACGCGAGCGTATCGTCTTTCCGTTGAAGGTCATCACGCATGGCAGACAGACCATGATGAAGCGCCAACAATGGCAGATGGACTATTTCTTTATGCGCCAGGGGTACTACACGCTGCTCTTCGACAGCGAGCGTCACATGGAAATCGTCAAGGATACCAGCGTCACACGGGCTGTCGTCGAGAAAATTTTCTTCGAGGATCAGACCATCAAACAGTATGTTTTCAACCGCATACGTGGTACCTGGATGATGACTTGCATCAACGAGATACCGATGCAGCAGTCGCACAATGCGTCGTTCCTCGACTTCTACCATCAGTTTGTGTCGAGTCTGGCGTTCCAGCAGGCACATCTGGAAAAGACGGTGAAGTTCGTAGGGCCTGACCCTGACGACGACTTTGCACAGATGGAAGGCATCATCACTCCCGACACGTGGCCGGCCTTTTCGCCGCAGCTGCCGAACAATCTGCTCTACAACATCGTCTATGGCCGTCCTGAGAAATGCGGCAAACAGAAGGTGTTGGTGCTGCGCGGCATTGCCAACGGTCTGGAACTGCAGATGACGTTCCGTCTCAAGAACAACACTTGGCGACTGACCAAGATGATTACCTAAATCGCACCCCTGCCTATGAAAGATGTATGCAACTATAGTCTGAAGAGCCATAATACCTTTGGTATTGATGCACGCTGCAGCCGCTTTCTGGAGTTTGACTCTGTGGAAGAGGCTGTTCGGGTGGCTACCATTCTGCTTCAGTCGGCTACACCTTATATTATAATAGGTGGTGGCAGCAACTTACTGCTGACCAAGGATTTCGACGGCATCGTGGTTCGTTCCGCTATCGGCGACTGCACGGTGAGCGGTGTTACCATGCGCTGTGGCAGCGGAATGGTGTGGGACGACGTGGTAGATCGCAGTCTTGAGGCTCACCTGTTTGGCGGCGAGAACCTTTCGCTGATTCCTGGCGACGTGGGAGCCAGTGCCGTACAGAATATCGGAGCCTATGGTGCTGAGGTCAAAGACCTGATAGTCAGCGTCGAAGCCGTTGAGATTGAGACCGGCCGGCAGTGCCGTTTTGCCAATAGCGACTGTCAGTACGGCTATCGCCAGAGCCGCTTCAAGCAGGAGTGGAAGAACCGTTATCTCATCACTCATGTCACCTATCAGTTCTCGCCCGTCTTCACGCCGCGGCTGGACTATGGCAATATCCGTGCAGAACTGGAACGCCGTTGCATCAACCATCCCACGGCCGAGCAACTGCGACAGGTGATTATCGACATCCGCAATGCCAAACTGCCTGATCCGCAAGTGATGGGCAATGCCGGCAGCTTCTTTATGAATCCTGTTGTCAGTCGTCAGCAGTTCGAACAGTTGCTCGCGCAATATCCCGATATGCCGCACTATCACGTTGACGACGACCATGAGAAGATTCCTGCTGGTTGGATGATTGAACAGTGTGGCTGGAAAGGTCGTAGCCTTGGACGTGCTGCCGTACACGACAAGCAGGCGTTGGTGCTGGTAAATCTCGGTGGTGCTACAGGACAGGAAGTCGTGACGTTGTGCCAGACGATATGCAAGGACGTCCGCCAGAAGTTTGGCATCGACATCCATCCCGAAGTGAATATTGTGTAAAGCCCACCCCTAACCCCTCCCCGATGGAGGGGAGTAAGAGGTGAGAGGTAAGAAGTAAGATGTAAGATGTAAGATGTGAGATGTAAGATGTAAGATGTAAGATGTAAGATGTAAGATGTAAGATGTAAGAGTATGAAACTGACGTTTTTAGGAACCGGAACATCGTGCGGCGTGCCGACGATTGGCTGTCGTTGCTATACTTGTAGCAGCCCTGATGCTCACGACAAGCGGCTGCGCTGTTCGGCATTGTTAGAGACGGAGCGTACGCGACTGCTCATCGACTGCGGTCCCGACTTCCGCCAGCAAATCATGCCGCAGCCCTTTCGTCGTATCGACGGCATCCTCATTACCCATGCTCATTACGACCACATGGGTGGTATGGACGATATCCGCCCTTACTGCCAGTTTGGCGAAATCAATGTCTATGCCGACCCGATAGCCCGTCAGGGTATGTTGCAGATGCTGCCTTACTGCTTCGCCGAGCACCGCTATCCCGGTGTTCCTGCCATCCAGCTGCATGAAATCCATAAGCACGAGCCTTTCCGTATTGGCGATTTCCACATCATGCCCATCGAGGTCATGCATCACGACTTGCCCATCCTCGGCTACCGCATCGAAGAAGTCGGAAGTCAGAAGTCTGAAGTAGGCTCTCAGCCATCATCCCTCAGCCATCATCCGTGCTTAGTGTATATCACCGATATGAAGACGATTGCTGAAGAAGAGGTTCCTTATATTATCGGTTGCGATACGCTCGTTGTCAATGCCCTTCGTCGGATGCCTCATCACTCGCATCAGACGCTCGACGAGGCCGTCAGTTTTGCCCGTAGGATTGGAGCCCGTCAGACGTGGCTCATCCACAGCAGTCATGATATTGGTCGCCACGCCGAAGTCAACGCTTCCCTGCCTTCTAACATCCAGCTGGCCTACGACGGACAAGTGTTGGAAATCTGATCCCCCTCATTTTTGAGCGAAAATTGCTCGCGATGCCGATGTACAGGGCGTTTCAGTAGCGATGGGGATCGTGCCCAAAAAGGAGGGGGATATGTTGGGGTAATGAGGGGGATCAGGCGCATCCCCCTCATGCCTCCAATCCCTTTGTGCATCGGCGTTGCAGAAGATTTTTATCCCCAAAATGAGGGGGTAGCCGAAAAACTCCGCTCTGCTCGTTGAAGCGCCACATTTTTGCCGACAAAGTGCCATACTTTTTGCGGCAAAGTACCACATTCTTTGCAACAAAGTGCCACTTTCCTGGTCGCAAAGTACCACTTTGCCATTGACAAAGTGCCGTTTCGCGCCCCTCGAAAGCCGTCCTCGCCGGTCACGAAAGCCGTCCTCACGTCCCTCGAGAGTACGGCTCGTCAGAAGAAAACTTTACATTTCCCCAGTTTTTAGGCCTGCTCCTGCTTCTGAATCCTGTTCTGCAGTCAACAAAAAACGTTTAAACGTCTGACTTCTTATATCCACACAAACACTTTTAACTGCCGATTTGTGTTTATTTTATACACTTTTCTGCACTTGTCGCTGCAAAAGGAACAAAATGGAACAATCCCGTTTCGCAGGATAGTGCTATTATTGTGCTTTACGCAGGAAATCATTTTTTTGAGGGGGTGAAAAACTCTTTTCTGTCCCTAATGTCTCTTTCTACGAAAGATATAGGGTTGCTCTATAACGCTTTCCCATAGATTCGTCGAAGGCATTTTTACGTTTCAAAGAACCTAAAATCCGCAAATAATTATCGATTGTCTGATTTTACTCTTGATTGCGCCGATTCTGTCTGATTTTGGGCTTAGAAGCTCTTGACATGACTTGTTTGCAGACTCCTTCCCCTTACCCCGTAAGGTCGAGAGGCTTTGACCTAAGCATCAACGAAGAGTGTTAATCTATCTGCTGCGAAGTCCTAAGTGTGAGTCTATCACAGAGGACAGAATAGAGTCGAATTTGTCCAAAACGAAAAATATTCCGCCAAAAGCGGTGAAAATCCTGAGCCGCTCGGCTTTGCCGCTTCGCGCGTCGAAGAACTTTTTGTTGCTCAGGAACTTATAAAGAAAGTTAAACTAAAGTGCTGCGGAATTTGCGATTAAATGAAAAGAACATCTACATTACTACTCGTGTTGCTGGCGTGCTCTCTGGCTTTTGGTGCTCCTGTCAGCAAACAGTCCGCACAGAAGATTGCCGAGGCATTTATGAACAGGAATGCTGCCAGTGGCACAAATAGAGCCAAAGGCAGGGGGGCTGCCGATCAGGAGTCAAAACATGCCGCCTCAGAGTCTATGGACATAAATGGCAGCCTGTATCTGTTTAATGCCTCTGACGGCAATGGCTTTGTCATTGTCAGTGGCGATGACAGGACAGCTCCCGTGCTGGGTTATTCTGACACAGGCAGGATAGACTTTGACAACATGCCTCAGAACATGCGCTCGTGGCTGCAGCACTATGTTGAGCAGATAGAATATGTGCAGAATAACACTCTCAGCACCACCAGCGGCACCATAGAGAATGTAGGCACCCCAATACCGCAGCAGCTCGACTGTAAGTGGGACCAGGATGCTCCCTATTTTGACAAATGCCCTATATCTACCTCGTATTATGATGATGCATGCACCAATCAGTGTGTGCTCTATGACAAGAAAGGCAATCCTGTAGCTAATCCAGGCCGCAGTTTGACTGGCTGTGCCGCCACAGCCATGGCGCAGGTGCTCTATGCTTGGAAGGGTGAGGGCATGGCAGCCACGGCAGCAGAGATACCTGGTCAGCCGTCTGCGAAACGTCAGATATATTCTTCGTATGCAAAAACTTACGTATATTCGAAGTTCAGCTATGATGCCATACCCGCAGGAACGCCCATAGACTGGGACAATATACTGCCCGAGTATAGCATGTATGATGCTTCACTGAAATACCATGTTCTTGAGGGCCCCACGGCTAAGCAGAAGGAGGCAGTGGCAACACTGATGCATATCTGCGGAGCCGCATTGGACATGAAATACAACTTTGAAGCATCGTCAGTATCTTTGGAAGCTGGTATCAACGCCGCCGCAAAGTATCTCGGCTTTCCCAATGCATCAGCATGTTATCAGAAGTGTTATAAATATAATGAATGGCTAAAGTTGCTCTATGATGAGCTGAGCGTTGCCAGAGCGGTTTATTTCACAGGCGTCAAAGAAAACAATTCTGGTCACGCATTCGTCATTGACGGATATGACAGTGAGGACTTCTTCCATATCAACTGGGGATGGAGCGGAATGTCTAACGGCTATTACCGCATCAACGTTCTTGATCCAGAAATGCAGGGCTCAGGTGGTGTTGAATATAATTCAGGATACAAAGCATCACAGGTGTTTGCACGCGGCATCTATCCCAATGCTCCTGCACAGGCACCGAATGTCATGGTCTTGAGTTTCAGTTCCAAAGGCAAGAAAGTGCAGTATGAGCAGGGCGAATATATGATAACTGATATGGCTATAAATGTGGCAAATGTGAGCCATCCCAATATCAGTGCAGAGATAGGTGTTACCATCGAGAGCCAGTCAACGAAGGACACCAAGCCCCTGTTCACAGAAAACATGCCATTAGGTGCGGACATGATGAAGGAAAAATTGACCCTCAAGTTAGGCGCATTGCCAGACGGCGAATACACCTGCTATCCCAGCTTCCGCCTGTCTGTTGACGGCGAGTGGACCCCATGCATCGGATATGAGAATAACTGCATCAAGGTGACCATAGCCAACGGAATTGCCACAATGTCAAACGTAATGCCTTATAAACTGGTCACAGTGTCCTCTGACAACAAGGATGTATATGCTGTTGGCGAGGAGATAAAATTCACAGCAAACCTCAAGGTCGTCGAGGGCGAGATGCATGATGTGTTGTATTGCATAGCGGAGCCGTTTGACGAGATGGGTAATCTCGCTCCTGAAAAATATAGTCGTATGGATTTAAGTACCAATTATTATGCGTCAGCAGGCGAGACGTTTGCCGCCAAGATAAGTCGTTCCGGTGGTTTGTCCGAGGGCTCTTATCTGATAAGCGTCCTAGCCCCCAGTATGAATAGCATCCACAGAATATGTCTCATTGAGGTAAGAGACGGCGTTACCGCCATTCGCAACATTGATGCTGCCGCCGCCGCTCCATCAGCCGCTCCTGCATACAACCTACGAGGTCAGCAGGTGGACAGCAGCTATAAAGGTATCATCATACGCAACGGCAAGAAGATTCTTCGCTAACCCATACATGATATGCCGTAAGCATTAGATAAACTACAGACGGTAATACCTATATATTATAATAACAGCAGCTATAACTTCAAATGCTATAGCTGCTGTTGCGTTTGTTATGTTGTAATGCCCCTTGTGGGTGTGGGGGCTGGCGTTTACAGCGGGTAGTCCTCAAAGGCGTAGAGGACAGTGGAGAGGTAGCGCTCGCCGGTGTCGGGTAGGAGGGCTACGATCTTCTTGCCCTTGTTCTCAGGACGCTTGGCGAGGGCGATGGCTCCTGCGAGTGCTGCGCCTGATGAGATGCCTACGAGCAGGCCCTCGGTCTTGGCTACCTCGCGCCCCTCGAGAGTACGGCTCGTCAGAAGAAAACTTTACATTCTACAATGAGTTGAATCATTTGGCGACTTGTCGGTGTATTACCTTTTGTATTCAAAAAATACCCCGGTTTTCTTGCCGCAGACGTAGGCAATAGATGGTTGCTCGCCCTGTTTCAGGTTGTCGAGGTACAGAGGCTCGCCTTCTATGATGAGGCTGCACTCAAAGGTGTCGCCCTCACGTAACCGCGTGTTCTCTGATGCCGTTACGACAAAACGCTGATCGCCTAAGTATTTGACGTCGCAGGTCCTGTCGGGTTGCCATGTCAGTCGCAGCCGGTCGCCACTCACTAACTCGTTGGCAACACTCAGGCGTCGGCTCATGACAGGGGCACTCTGCTGCTCCTTGGGCAGGCGGCTGTTCTGGCAGTATGCGTCCCAATCCTCATAGCCTAAGAAATGCGACAGGATG
>CACYOC010000008.1 GCA_902775975.1 uncultured Bacteroidales bacterium | reverse complement strand
TTATATCCGTCGCCATCCTCACCCGCAATACAACAAGTATCTTGATCCTCGCAAGTTCAGCCGCTTCTCCATTGATAACGGCAATGTGGTGTGGGGCAAAAACTGGGATATGATATTCCCAATAGAACAACTATATGCTGGTGTAATAGCATAATCGTCAAATAGCACACTATCGTTATAATACAACAAAGGCGGAAACCGAAAGATTTCCGCCTTTTTCTTTTGTCTTTAATTTTTTTCTTTGTACCTTTGTAGTCGGTTCGGGGAGAAATCCGGACTAATAAAAAAGCACTCGCTATTATTTCGCGCATAGCCAAGAGCGTCGGAAACTCTAATAGGTATAACAAGCACGATAATAATAAGTGACAGGTGAGCTGTATAACGGTTCTTCTGCTCTCGTTTGTAATAGCGATGCACACGTTTAGGCGTGATGCATCCAGCAAACGGGACAGAGGCACCATCCGACGCCGCCTCTTGCTATGCGCAAAGGAGCATCACGCTCTTTTTATGCGCCATGGCGTGATTGATAGTCGATGCTGACGTAACTTAAAACTATCAATCGAGAAATGGCAAATACGAACTTAGCAAATGCGAAGACTGCGAAGAACGACGAGTTCTACACACAATATGCGGATATTCAGAAAGAAATCAATGCCTATCTGGATTATGACCCGAATGTATTTCGTGGTAAGACTGTCCTTTTGCCTTGTGATGATCCAGAATGGAGCAACTTCACCAAGTTCTTTGCTCAGAACTTTGAACTGTTGGGGCTAAAGAAGTTAATTTCTACAAGCTATGCTCCTGAAAGCAAAAAGTATAAGATGCCGTACCAGCCAACGCTCTTTGAGACATCACAGCCATATTTTGACAATGATAAGAGCAAGACACACGGCAAGATTTTCGTGCTTGAACGTGATATGACTGGTGACAACCGAATTAATATTGACGATTTGCAATGGCAGTATCTGGAGGGTGATGGCGATTTTCGCAGCAAGGAAATACGCAAACTACGAGACGAGGCAGATATAATTGTGACAAACCCGCCGTTCTCACTGTTTAGGGAGTTCCTCGCATGGATAATGGAAGCAAACAAGAAGTTCATCATTATAGGTAATATGAATGCTATCACATATCGTGAAGTATTCCCACTTCTTCAAAAGAACATTGCCTGGCTTGGGGCAACAGGATTTGTTACTGATATGGTATTTGGTGTTCCTGAAGGCACTTTGGTTAAAGAGAGTGATAAGAAAAAAGCAGAGCGCTTAGGGTATATTGGGAATTATACTCGTTTAGGAAATTCTTGCTGGTACACAAATATAGATCATGGGCGACGACATCAGCCCTTAAAATTAATGTCTATGGCTGATAATTTTAAACATAGCAAGCATAAAGATATTAGGGAGAATAAACAATATCAACACTATGACAATTTTGACGCTATTGATGTACCTTATACCGATGCTATACCTAATGATTATAATGGAGTGATGGGAGTTCCTATATCATTCATGGATAAATATTGTCCAGAACAGTTTGATATTGTATGGAGAGGTGGTGACATTGAATGGTGTGAGACAGAATGTAATTTTTATACTCCGCCGTCAAAAGATCGAGCTGCATTTTATAAGAAGCAAGATAAGACGTGGCGTATTCAAAATCCTTATGTTTTAGATGCACAAGGAAATGCCATAGTAGTTTATCAAAGAATACTAATCCGCAAAAAACAATCACAATGAAGACAGAACTGAAAATCTATACAGTTGAGGAAATTTGCGACGGGTTTGAATATAACGAGCTGGAGGGGAAAGGCCTTCATGGATTATCAGGTCAGTTGACTATCCAGCCAGCCTACCAGCGTAACTACATCTATGCCGATGGGAAACGCGACGTGGCTGTGATAGAATCGGTATTGAAAGGCTATCCGTTGGGACTTATCTATTTTAACCAGAACAAGGATTTTGGTCCTACGGAAACAGAACTTGAAGTGCTCGATGGTCAGCAGCGTATTACGTCACTTGGTCGTTTCGTGAAAAACAAGTTTGCCGTAAAGATAAACGGCCTGGAACAAATATTCGACGGACTGGATGAAGGACTTCAGCAGAAGATTCTCAAGACGAAACTATTGGTTTATATCTGCGAAGGCGAAGGTGAACATGCAGAAGAAGAAATCAAGGAATGGTTTAAGACTATCAACATTGCGGGCATTCCACTCAATCACCAGGAGGAGTTGAATGCTATCTACAGCGGTCCATTTGTCACGAAATGCAAGGAAGAATTTTCAAATTCTCAGAATGCCAACATTCAGAAATGGGAATCGTATGTAAAAGGCCCCGCTAATCGTCAGCAGTTCTTGGCAACAGCTCTTGAATGGGTGAGCAAAGGTAACGTAGATGGTTACATGTCCGCTCATCGACGCGATGAGAACATCAACGAGGTTAAGACCTATTTCAACACGGTCATAGACTGGGCAGATAGCAAGTTCGATGATGTGTATGACGAAATGCAAGGTTTGAACTGGGGTGAACTCTATGAGCGTTTCCATCACTTACCCTTGAATCACTCTGAATTGTCGACAAAGGTTCTGGAACTGATGCATGATGACTATGTGACTAACCGACGCGGCATCTTTGAGTATGTGCTTGGCGGTTGTCAGGATACAAAGCTGTTGAACGTCCGCCTGTTTGACAAGCCTACCATGCGCAAAGTGTATCAGCAACAGACTGACAAGGCAAAGGCTGAAGGTGTGAGCAACTGTCCATATTGCGCTGAAGGTCATGAAGCAAATCGCAAGCGCATTTGGAAACTGGAAGAGATGGATGCCGACCACGTAACGGCATGGAGCAAAGGCGGCGCAACAAGTATCGAGAACTGTCAGATGCTTTGCAAGACACATAATAGGGCGAAAGGAAATAGATAAACTAATAACGATATGGCCAAAGAAAAATTCAGCAGGACGAAAGCTTGCGCAACCAAAACGCTTTATGCGGTGATGAAAGAGATGAGTCGCCGAGGCGGCAGTATGCCTGCCAAGGAACTTTATCCTTTTGTGAATGAGAATGTACAGTTGACGGAATGGGAGAAAGAACCTGCAGGTAAAATGAAATATATTCGCTGGACGAACAGCTTCCAGTTCTATTCCATCGATTATCAGAAGGCAGGATTCATTGTCAAGAAGAACGGTAACTGGTATTTAACGCCGGAGGGGGAGTCAATACTGAAAAAGTCGCCTGAAGAGGTGATGACTATCGCTAATGACGCATATCATGAATGGCGACGACTCAACCCTAAAGATGAAAATCCCGAAGGGGAACCTACTGACGAGACGGCAGAGAATGACAATTCCAGGAATCTCGACCTGCTGGAATCGGATGCCCGCGAGGGTATCAGAAAGTACATAGTATCAAAGAGTCCATACGAGTTTCAGGATATGGTGGCTGCCCTGCTTCGGGCAATGAAGTACTATACTCCATTTGTTGCGCCTAAGGGGAAAGACGGAGGTATCGACATTATTGCATACTTGGATCCTTTGGGTGCCCAGACACCGCGTATCAAAGTGCAGGTAAAGCATAAGCCGGATAGTGCTATCGGTGCTGCTGATGTACGGGCTTTGTTAGGTGTGCTTCGTGCCGGCGATATTGCTTTGTTTGTTACAAGTGGTACTTTCTCACCAGATGCGAAGACTACAGGAACCAGTTCTCGTGAGTTTATCCGTCTTATTGATGGTGATGAGTTTATTGATATGTGGCTGGAGTTCTACGATAAGATGTCTGATGACGATAAAAACATGCTACCCCCGAAACGCATTTCGTTCTTGGGAAGTAACGAATAAGATAATCTATTTTTACTATTTATTCATCTAAATAATTAAAACTATGAAAAGAATTTTATTTGTATTGGCATTAATGATGCCGATGTTTGCGAATGCACAAGAAAAAGAAGAAAAGTCAAACAGCAAGACATTAGAGTTCATGACAAAAGATGGTTTTGCCTTTAAGAAAGAGTTCTATGATTTACCCGAGATTGGTAATAGTTACAACAAAACTCAAAATCAAGTCTTAATCATTACAAATTTAAAAACAAATGAAAAACGGGGTTGCTTACGCATAACTACAAATTATCCTTCTGGTTCAGGCAATATTGAGTACACGGGGACACTAGATCCAGATGAATTGGATGCAGCAACGATGTCAACGGAAAAGATCCTGTCAGAAATAATTCCAACTACACCATCAACTTATACCGAGGTGGAATACTGCACTCGAGATGGTGTTGAGATTGGTGTTTTTTGGAAAGAGAAAAAAAGTGAATGGACAATTTACATTAAAACAAAGAAATACGTTGGCCGCTCAATGTCAACATTTAAAGCAGAGGAGTTGGCACTTCTTATTAAGAATCTCAAGGATGCAAAACAAATGATTGATGAAAAAACGAAATAAGAAAATCTGACCCCGTTGTTTAGTGTATGATGCTGATGTATAAATCGGCTCTCTGCCACGATGGCCGTTTCAGCTGCTACATATTTTTTTGCGCAATTTGCAAATCATCCTCCCATCTTACCATAGGGGGCTCAACCCCCGATGTACAGGGCGTTTGGGCATAGGAGGATGAAGGCTGCCATCCTCCTATCATCCTCCTATGCAACACCCCGTACGACACCCCGTGCAACAGCCTCTGTAACACCAAACTCGACGTTAGAATTGGTCGACGGATAGCGCGATGGGCCAATGTCGGAATTGTCGAATGAAGACGGATTGCTGGAGGATGAAAACGGAAAATGGGAGCATTGGATAAACGATGCAGGGCAGTCTCTTGACGAGTTGTATAGGAGTGAGTGAAGATAAAAGATGCAGGGCTAATGATTAGTCCTGCACTTTCATTTGTTTTCGATTTGTCTTGTGGTTCCTATGGTTTCTTGCTTTATAGAGACAAATTTCCTGTTTAATCGAGCGTTTTATGATATGGATAATTGTTTCAGATTGCGAAATTACGGAAAAATATTTAAAATGATGAATTTTTCGGCAAATATTTTTGGTGTTGAGTTTTATTCTTGTTAACTTTGTAGGGAAAATATGACGGATTCATTGTCCTCATCAATGATGATGTTTAGTAATAAATATAATTAACAAGGAGGAGCATTAACAATGCGTACAGAAATATAACAGATATGGCAACGAAAAAAGTCCCGTACTACCGCAAATAGCACGAGACCTTAGGACTGCTCTCCCGATAGGCGTGTCTTAGTTGCCCACAATTCAGGGAATCGTCATAATTCCTTGGTGCAAAGTTAAGAATAATTCTTAAATGTAGCACAAGAAGGTTCTCATATCGGGTGTTTTTTATAAACATTTAACTAACGATGTGGATGTGTTTGTTGGAAGACCACCATGTCAAGGTTTAACTCAAAATTGGATAATGATGTTATCTCAATTTAGGAGAACCATTCCTTTTAAGGGTGGAAACATATCGTTCTCTTCTTCATATAATGACTATCTGATTGAAGTTGAGAAATACATTCTCACTCTACGTGGGCCTGTAGCAAAGAAAATAAGGCGTATCGAAAAGAGTATGAGAATCTTTACAGAGAAGATCTACGGCTACTTGCCTACAGCGGGCGAGATGAAATGGCCAGTGCTGGAACTTTATTTTAGAAGACTGGGATATGGGTGGTAGAGGCAGTTTTGACAAATCCACCATGTCAATCCCGGTGGAAAAACGAAAGTATAAAACACTTGATGTCGTGGATGGAATAAAGATAATAGAAGATTTCGAAAGCGGCAATGGCAAGACCCCCGTCATGTCAAATACCGCTGATACGGTTTACGCTGTTTGGAGCGAGACGGCTGGCCGTATCAAGCATATCTTCTATTACAAGAACCACGTGTTATACTACTCTATTGATTTGGAAGGCAAGAACTCTCACGCTCACAAGGTCTATGTGGATCCAAAGACCGGTGAGATTGGAAGAAAGACTCATGAAAAAAGTAACTATTTTGAACTTAATTCCAAAGAGTGGGGCATTGTAAACAAGTTATCAGTATGGAAAAAGAAGAAATGAAAGTGATAATAAACAACTGGATGGAGTTTCATCCAGTTGTTACCAAAGCCGACTTAGGTTGGAGTGAAGAATGCATTAGCGATGCTATGTCGGAAGATCCGAAAGAGATATTCAATTATTTCTGGCAGAACTTCTTTTCTATCATATTCTACTATGTTGATGACGGTAATTTCTATGAGTTGTTTATGGAGTCGAATCCTCACAAGTTCTGGCGTATCCCTAAGATTGAAGACTGGGATGGCAAGTACATTGGCAGACAGATCCTTTGGGAAAGTCATCAGGAAGGAGAAGTGCTTTATGAATTCGACGATGATACTGATTTGTGGGAAACGCTCAAAATTGGCGGAAAGTCAATTGGTGAAGTTCTTGAACGTTCGTATATTGCAGAAATCAACTGAGTATGAACGATAGACAACCTTCATTGTTCTCGGAGGCAGAGTTGGCGAAAATGATTTCGCCAACTTTCTCCAGAAAGAAAAACCAAGCAGAATGGAATCTTAGGGTCAATAGGCTTGGAGCTGTTCGTGCTGATTTATCTAAAGACCTTCATCTATCAGAGGAAGGATGTCCAACTATTCAGCCATACTTTGGAGTTCCTGAATATCCACTTATTAATTTCAAAGAGGCTTTATCTGCTAATTGTTATGACTATTGGGTTCATTGGTTTATTGATGATGTATTCTTTGAACAAATATGGAATCCGAAATACACAGAACGAGATATTGAGATACTCTGTAAATTCAGAGGAATGTTTACTCCTGACTTCACATTAGATCCACGTCTATCACAATGGCAAGAACAGTTTAATATCTTCAGAAGTCGGACTGTCGGTCAACTGGTTCAAAGAAGGGGAGGCGTAGTTATACCGACAGTAGGATGGTCTTTCCGAAGGAGTTTCGATTACTGCTTCTGTGGTTTGTCTGAGGGTGGCACAGTTGCTATCAGCACAAATGGTGTATTGAATAATCTCGTTTCATTACGATTGTTTATGGAAGGTGTATTTGAATTGGAACGGCAACTGCGTCCTGAGGTCATCTTTATCTATGGCGACAAAATAGAACTGCGCACCAAAGCTCGTCAGATATGGCATCCAAACACTCAAATTGCTCGTTTGAGAAATCAGAGTGATCAAAAAAAGGTTCTTAACGAAATACTAAGTTTATTGTAAAATGAATGCTTACGATTAGATTAAAAAAAACGCTGAGACAGACACTGTTTTAATAAGCGACTTCTAGTTGAACATCTTGCACCTCGGAGAATCATGACGGTTCGTCCGAGGTGTATTATTATATTTCTAAATGAACAGGAAGCAGGCAAATACTATACTTGCGGAGAAAGAAAAAATGCAAAAAACTTTACGGTTGGAGTGGCTTAAAACGAGAATAGGGGTGACGCCTCGCTTGCCCTAGGCAAGCAAGCCTTTTGCCCTAGGCAAAAGCGCCTCTTGCCCTACCCAAGCGACGAACGCGGACTAGGCAAGTTAGCAGTCTGAAATACAGCGACTTACATGCCATTTGTAATGTGGTATAATCGTTCGCTTATTATTTAGCCTAAAAGAAAAAGCTTTACAGAGAAACCGCTGGGGCAGGTACCTGTTACAGATAAATGACCATTAACTGAACAAATCAGCACCTCGGAGAACTACAACGGTTCGTCGGAGGTGTTTTTGTTTTAAGTGCTCAAAAATTTGGAAAATTCAAAATTAGTTCCTACCTTTGCACCCAGATGAGAGTTGCATATAGGCGCGATAGCATCAAGCTCCGCAACCGTCAAATTATAAAGCCGTTGGTCGAGTACCTACGGCTTTAATTCGTTTATGATGGATTCAATCTCTCGGCGTGTCTGTTCTTTGGCATTTACTACAACAGCTTCCCCATGGAACACGACATAACAAGCTTCCATCATTCCTGAGGTAAAGTCAGTCTTTCTACGAGAGATATATCTTGATAACTCAAAGGGACGGACCTGACAGATATGCTCATCAAGATCGATGACAACAATCTTGCATCCTTGTTTTTTTGCAGACTTAAACCCTGCGGTGATTCCCTTTTCAGACATAATACCCTTGCGATCTCCCAAACGACTGTTAATCGTATATTCTGGATTTTTTCTGCCTAACTCAATGGTATGCGTATTGATAATAATAAATACATCAGGAAAAGAATGTAGTATAGCACGTGCAGCTCTTATATTGCTGGAGAGTTCTCGCTTATCAGCACGAATACTGATAAGTAGTCTTTCACCGTATATCTCGTCTGGGATGAATTCCAATTTTGCTTCCATAGTGCAAAGGTAAAACTATTTTATAAATTATGCAACTGTTATGGAAATAATTATTCCAAAATCATTGGTGACAGTTACCTGTTGCATATAAATGACCATTAACTGAATCATCAACACCTCGGAGAATCATGACGGTTTGTCCGAGGTGTTTTTGATTATATTTCCAACGGAATTTGAAAATCATCCTCCCATCGTACCATAGGAGGCTCAAATGCCGATGTATAAAGGGCTGAAGCGTAGGAGGATGGTGGCGGTCATCCTACCATCATCCTCCCATGCATCCCGTTTATCATCCTCGGCGTGTACTGCATGCTAAGAGCCCGCAAATGAAAACACAGCCCTTTCATAAGAGATAGAAAAACAACAAAATCGACGCTCAAAAAACAATTTCCCATCAAAAAGTTTGGTCGATTCAATAAAATGCACTATCTTTGCACCCACGAGAACCCGCCAAGCCTCTTCACAATGCTTAAATCGGCGGGTCGTTTTATTTTCTTATGGCACATTATTCAAAGACCTACACATCGCCCACCCAGTTGACGGCATTGCTACAGTCGTAGAACCGCTGGGACAGATACTGTTTTACATATAAATGACCATTAACTGAACAAATCAGCACCTCGGAGAACTACAACGGTTCGTCGGAGGTGCTTTATTGATTTACAACCGTTCCATCCAATGTGAAAGGAAGACATCACTGAGGCTATACAGCGTACCATCGAGGGTGCTGTCATCATTGAGCAATCCCTTTTCGCATAAGGCATCAGCCAGTCGGCGAGAAACGGAGGGGGTGCCTATCTTGTGGCGTTTTAAGAATGCAGAAGCTGTGATTTGTTGTACACTTTCTTCTTTTGCAATAGCGATGAGATAGTCCCATTGCTTGTCCGGGATTATCCATAACATTATTAATTTGCTTTTCGACTACAAATATACGAACTTTTTTTGATTACACAAAATGTGTAACACAAAATGTGTAATCCTTTAAGAAAGTTTATTAGAAGACCATACTCGAAGACCAAGATAACTATATTCGCACAACGAAAGGACTATATTATTTCCAACGGAATTTGCAAATCATCCTCCCATCGTACCATAAATGGCTGGAATGCCGATGTACAGGGCGATTGAGCATAGGAGGATGGCGACGGTCATCCTCCCATGAACCTCCCATACACCTCAAAATAGTCGGAGGATGAGAAGCAAAAATGGGAGGATGATGGGAGGATGAAGCGTTTCATCCTCCCACGGTTCAGCCCTTTGTGCATCGGGGTTTGAGGCTCCTATGGTACGATGGGAGGATGATTTAGATGAAAGATGAAAAATTAAAGATTAAAGATTAAGACTATAAGTCATATACTTTCTGCAGACAAATACTATACTTTCTGCAGATAAATACTATACTTTCTGCAGATAAATACTATACTTTCGGTGAAAGAATATAGTCCTCTCGAGGTGAGAGGACTATACACTCTATGTGTGAGGACTATGCTCGCTGGTCGTGAGGACTATGCTCGCTGGTCGTGAGGACTATGCTCGCTGGTCGAAAGGACTATATTCATTTTCAAGCCCACCTGGAATCGGCGAACGAACCGTACTTTCGCGGGCGACGAAACGGCACTTCGCAGCCTTCGAAACGGCACTTTGCAGGCGTCAAAACGGCACTTCGCAGCCTTCGAAACGGCACTTTGCGGGCGTCGAAACGTACTTTCGTCAACTGTCTCATTATCAGTGAGTCTCCGGAGCCTATCTGATGAACAGCAACTCACGATACTTGGGCAGCGGCCAAAGGGAGTCATCGACAATCAATTCCAACTTGTCAATCTGATAGCGGATGTCGTCGAGTTTCGGCTCAACGCTATCGTGATAGGCTATGGCCTTCTGATGTTCGTCCTCAATCTTGTTGGCGAGTTTGCGTGCATTCACCAAGTCTTCCACTCCCTTCTCTATGGTGCTGGTGCGCTCGGCAATCTCCTGAATAATATTCTTATTACGGGCAGACAGCTTGTCGGCAGTCTCGATGGGGAAGACCACAGCCATATTGCTGATGTTCTGGAGCAACTGCGTCTGATAGCGGGTGGCAACAGGAATGATGTGGTTCATCGAGAGGTCACCCAACACGCGAGCCTCAATCTGAATCTTCTTCGTATAGGTTTCCCACTTCACCTCGTTGCGGGCCTCGAGTTCTTTCTTGGTCATCACGCCGAGGCTCTCAAACATCTTGATGCTGCTATCGTCGAGATAACGCTCAAAGATTTTCGGGCACGACTTCTCGACGTCCAACCCGCGCTTGGCAGCCTCTGTTACCCACTCGTCTGAATAGCCGTTGCCGTCGAAACGGATAGGTTTGCAGGTCTTGATGTCTTCGCGCAGCACTTCGATAATAGCGTGGTAAACGGCAGAGTGACCTGTGCCTTTCAGTTTCGTCTCCAACTCAGGAATACGCGCATCCACACGTTCCTTAAAATTGACGAGTGCCTCTGCTACGGCACTGTTGAGGGTTATCATGGCCGAGGCACAGTTGGCCTCTGAACCCACGGCACGGAACTCGAAGCGGTTGCCGGTGAAGGCGAAGGGCGACGTGCGGTTGCGGTCGGTATTGTCGATAAAGAGTTCGGGAATCTCCGGAATGTCCATCTTCAACTCCTGCTTGCCAGCCATGGCAAGGATGTCGCTGACATCGGCCTTCTCGATGTGGTCGAGCAGTTCGCTGACTTGTTTGCCAAGGAACGAGCTGATGATGGCGGGCGGTGCCTCGTTGGCTCCTAAGCGATGGGCGTTAGTGGCGCTCATGATGCTGGCCTTCAGCAGTCCGTTGTGGCGATAGACACCCATCAGCGTCTCTACGATGAAGGTGGCGAAGCGCAGGTTCTGCTCTGGCGTCTTGCCAGGGGCATGGAGCAGTACACCGTTATCGGTCGATAGCGACCAGTTGTTGTGCTTGCCCGAGCCGTTGATGCCCGCGAAAGGCTTTTCGTGGAGCAGCACACGGAAACCGTGCTTGCGGGCCACTCGCTTCATCAGCGACATGAGCAGCATGTTGTGATCGACCGCCAGGTTCGTCTCCTCGAAGATGGGAGCCAGTTCAAACTGGTTCGGTGCCACCTCGTTATGGCGTGTCTTGCAGGGAATACCGAGTTCAAGGGCAACAATTTCCAGTTCACGCATGAAAGCTGCTACACGTTCGGGGATAGAGCCGAAATAATGGTCATCCATCTGCTGGTTCTTGGCCGAGTCGTGACCCATCAGCGTGCGACCGGTGAGCAGCAGGTCAGGACGCGCTGAGTAAAGTCCTTCATCGACAAGGAAATACTCCTGTTCCCAGCCAAGGTTTGACGTTACTTTCTTCACCGAAGGGTCAAAGTAGTGGCACACCTCCGTAGCTGCCACGTTGACGGCATGCAGGGCACGCAGCAGCGGAGCCTTGTAGTCGAGTGCCTCTCCAGTATAGGAGATGAATACGGTGGGAATGCACAGGGTATCGTCAATGATGAACACAGGGCTGGTGGGATCCCAGGCCGAATAGCCTCGTGCCTCGAAAGTAGAGCGTATGCCACCACTGGGGAACGACGAGGCGTCCGGTTCCTGCTGTACAAGCAGCTTGCCACTGAACTCCTCAACCATACCTCCCTTGCCATCATGCTCGATGAACGAGTCGTGCTTCTCGGCAGTACCCTCGGTCAAGGGTTGGAACCAGTGGGTGTAGTGTGTCACGCCGTTCTCCACTGCCCATTGCTTCATGCCGGCAGCAACAGCATCTGCCACCTCACGGTCAAGTCGTGTACCATTGTCCATGACGTCAATCATCTTCTCATAGACATCCTTTGACAGGTACTTGTACATCTTCTCACGATTGAAGACCTTGCAACCAAAATACTGCGCGGGTCTCTCACTGGGTGTTTTTACGTCGAGCGGCTTCTTCTTGAAGGCTTCGCCGACAACCTGAAATCTTAATGTCTCCATCATAGTAATTTACAATTTGACAATTTACAATTTACAATTTATTTACAATTTACAATTTGACAATTTACAATTTGACAATTTACAATTTACAATTTATTTTCAATTTTACCATTTATTTATTGACCCACAGAGCGATACGCCGTAGTGCCTCTTCGGTACGCTCATGGCTGCCAAAGGCGGTAAAGCGCACATAACCCTCGCCACTCGGACCGAAACCGACACCTGGCGTGCAGACCACATTGGCTCCGTAGAGCAGTTGCTCAAAGAATGTCCAAGAGGGCGTAGCGGCCATCGTACCGTCTGGTCCTGGAGCATCAGGGGTACGCATCCAGATGTAGGGAGCATTCTCGCCGCCATAGCACTCGAAACCAAGATTTCTCAGCACGCTGAGCATGTTGGCGGCATTCTGCATGTAGTAGTCGATGGTCTGCTGCACCTGCTGCTTTCCTTCGGGCGAATAAATAGCCTCGGCAGCTCGCTGCGAGATGTAGCTGGTGCCGTTAAACTTAGTACACTGGCGGCGCAGCCACAATTGGTTGAGCGGGATTCGTTCACCCTCAAAAGTAGTCACGCTGACTTCCTTAGGAACAATGGTGTAGCCACAGCGAACGCCCGTGAATCCTGCCGTCTTGGAGAACGAGCGAAACTCGACGGCACACTTGCGGGCACCACGAATCTCATAAATGCTATGCGGAATATCGGGGTCTTGAATGTAAGCCTGATAAGCCGCATCGAAGAGGATGAGGGCATCGTTCTTCAACGCATAGTTCACCCACTTCCGCAACTCCTGCTTGGTAATGACAGTACCTGTAGGGTTGTTAGGGAAGCAGAGATAAATGACATCGACAGGACGACCCTTAGGCAGTTCTGGAACAAAACCGTTCTCTGCGGTAGTGGGCATATAACGCACGTTGGTCCACCGACCCTCCCGATAGGTGCCACAACGTCCTATCATCACGTTCGAGTCGATATAGACAGGATAGATAGGATCGGTAACACCGATGAAGTTATCCCAGTGCAACAATTCCTGGAAGTTTCCCGTGTCGCTCTTGGCGCCATCGTTGATGAACACCTCGTCGATGCTGAGGCGTACGCCACGCGGTGCGAAGTCGTTCTTCAGAATTGCCTCACGCAGAAACTCGTATCCCTGCTCAGGACCGTATCCGCGGAAGCCCTCTGGCGTCGCCATCTCATCGACAGCCTTGTGCATTGCCTCAACAACGGCAGGACAGAGCGGCTGAGTGACGTCGCCAATACCGAGCGAGATAACATCGGCCTTGGGGTGCATCACCTTGAAGGCATTGACCTTCTTGGCAATGTCGGCAAACAGGTAGTTGTTCTGCAGGTTCAGGAAGTGAATGTTTACTAATGCCATGGTAATTTACAATTTGACAATTTACAATTGGACAATTTATTGAGGTAATTTACAATTGGACTATTTACAATTGGACAATTTATTTATCAATTTATTGAGGGAGCAATTCTGCTTCGCCCTCGAAGACAAACTCGGCAGGACCGGTCATATAGACATGATTGTCGCTTTCGCGCCATTCTATTTGCAGCGTACCGCCGTCCATAACGATGCCGCTCTTGCGAGCAGCCCTACCCGTTCTGGCAGCTGCTACTGCCGTGGCGCAAGCTCCCGTGCCACACGCCATCGTAATGCCACTGCCCCGTTCCCAGACTCTCGTTCTGATGCGACCATCCGGTAGTATTTGAGCAAACTCGATGTTGCAACGCTGGGGAAAGGCCGGGTGGTTTTCAAGGATGCGTCCTGTTTCGCCTACTTGGTCAACATCGTCCGTGAAAATGACGTAATGCGGATTGCCCATCGAGACGAAAAGAGCAGACCCACCCCCCTGCCCCTCCCTGTAAGGGAGAGGAGTTGATAGACTGGTCGCAAGTGTAGGATTAAAAAGGGTTTCGTCCTCGAAGACGGGCTCACCCATATCCACTGTTACGTATTCAACTATGTCGTTGACGATGTGCAGATGAAGAATCTTGACACCCGACAGAGTCAGGAGACGGATTTCAGTCTCTTGGTAACCATTCCCTTCCTTCACAGGGAGGGGCCAGGGGTGAGTCCTCTCATAGAGATACTTGCCAATGCACCTCGACGCATTGCCGCACATCATCGCTTCGCTGCCGTCGGCATTGAAGATACGCATAGAAAAGTCAGCCTCAGGCACTGGCGATGCTCCTATCAGCACCAGCCCGTCAGAACCGATACCCCGATGGCGGTCGCTCCATGCAATGGCAGTCACCGAAGGGTTGTCAATAGGGTGTTGCATGGCATTGATGTAAATATAGTCGTTGCCACAGCCGTGCATCTTTGTGAAGGGAATTTTTTTCATAGGGCTTATTGGACTAATAGGGCTTACTGGACTCACAGACACCATTCGTTAGATAGTTGTTAACCTGCTGGGCAGTCTGACGACCGCTCGCCAACGCACGGACAACAAGTGAGGCGCCATTGGCTGAGTCGCCACAGACGAAGACATTCTCTGGATACTCGGGATGCTCGGGTTTCAGGAAACCCATGGCAAGGAGGCAGAGCTCAGCCTTGATGACTTCAGGCTTGCCCTTCTCAACCATGATGGGGCGACCACCGTCGGGGTTGGGTTTCCAGTCGATTTCCTGTACCTTCACACCCGTAAGTCTGCCGTTCTCGCCGAGGAATTCCAATGTGTTGATGTTCCAGCGACGAGTGCAACCCTCTTCGTGCGACGAGGTGGTCTTGAGGGTGCGTGGCCAGTTGGGCCAGGGATTCTGCGGGTCGTCTGGACCTTCGACAGGACGGGGCATGATCTCAATCTGAGTAACGCTCTTGCACCCCTGACGATGAGCAGTGCCAATACAGTCAGAGCCTGTATCGCCACCACCTATCACGAGTACATCCTTGCCCTTGGCGCTGATGCGTTCGTCCTTTGAAAATTCGATACCCGCCAATACACGGTTCTGCTGCGACAGCAGGTCGAGAGCGAAGTGAACGCCTTTCAGTTCACGGCCGGGAGCCTTTAAGTCACGAGCGGTAGGCGTGCCGGTAGCGATTACGACGGCGTCGTAATCATTGAACATTGAACATTGAACATTGAACATTATCTCTTCACCATACTTAAACTCAATTCCCTCCTGCTCCAACAGGGCGATACGACGGTCGATAATCGCTTTGTTGAGTTTGAAGTTGGGGATGCCGTATCGTAGCAAGCCACCAGCAGCTTCGTTCTTCTCAAACACTGTCACCATGTAGCCCATCAGGTTCAAATCGTTGGCAGCAGCCAAACCGGCAGGACCGGCACCGATAACGGCTACGCGCTTCCCATTACGCTGGATGTTGGTGCGGGGCAGGATAAAACCCTCCTGGAAGGCCATCTCGGTGATAGCTGCCTCATTCTCGCGGTTGGTTGTGGGTTCGTGGTTGAAGCGGTTCAGCACACAAGCCTTCTCGCACAGTGCCGGACAGATGCGACCGGTGAATTCTGGAAAGGGATTGGTACTATTCAGCAGGCGGTAAGCCAACTCCCAGTCGCCCTTATACAGCGCATCGTTCCACTCCGGGGCTTTGTTGCCCAACGGACAAGCCCAGTGGCAAAAGGGCACACCGCAGTCCATGCAGCGCGAGGCTTGCAACTTACGTTCGCGGGTGTTGAGCGTCTGCTCTACCTCGCCAAAGTCGTGTATTCTATCGTGAACAGGGCGGTAACCAGCCTCCTGACGATGTATCTCTAAAAATGCTTTTGGATTTCCCATTTCAATTTACAATTTAACCATTTACAATTTAATAGTCGCGCTGGATGTCGGCAATCTTCTCATGCAGACGTGCCATTTTCTCTTCTTCGAGCACGCGCTTGTACTCGATGGGCACCACCTGGATGAAGTCCTCGATATAGCGGTGCCAGTCGTCAAGCATGCGTCCTGCGAGGGCAGAACCCGTATGAAGATAGTGCTGACGGATGAGTTCAAGGAGTTCCTTGCGCGATATGGAGTCCTCGACCAGCGAGAGCTCTACCATATCCATATTGCAGAAATAGTCAAACGTATGGTCGGGGTCATAGACATAGGCCACACCGCCACTCATACCTGCAGCAAAGTTACGACCTGTTTTGCCCAATACCACCACGCGACCGCCCGTCATATACTCGCAACAATGGTCGCCGGCACCCTCGATGACTGCTGTGGCTCCAGAGTTGCGCACGCCAAAACGCTCACCTACCATTCCGTTGATATAGAGCTCGCCCGAGGTGGCACCATAGAGACCGGTATTACCAGCTATAATATTCTCTTCGGCTTTGAAGTCATCGCTGCGACGAGCCGGAGGCAGAATAGAGATGCGACCACCCGAAAGGCCCTTGCCGAAGTAGTCATTACACTCACCTTCAAGTTTGATGTTGAGTCCCTTTACGGCAAAGGCACCAAAGCTCTGACCTGCCGAGCCTTTGAACTTGATATTAATGGTATTATCAGGCAGACCCGCTTCACCGTATTTTTTGGCGATAACACCTGAAAGCATTGTCGTCACGGCACGGTCGGTATTCTTAATAGCATAGTCCAGCGTCACCTCCTCGCCATCGTTGATAGCCTTCTCGGCAGCACGGATGATCTCCTCGTCTTTCACACCAGTGACCTTGGTGAAGGCACCGCGATCCCAATAGAGGTTCTTATCTGTCTCAGGCTTGTGCAGCAGTCGTCCGAAGTCGATGGTTTGCCATTTCTCAGCGGTAGCCGATTTTTCACTTTTCACTTTTACCTTTTCACTTATTTCGATGAGCTCCGTGTGTCCGATAATCTCCTTCAGGCTCTTTACACCGATTTCAGCAAGATATTCGCGCACCTGCTGAGCCAGGAAGGTAAAGTAGTTCACCACGTATTCTGCGCGACCTTCAAAGTGCTTGCGCAACTCAGGGTTCTGGGTTGCCACACCCATCGGACAGGTGTTCGTATTGCATTTGCGCATCATCACACATCCCAAGACGATGAGCGGCAGTGTACCAAACGAGAACTCGTCAGCACCGAGCATAGCCATGATCATCACATCCTTGGCAGTCTTCAACTGTCCGTCGGTCTGCAGGCGCACCTGGTTGCGCAGACCGTTCATCACCAGTGTCTGCTGCGTCTCAGCAAGGCCTATCTCGGGAGAGATACCCGCAAAGCGCATACTTGAAGCAGGGCTGGCACCAGTACCGCCTTCTGCACCGCTTATCACAATCAGGTCGGCCTTTGCCTTTGCAACACCGGCAGCGATGGTTCCCACCCCACTCTCGGCTACGAGTTTCACGCTGACAGCAGCCGTCGGGTTGATGTTCTTCAGATCGAAGATGAGCTGTGCCAGGTCTTCGATACTGTAAATGTCGTGATGAGGCGGCGGTGAGATGAGCGAGATGCCGGGAATAGCGTTACGCGTCTTCGCAATGATGTCGTTCACCTTGAAGCCGGGCAACTGTCCACCCTCGCCGGGCTTGGCACCCTGAGCCACCTTGATCTGTATCTCCTCGGCATTCACCAGGTATTCAGCCGTTACACCAAAGCGTCCCGATGCAATCTGTTTGGTCTTGCTGCTGAGGCTGACGCCATCTACTTCAGTATGGTAGCGGGCATTGTCCTCACCACCCTCGCCTGTATTGGAACGGGTGCCCAGTTTATTCATAGCCAGCGCCAATGCCTCGTGCGCCTCAATACTCAGAGCGCCGAACGACATGGCACCCGTCACGAAGTGTCTGACGATGCTCTCTATACTTTCTACCTCATCGATTGGAGTTGGCGTAGAAGCCTTCTTCCAACCAAAGAAATCACGGATAAAGATGGGCGATTCTTTCTCATCGACAAGTTTTGACCATTCCTTGAACTTTTCGTAATTACTCTGACGGCAAGCCAGCTGCAGTTTGGCGATGGTCTCTGGGTTCCAAGCGTGCTTGATGCCGTCCTTACGCCACGAGAACTGGCCATGATTAGCAAGGGAACTGCTCCCATCCCTCACAGGGAGGGGTTGTGGGAGGGTCTGTAAACGAATCTGATCCCTCGCTATCTCCTTCAGACCGATACCACCGATGGTGCTCGTCTCCGTACCGAAATAGCGGCGCAGCAGGTCTTCGCTCAAACCGATGCTCTCAAAAATCTTCGCACCGCGATACGAGCGGATGGTCGAGATACCCATCTTCGACATAATCTTCTTCAGACCCTTGTCAACGGCCTTGATATAGTTTGCTTCTGCCGTCGCATATTCCTCCTGAATCTTGCCACGCTTCACAAGGTCGTCGAGAATGGCGAACGTCATGTAGGGACACAGCGCGCTGGCACCATAGCCCAACAGCAAGGCAGCGTGCATCGTCTCACGGATTTCGCCACTCTCCACTATCAGCGCCGTCTGCACACGCTTACCCACACTGATGAGATAGTGGTGAACGGCACTTACAGCCAGCAATGATGGGATGAAAGGAGACTCTCCCCCCTGCCCCTCCCTATGATGGAGGGGAGTAGATTCCTCTGTATCTTCAACAGGCAGTTTATCCGTCAGTATGATGTAGTTGTAGCCATCGTCCACCGCCTTTTCCGCATCTTTACATAGTTTATCCAGAGCGACTCGCAAATCCTCTCCTGCCTGAGTGTAATCACTCCCCTCCCTCGCAGGGAGGGGCTGGGAGGTGGGTCTGAATGTCATGGGCAGCTTCTTCGTCTTGAATCCCTTGTAGCGGATGTTACATAATATATCGAGTTGTGTGTTGGTTAAAACGGGTTGTGGCAGGCGCACCATCTTACAGTTGGAGGCATCGGGAGTCAGAATGTTCGTACCCACAGCGCCAATGTATTCAGTCAGCGACATCACCAATTCCTCACGGATGGGGTCGATGGCGGGGTTCGTCACCTGTGCAAACTGCTGACGGAAGTAGTTGAAGAACACCTGTGGACGGTCGCTAATGACTGCCAGCGGCGTATCGTTACCCATCGCTGCCACAGGTTCCTGACCGGTCGTGGCCATCGGAACGATAGTCTTATCAATATCCTCCTGACCATAGCCAAACTGTACCAGCCGGCACTGCAGGTCGCTGACGCTGTTATCCACCTTGCGGCCACTCTTCAACTTCTCCAGCTGCACGCGATTCTCAGAGAGCCATTCGCGATAAGGATGAGCCTTCGCCAACTGCTCCTTAATCTCGCCGTCGTAGTATATCTTGCCTTCCTGCGTGTCGATGAGCAGAATCTTTCCTGGCTGCAGGCGTCCCTTCGACACTACATCACCAGGCTCAAAATCCATCACGCCAACTTCAGACGCTACGACCATCATCCCTTGCTTGGTGATGGTATAGCGACTGGGGCGCAGACCATTTCTATCCAGCATGCCGCCCGCATAACGTCCGTCGCTGAACAGCAGGGCGGCAGGACCGTCCCATGGTTCCATCAATATAGAGTGATACTCATAGAAAGCCTTCAAGTCCTCGCTGATAGGGTTCTTGTCGTTAAAACTTTCCGGTACGAGTATCGCCATTGCCTGCGGCAGCGACAGCCCACTCATCATCAGGAACTCAAACACGTTGTCGAGCGAGGCGGAGTCGCTCATTCCTTCCTGCACGATGGGGCGCAGGTCCTTGATGTCACCCAATGCCTCGCTGGAAAGTACACTCTCACGCGCTTTCATCCAACCACGATTACCTCGAATGGTATTGATCTCGCCATTGTGCGCCAGCAAACGGAAAGGCTGCGCCAGTTTCCACTTGGGGAACGTGTTGGTCGAGAAACGTGAGTGTACCAGCGCCAGTCCGCTTGTCAGGTAAGGATTAGACAAATCTGGGAAATACCGACGCAATTGTCCGCTGGTCAGCATTCCCTTGTATATAATGTTAGTATTAGACAATGAACAGATATAAAAATCGGGATGTGTTACCCTGCGCTCAATCTTCTTCCTTATAATATATAATGTGCGCGAAAGTTTGTCAGCATCATCTTCGCTCACACCCGTAACAAAGATTTGCTTGATAGCAGGTTCCACCAAACGTGCAGCCTCTCCCAATACCTCAGGACATGTAGGCACCGTGCGCATATGCATCAGCTGCAAACCCTCGCGTTCTATCTCCTCAATCATCACAGACAGAATTTCCTGCTGCTCCTTCTCCTCCTTCGGCAAGAATACAAGACCCGTGCCATACTTTCCTTTCTCAGGTACAGGAATGCCTTGCAACAGGATGAACTCATGAGGAATCTGCAGCATGATGCCTGCACCATCGCCCGTCTTGTCGCGTGTCTCTGCACCTCGGTGCTCCATATTCTCCAATACGCGCAACGCCTGATCCACCAGTGCGTGACTCTTTCCGCCATGTATGTTCACCACCATGCCTACACCGCATGCGTCGTGTTCATATTGAGGTTGGTATAATCCGTTTAGTTTACCTTTTGTCATATAATCCTTTATTAATCTTACGTTTGTCTCGAATTCGGGTGCAAAGATAATACAAATAGTTAGTAAAACAATCATGTTTGCGACAATAATTTGTTTTGGAAACGAGCACAACTTACATTTTGCTCAAAATTTATTCGAACATTTGACAATTTGAAAAGCAACAAGCCTTTCACGATGCCTGCTGGTTTACATTTTGTCATTTCGCCGTTTTTTATTGGTGCAAAGTTGGAAATTTATTCGTTTTATCTGTAAGAATCACCGTACCTTTGCAGCCGAAAGCTTTCACGAAGACATGTAAGTATTAATTAAAAAGGTGAAAAGGTATGAAAAGGATTGAAGCAATTATCCGCAAGACCAAATTCGAGGATGTCAAGGAGGCATTGTTGCAGTCAGACATCGACTGGTTCGAGTACCATAACGTACACGGCATCGGACAGAGCCGCGAAGAGCGCATCTATCGTGGTGTTCAGTATTCAACCGATGTCATTGAGCGTGTGGCACTGACCATCGTCTGCCGCGACCAGTTTGTAGAGCCAACCGTAAAGGTTATTCTAAACGTGGCTCACACTGGCGAAGTAGGAGACGGACGTATCTTCGTCAGCGAGATGATAGATACATGGTCTATTCGCACGGGTGAGAACGGCGACACAGTATTAAGAGATAAGAAATAAAGGATAACACAACAACACAAAGACTTAAAAATATGAACGAAATAGGACTATCACTTGACACCGTATGGATGCTATTGGCAGCTATGCTGGTATTCTGGATGCAGCCAGGGTTTGCGCTGTGCGAGGCAGGTTTCACCCGCAGTAAGAACACGGCAAACATTCTGATGAAGAACTTTGTCGATTTCATGTTCGGCTCATTGCTGTTCTTCTTCCTCGGTTTCGGATTTATGTTTGGCAGCGAGGGTGCAGGTTTCATCGGTATGCCCAACTGGGGCGACCTCTCTTTCTATAAAGGCGACCTGCCGGTAGAGGGTTTCTTGATTTTCGAGACAGTGTTCTGTGCCACCAGTGCCACGATTGTCAGTGGTGCTATGGCTGAGCGCACGAAGTTTTCAATGTACCTGATCTACTCCGCCTTCATCTCACTGTTCATTTATCCCATTGAGGGTCACTGGACCTGGGGTGGTGGATGGCTTTGCAACGCTGCTGAAGACAGCTTTATGATAAGCACCTTCGGCGATGTATTCCACGACTTTGCAGGTTCTGCTATCGTGCATAGTGTTGGTGGCGTGTTGGCCATTATCGGTGCTATGGCATTAGGTCCCCGCATCGGCAAGTATGGCAAGGACGGCAAGAGCCGCGCCATTCCTGGACATAACCTGACGATGGCAGCACTGGGTGTTTTCATCCTTTGGCTGGGCTGGTTCGGATTCAACCCAGGCTCGCAGCTGGCAGCCTCAGGTGAAGTCAACCGCATAGCCATCAGCCATGTGTTCCTCACCACCAACCTCGCAGCTGCTGCTGGCGGTGTGGCCACCATGTTCATTACGTGGTGGAAGTACGGCAAGCCATCACTGTCATTGACGCTCAACGGCGTGCTGGCAGGACTGGTGGGCATTACGGCAGGTTGTGACATTGTGTCGCCTGTTGGCGCTATCGTCATCGGACTGGTATGTGGAACCGTATTGGTATTCTCTATCGACTTTATCGACCACAAGCTACACATCGACGACCCCGTTGGTGCCAGCTCGGTACATGGCGTCTGTGGCATTCTCGGAACACTGATGACAGGTCTGTTGTCAACTACAAATGGAGCATTCTACGGTCACGGTTGGGGATTCTTCGGTGCCGAGTGCTTCGGTATCTTGGTCATCGACCTCTGGGCTGCCGCCTGTGGCTTCATCCTGTTCTATGGTATCAAGAAGTTGCATGGCCTGCGTGTGGACAAACGCATCGAAGATGAAGGTCTCGACATCTACGAACATGGAGAAACGTGCTATAACTAAGTGAAAAGTGAAGAGTGAAAAATTTAAAGGTATGAAAAAAATTGTATTGTTTGCAATGGGTTTGGTGATGAGCATCACCGCCCTTGCACAGGAAAAAATAGAAACCACGATTGGTGGCGATTTCGTTAACGAATATATTTGGCGTGGTCAGAAATTAGGTGATGTGGCCGTGCAACCAACACTTGGCGTGGGATATAAGGGACTGTCGCTAACGGCGTGGGGCAGCTACGGACTGTCGAACAAAGACGACGTGAAAGAGTTCGACTTTACACTCGCCTACTCCATCGGTGGGCTGAACATCGGCATCACCGACTACTGGTTTAGTGAAATGCCCAACGGCGGCGATCTAGGCGGACGTTACTTCAAGTACGAAGCACATAGCACGAACCACGTCTTCGAGGGGAACATTGGCTACGACTTCGGTTTTGCTTCCTTACAGTGGTACACCAACTTTGCGGGCAACGACTATAAAGCAAACGGCAAACGAGCCTACAGCAGTTATTTTGAGGCAAGTGTGCCATTCAAACTTTCTGCCATAGAATGGACTGCCACGGCCGGTGCTGTTCCATATACTTCGCCTCAGTATGGGACGAGTGGTTTCGCCGTCACAAACTTAACACTGCGAGCGACAAAGGAAATCAAGATAACGGACACGTTTGCCATTCCCATCTTCGGACAGCTGACGGCCAATCCTTGCTCGCAAAAAGCATACCTGGTTTTCGGATTCACGCTGCAACCATAATCTTTGCCAGGTCTCCCTCTCTTCCATATATCAGTGGAGGAGAGGGTTTGTAACGAAAGAATAAAAACAATATATATGCAAACAAAGTATATCTTCGTCACGGGCGGTGTCGTGTCATCGTTAGGCAAGGGCATCATTTCCGCCAGTATCGGTAAGCTGCTACAGGCTCGCGGTTTTAAGGTCACCATCCAGAAGTTCGACCCCTACATCAACATCGACCCAGGTACGCTGAACCCCTACGAGCACGGTGAATGCTACGTCACGGAGGACGGCTTTGAGACCGACCTAGACTTGGGACACTACGAACGGTTCACAGGCATACGCACCACACAAAACAACAGTATAACGACGGGACGCATCTACAAGACGGTCATTGACCGCGAGCGCCACGGCGACTATCTGGGAAAGACAATCCAAGTCGTGCCACACATCACGGATGAGATTAAACGGAGGATGCTCCGCTTAAGTGAAAAGGGGAAAGTGAACAGTGAAAAATTTGCTACCGCATCAGACGAGCAGCTCGACTTCGTCATCACCGAGGTGGGCGGAACCATCGGTGACATCGAAAGCGCACCTTTCATGGAAGCCATCCGACAACTACGGTGGCAATTGGGACGCGATGCTGTATGCGTGCACCTGACCTACGTTCCCTATTTGAAAGCCGCTGACGAACTGAAGACAAAACCGACGCAGCATAGTGTCAAGGAACTGCAGTCGATGGGTATTCAGCCCGATATCCTTGTGCTCCGAACCGAACGCCACCTTGATGACCATCTGCGCATGAAGGTGGCTTCGTTCTGTAATGTCGATTTGGAGTGCGTCGTGCAGAGCGAAGATATGCCGAGCATCTACGAGGTGCCGGTAAACATGCAGCAACAGGGACTGGACGCAGCCATCCTGCGGAAGATAGGTGTACCCGTTGGTGAGACGCCAGCCATGAAAGCCTGGCACGACTTCCTTGACAAGCAGCGCAAGGCAACACGCGAGGTACATATCGGACTGGTGGGTAAGTACGACCTGCAGGATGCATACAAGAGCATCCGCGAAAGTCTGAACCTGGCAGGCATCTACAACGACGTGAAGGTTCGCATGCACTTTGTGAACAGTGAAGAGATTACCAGCGAAAACATCGCCAAGAAGCTGGAAAACTTGCAGGGTATAGTCATCTGTCCGGGCTTCGGACAGCGTGGCATCGAGGGAAAGATTGTCGCTGCCGAATATACGCGTATTCATGACATTCCCACCTTTGGCATCTGTCTCGGTATGCAGATGATGGTCATCGAGTTTGCACGCAATGTGTTGGGTTACAAGGACGCTAATAGCGCCGAGATGAACCCCGACACGCCCCATAACGTTATCGACATCATGGAGGAGCAGAAGAGCATTACCCAGATGGGCGGCACGATGCGACTGGGTGCCTACGACTGCGAGTTAGTCAAGGGCAGTCGCGTTTATAAGGCTTACGGCGAAAAGAAGATGGTCAGCGAACGCCATCGTCACCGCTATGAGTTCAACAACAGGTATAAGGAGGAATATGAAAAGGCTGGTATGAAGTGTGTGGGCATCAACCCTGCCGCCAATCTGGTGGAGATTGTAGAGATTCCTAAGAAACGCTGGTACATCGGTACGCAGTTCCACCCCGAATACTCATCAACGGTGTTGCAGCCGCACCCGCTGTTTATGTCGTTTATCAAAGCCTGTATGTGATATGGAGCAGCTAAAACACGAATGTGGAGTGGCAATGATTCGCCTGCTGAAACCGCTTGACTATTACCAGAAGAAATACGGCACATGGGCTTATGGCTTCAACAAACTCTATCTGATGATGGAGAAGCAGCACAACCGTGGACAAGAGGGAGCCGGCATTGCCTCAGTAAGCCTAACCAACAAGCCTGGCACAGAATATATGTTCCGTGAGAGAGCAGAGGGTAAAGATGCTATCACAGAGATTTTCAGCCGTGTAACCGAAGAGATGAAGGGCGAGTTGCTCATAGGACATCTGCGGTATTCGACTACCGGCAAGAGAGGACTGACATACGTTCATCCGTTTCTGCGCCGCAACAACTGGCGCGCCAAGAACCTGTGTCTGTGCGGGAACTTTAATATGACGAATATCGACGAGATCTTTCATTTCCTGACATCGCAAGGACAGTCGCCACGCATCTATGGCGACTCTTACATCACATTGGAACTGATGGGTCACCGGCTGGACCGTGAAGTGGAACGGCTGTTTACCAAAGCAAAAAAACTGGGTTTGAAAGGAACTGACATCACTCAATATATCGACGAGCACGTTAAGATGGCTAACGTGCTGAAGACGACCATGCAGCACTTCGACGGCGGCTATGTAATGTGTGGCATGACGGGCAGCGGTGAGATGTTTGCCATGCGCGACCCCTGGGGCATCCGGCCTGCATTTTGGTACAAAGACGACGAGGTGGTGGTGCTGGCTTCAGAACGTCCTGTTATCCAGACATGTTTCGACTTGCCAGCCGAAGACATCCATGAATTAGAGCGTGGTCAGGCACTCATTGTCAGGAATAACGGCGAGAGTTGCCTGCAACAGATTCTGCCCGCCAGGCAACTCAGTGCCTGCTCGTTTGAACGCATCTACTTCAGTCGTGGCTCAGACTGTCACATCTATCAGGAACGCAAACGCTTAGGCGAACAACTGACACCTGCTATCATGCAAGCTATCAAAGGAGACGTGACCAACACCGTCTTCAGCTACATTCCCAATACGGCAGAGGTTTCCTTCTATGGAATAACCGACGGCATCCGCAAGTTGAAGCATGACGTTCGCATCGAGAAAGTGGTGTGGAAGGACATCAAACTGCGTACCTTCATCGCTGACAATAATGAGCGCAACGACCTGGCAGCACATGTCTATGACATCACATACGGCTCGCTCAAGCCCTACGAGGACAATCTCGTCATCATCGACGACTCGATAGTTCGCGGCACAACGCTGCGGGAGAGCATCTTTAAGATCCTGGACCGTCTGCATCCCAAGAAAATCGTGATGGTTTCAAGTTCGCCACAGATACGCTATCCTGACTACTACGGCATCGACATGGCTCGTTTAGAGGAGTTTTGTGCCTTCCGCGCTGCCATCGCCCTCATCAAGGAACGGGGCATGCAGCAAATCATCGCCGACACTTATCGCAAATGTAAGAACTCGACCTGCACAGAGAATCATGTACGCGCCGTTTATGCCCCCTTCAGCATAGAGGAAATCAACCAAAAGATTGTGGAGATGTTGCGTCCCGAAGGCATGCAGGCGCCTATAGAACTGGTGTTCCAAAGTATCGACGGATTACACCGCGCCTGTCCTGCGCATCCGGGCGACTGGTATTTCACAGGGCACTACCCCACCCCCGGCGGCACACGTCTCTGCAACGAGGCGTTTGTAAGCTATGTAGAGAATGAATTGAAAATGCAATTATAAAACGATGAAAAGAGAAGCAAGACTGATACTTGAAGACGGCAGCGTGTTCTGCGGCTGGTCGTTCGGTTATATGGGTAACACGTCAGGCGAGGTGGTGTTCAGCACTGCCATGACGGGCTATCCGGAGAGTCTGACAGACCCCAGCTATGCGGGACAGATTCTCGTCACCACATTTCCCTTGATCGGTAACTATGGTGTTCCAGATACTGGAGGCGACCCACTACCAAGATATATGGAGAGTGAGCGCATTCATGTGAAAGGACTTGTCGTGGCAGACTATGGTGAGCAGTATTCTCATTGGAACGCGAAGGAATCCCTGGCAGCATGGCTCAAGCGCGAGAAGACACCTGCCATCACAGGCATCGATACCCGACGACTGACAAAGAAACTCCGTGAGCACGGCGTGATGAGGGGGAGAATAGAGATGAGAGGTGAGGAGCAAGAGGTGAGAGATATGACGGAAGCAGAAAACTACGGCTCTGTCAATTGGGTGGAGCAGGTCAGTTGCAAGGAGGTTATCACCTACAAGCCAGATATGACAGCGGTAGTCAACTCTAAACTCTACACTCTAAACTCTGCACCAAAGAAGGTGGTCTTGGTCGATTGTGGCGTCAAGGCAAACATCATTCGCTGTCTCGTCAAACGTGGTGTTGAGGTCATTCGCGTACCGTGGGACTACGACTTCAACCAACTGGAGTTCGAAGGTCTCTTCCTGGCTAATGGCCCCGGAGACCCCGAACAATGTGCTAAGACAATAGAGCACATCCATACTTTCCTTCAGAATAAGACGGTGAAGCCTTTAATGGGAATCTGCCTCGGCAATCAGCTGCTGGCTCGTGCCGCCGGTGCCAAGACCTACAAGCTGAAATACGGTCATCGCTCACACAACCAGCCCGTACAGCGCGTAGGTACGACACAGTGTTACATCACCTCGCAGAATCACGGATATGCCGTGGATGACACGACACTACCCGCTGATTGGGAACCGCTGTTCGTCAATATGAACGACGGCTCGAACGAAGGCATTCGCCACAAGACAAATCCCTGGTTCTCAGCACAGTTTCACCCTGAGGCTTGTAGCGGACCGACGGATACGGAATGGATGTTCGACGAATTTGTAGAAAGCCTCGGACCCTCCCCCCTTCCCCTCCCTTGTAGGGCGGGGAGTAGATGCCTCTCAAGAGAAGAAGATGCATCAAATACACTATCTATTTCCTCCCTACCAGGGAGGACAAAGGGTGGGTCTCCCAAGAAAGTTCTCCTCCTTGGCTCTGGAGCACTGAAAATCGGTCAAGCAGGCGAGTTCGACTACAGCGGTGCACAGGCACTCAAGGCACTGAAGGAAGAGGGAATCTATTCGATACTCATCAATCCGAACATTGCCACCGTACAAACCTCCAAAGACGTGGCAGACAAAGTTTATTTCCAACCCGTCACTACTGAGTTCGTGGAACGTGTCATCGAACAGGAACATCCTGACGGCATCCTACTCTCCTTTGGTGGACAGACAGCACTGAACTGCGGTGTGGAACTATACCAGAAAGGGGTGCTGAAGAAATACGGAGTAAAGGTGTTGGGAACGCCCGTTCAAGCTATCATCGACACCGAAGACCGTGACCTTTTCGTCAAACGTCTCGACGAGATTGGTGTCAAGACCATCAAGAGCGAGGCCTGCTCGACCATCGAAGAGGTACAGCAAGCAGCACACCAATTGGGCTTCCCCGTCATTCTGCGCGCTGCCTACGCACTGGGTGGTCTGGGCAGCGGCTTCTGCGACAACGACGAACAACTACAGGCACAGGCGGAAGAAGCTTTCTCCTTCTCACCGCAGGTGCTCGTAGAGAAGTCGCTACGCGGCTGGAAGGAGATCGAGTACGAGGTGGTGCGCGACCGTTACGACAACTGTATCACAGTCTGTAACATGGAGAACCTCGATCCTTTAGGCATCCATACTGGCGAGAGCATCGTGGTAGCTCCCTCACAGACTCTGACCAATAGCGAGTATCACAAGCTGCGCGAGATTGCCATCAAGATTATCCGCCATATCGGCATCGTGGGCGAGTGTAATGTGCAGTACGCCCTCGACCCCAACAGCGAGGACTACCGCGTCATCGAAGTCAATGCACGACTCAGCCGCTCGTCAGCTCTCGCTTCTAAGGCTACGGGATATCCGCTGGCCTTTGTCGCAGCCAAATTGGGATTGGGCTACGGACTCTTCGAACTGAAGAACTCAGTCACCAAGACCACCTCGGCATTCTTCGAACCCGCTCTCGACTATGTGGTCGTCAAGATTCCACGCTGGGATTTAACGAAGTTCCAGGGCGTCAAACACGAGCTCGGCTCGGCCATGAAGAGCGTGGGTGAAGTGATGGCTGTGGGACGAACCTTTGAGGAGGCGCTACAAAAGGGTCTGCGCATGATAGGACAAGGCATGCACGGATTCGTAGAAAACCACGAAATCAAAATCAAGGATGTCTCTAAAGCACTACACGAACCAACAGACATGCGCATCTTTGTCGTATCGAAAGCCATGAAAATGGGCTATAGCATAGAGCAGATACACCAGCTGACAATGATAGACCGCTGGTTCCTGAACAAGCTGAAGCATATTATCGATATCGACCAACAGTTAAAGGAGCAGGCAACCCTTGCTGAAGTTTCGGAATTCATGGAGCCCAGCGAATTTACAGAATACCTGAAGTCGCCAGAAATCTATCAGTTGCTCCATGCTGCCAAAGTCTATGGTTTCTCCGACTTCCAGATAGGTCGTGCCATTGGCTTGGAACAACGCATGAAGATGGAACAGGCCGGACTCACCATCCGCAAGTGGCGCAAACAACTGGGGCTCGTGCCTACCGTCAACCAGATTGACACCCTCGCGGCCGAATATCCAGCCCAAACCAACTATCTCTACCTCTCCTATCTTTAATTATCAATTGTCAATTATCAATTATCAATTAACATTATGTGTGGAATTGTAGCAATCTTAAATGTTAAAAAGCAAACGCAAGAATTGCGTCAGAAAGCACTGAAGATGAGTCAGAAAATCCGTCATCGCGGACCAGACTGGAGTGGAATCTACTGTGGCGGCTCAGCCATCCTCGCCCATGAGCGACTGAGTATCGTCGATCCTGAATCGGGAGGACAACCGTTATTCTCGCCAGACCGTAAACAAGTACTGGCCGTCAATGGCGAGATTTACAATCATCAGGAGATTCGCCGCCGCTATGCCGGACAGTACGAATTCCAGACAGGCTCCGACTGCGAGGTCATCCTGCCGCTTTATCGCGAAAAAGGCATCGACTTCCTCGAAGACCTTAGCGGCATCTTTGCCTTCGTGCTCTACGACGAGGAGCGCGATGAGTTTCTCATCGCCCGCGACCCCATCGGTGTCATTCCCCTTTACATCGGTTACGACAGCGACGGCACCGTCTATGTCGCCTCAGAGATGAAAGCCCTTGAAGCCCAGTGCGAGCGCTACGAGCCGTTCCTTCCCGGACATTACTACCATAGTGCCGACCCAGGCATGAAGCGCTACTACCATCGTGACTGGATGCAATATGATGCCGTGAAGGACAATGCCGCCTCAGTCGAGGCTATCCGCGATGGTCTCACCGCAGCCGTCAAGCGCCAGCTGATGTCTGACGTTCCTTATGGCGTCCTGCTCTCAGGCGGACTCGACTCGAGCGTCATCTCCGCCATCGCCGAGAAGTTCTCAGAGCACCGCATCGAGGACGACAGCAAGACGAAAGCCTGGTGGCCCCGTCTGCACTCCTTCGCCGTGGGTCTGAAAGGTGCACCCGACCTCGCCAAGGCTAAACTTGTGGCAGACCACATCGGAACTGTCCATCACGAAATCAACTATACTATCCAAGAGGGGCTGGACGCCATCCGCGACGTCATCTACTACATCGAGACCTACGATGTCACCACCGT
Organism: uncultured Bacteroidales bacterium; assembly: GCA_902775975.1. Lineage (GTDB taxonomy): Bacteria > Bacteroidota > Bacteroidia > Bacteroidales > Bacteroidaceae > Prevotella. The sequence goes on along the minus strand of CACYOC010000008.1, from coordinate 41,653 downwards.
CCGTGCCTCAACACCTATGTATCTATTGGCTCGCGTCATCAAGTCCATGGGCATCAAAATGGTGCTCTCAGGCGAAGGTGCCGACGAAATCTTCGGTGGCTATCTCTATTTCCATAAAGCCCCATCTGCCAAGGACTTCCACGAAGAGACCGTGCGCAAACTCTCCAAGCTCCACCTCTACGACTGTCTGCGTGCCAACAAGAGTCTCTCGGCATGGGGCGTTGAGGGTCGCGTACCTTTCCTCGACAAGGAGTTCCTTGACATCGCCATGCGCACCAATCCAGAAGCGAAGATGTGTTCGGGTACGACCATTGAGAAAAAGATTGTCCGTGAAGCTTTTGCCGACCTGCTGCCCGAAGAGGTGGCATGGCGACAGAAAGAGCAGTTCTCCGACGGCGTAGGGTATTCGTGGATTGACACCCTGAAAGCCATAACGACGGCAGCGGTTTCCGACGAGCAGATGGCTCATGCTGCCGAGCGTTTCCCCATCAATCCGCCGAAGAACAAGGAGGAGTACTACTACCGTAGCATCTTCGCCGAGCACTTCCCCAGCGACTCAGCTGCCCGCAGTGTACCCTCCGAGGCCAGCGTAGCCTGTTCTACAGCCATCGCCCTCGAGTGGGACGCCGCCTTCCGAAACCTCAACGACCCCTCAGGGCGAGCGGTCAAAGGGGTTCACGAGCAAGCGTACTAAAAGCATCAGAGCCGACTCTAAAAGAGCCGGCTCTGATATTCATTGGATGTATTGTTAGGGTGAATTGAATTAATCCACGACAACGGGCTTGTACTTCGGTACGAGAGCCTTCATGACGCTCCAGCCGATGAGGTAAGCGACGGCACAGATGCAGAAGACAATCATGTAACCGGCAGGCTTGCCGTCGAAGCCCATGAACGTGAAGGCTGCGCCCTGCTCCTCAGCATAGGTGAACAGCACACCAGAGCCCTTGTTGATGAGGAACGAGCCCAAACCACCAGCCATGGCACCAATACCGGTGATGGTAGCAATAGCACTCTTGGGGAACATGTCGCCAACGGTCGAGAAGATGTTAGCTGACCATGCCTGGTGACCAGCACCTACGAGACCAATGATGATGGCAGGCCACCAAGCACTGTCGAAGTAGTCGCCCAGAGGCTGTGCAAAGAGTGCCAGCATGGGGAAGAAGGCGAAGATCAACATGGCAAGCATACGACCTGCATAGGGGTTCATGCCTTTCTTCTCAACGAAAATCTTGGGCAGGTAGCCACCGAACATCGAGAGAACGGTCACGATGGCATAGAGGGTGAAGATAAGGGCGATACCCATGGGGTCGGAGGCCTTGTGGCCGAACTGATCCTGGAAGTAGGCGGGAGCCCAGAACAGGAAGAACCACCACACACCGTCGGTCATAAACTTACCGAAGGCGAACGACCAGGTCTGCTTGTAGGTGAAGGCCTTGGCGAAGCTCATCGGCTTCTCCTCAGCGGCAGTCTTGGCAGCCTCAGCGTCGTCCTCGTCTTGGTTGACGTACAGCAGCTCGGCTTCATTGACGTGCTTCGACTCAGCGGGCTTGTCATAGACGAAAATCCAGATGGCTGCCCAGAAGAATCCGAGCACACCGATGATGATGAATGCCATTTCCCAACCAAGGCTCTTGGCGAGCAGGGGAATGGTGGCGGGAGCTGCCAGGGCACCTACAGAGGCACCGGCATTGAAGATAGAGGTGGCAAAGGCACGATCCTTCTTGGGGAAGTACTCTGCCGTCACCTTGATGGCTGCGGGGAAGTTACCAGCCTCACCAAGTCCGAGAATCATGCGGCAGGCGAGGAAGAGCCAAACAGAAACGCTGCTGATAGCCAGCAGGGTGTTAGCAGTAACGTTGAACTTAGCCAACGTAGCGGCAACAGCAGCCTCATCACTGCCAGCGATTGCTAATGCTTCACCGAGTTCCTTAAGCATGGTGGTGTCAGCAACACCATCAACGAAATGTACGGCAACCCATCCACAGCCGGCATGCATAACGGCACCTAACGACCACACGACGATGGCAATCAGATAACCCTTCTTGGTACCCATCCAGTCCACGAACTTTCCTGCGAAGAGGCAGAAGATGGCATAGCAGATGGAGAACACGCCGGTAATGGTACCATAGTCGCTATCGGTCCAGTGGAACTCGGGCTGGATAAACTCCTTAAATGTTAGAGACAGAACCTGACGGTCCATGTAGTTCACTGTGGTGGCGAAGAATAGCATCGCACACATCACCCAACGCCAGTTGGTCATTTTTGAGGTTTGTACTGCACTCATTTTCTTGTGTATTTATTGTTTTAGTATTGTCAGCGTCTGCAAAGGTACGAAAAAAAGGGTAAAGTGTAAAGTGAAAAGTGATATTTTTTACGTAAACGATTAAATTCGTTGCTGGTTCAGTCTTGGAAATACACCTTCTTTACGCGTCCTGAGACAGCGGTCAGCACCTCGTAGGGAATAGTGTCGAGGACGTCGCTGAGCACCGTGACGGGCAGGTGTTCGCCGAAAATCTCCACGCTGTCGCCTTCATGGCAGTCGATGTCGGTGACGTCGATCATCGCCACGTCCATACAGATATTGCCGACATACGGTGCCTTCTGTCCGTTCACCAGACAGTAGGCTGCCCCACGTCCTAAGTGGCGGTTCAGTCCGTCAGCATAGCCGATAGGAATGGCGGCAATGACGGAGTCGCGGGTCAGCACACCCTTGCGACTGTAACCCACGGTCTCGTCCTTGGGGACGTGGCGCAGCTGCAGGATGGTAGTCTTCAGCGTACTCACGCAGCGGAGGGGTGACGGACTTACCGTGCTGAGCGGTTCTCCCGTTCGGTTCGAGGATACTGGGGGTTGATAGGGGTCGATACCGTAAAGACCAAGACCCAGGCGGCACATGTCGAGCTGTCGCTCGGGGAAATGCTCGATAGCGGCAGAGTTGGCGATGTGGCGCAGAATCTTGTGCGGGAAGGCGTCCTGAAGTTTCTGGCTCGCCTTGTCGAACCTCTCGAACTGCATAGCGGAGAAGTTGTCGAAATCGTCGCTGTCGGAACCTACAAAGTGCGAGAACACGGAGCGCGGAATGATGGCATTCTGCCGCTTCAGTCGTGCAATGACCTCGTCAATGTCGTGCTCAGGGTCGAAACCCAAGCGATGCATGCCCGTGTCGAGCTTGATATGTACGGGCCATCCGGTAATGCCCTGCTTCTCGGCAGCACGTATCAGCGCCTCCATCAGTCGGAAGGAATAGACCTCGGGCTCTAAGTCGTAGTCGAACATGGTCTTGAACGCCGTCATCTCGGGGTTCATGATCATGATATTCTGCGTGATACCGTTACGGCGCAGCGTGACACCCTCATCGGCAACGGCCACGGCAAGGTAATCCACACGGTGGTCTTGCAGTGTCTTTCCCACCTCCACGGCTCCCGCTCCGTAGGCATCGGCCTTGACCATGCAGACGAGTTTCGTCTCGGGCTTCAGGAAGGAGCGGTAGTAGTTCAGGTTATCGACCACGGCAGACAGGTTCACCTCCAGTATCGTCTCGTGGACTTTCTGCTCCAGAAGTTCGGTGATGCGGTCGAAACCGAAGGCTCGGGCACCCTTGATGAGAATCACCTCGTCGTGCAGCTGGCGGAAGGCATCGCTCGCCAGGAATGCCTCGGTAGAGGTAAAGAACGACTTCCTCGGCATGGAGAAGACACCACGCTGTGCACTGATTTCGGGTCCGATGCCTATCAGCTGCTGGACGCCGCGCTTCATGCAGAGTCCGTTGACCTCCCGATAGAGGTTATATCCGCTCATGCCACTCTGGTAGATATCGCTCAATATCAGGGTGGTGGGTGTTAGGTGTTGGGTGTTGGACGACACGCGGCGCGCCATGAAGTCGAGGGCGATGTCCAACGAGTTGACGTCGGAGTTGTACGAGTCGTTGATAATCAGACAGCCATGCTGACCTTCCTTTACCTCCAATCGCATGGCAACGGGCTCGAGTTTGGCCATCCGCTCTGCCAACTGCTCGGGTGTCAATCCTAAGTAGAGGGCGACGGCAATACATGCCAGCGAGCACTCGATGGACGCATCGTCGCAGAACGGCAACTCGCACTTTCCACGCGTACCTTTATATATATATGTAATAGTGGTGAGAGGTGAGAGGTGAGCGGACGCGGGGTTTACGGTGCCGAGCGGTTCCGCTGCTCGGTTCGAGGCTTGGGTTTGCTCCACCTTCTCTATGAACAGGGGGGCAAGACTGTTCTCTCTACTCCACCCTATCTTCTCGCCCTGATAGCCTGAGCGGCGCAGACAGCGCGACACGACGTCGTCATCGCTGTTATAGACGATGACCTTGGCGTGCTGAAACAGCTGCATCTTCTCCATACACTTCTCCTCCATGGTGCGGAAGTTCTCCTGATGGGCAGCACCGAGATAGGTCAGCACACCGATGGTAGGCTGGATGATGTCTGCCAGTCGGCTCATCTCGTCGGGCTGACTGATGCCAGCCTCAAAGAGTCCCACCTGTGCCTGTTCGTTGAGCAGCCACACGCTGAGGGGTACGCCAATCTGCGAGTTGTAGCTCTTGGGCGAGCGTACCACGTTCATCGAGGGTGCCAGCAACTGATACAGCCACTCCTTGACCATCGTCTTACCATTGGAGCCGGTAATGCCTACAATGGGAATGTCGAACTCGTCACGATGGCGCTCTGCCAGTCGTTGCAAGGCTGCCAATGGCGAAGATACCACCAGGAAGTTGGCATCACTCAAAGAGGTAAGAGAGAGCCCACCCCCGTCCCCTCCCAAAGGGTTGGGAGACTGAGCATTCTGCTCGATGACGAAGTTGCGGACGCCTCGGCGATAGAGGTCTTCGATATATCGGTGACCGTCGTTACGGGCGGTCTTCAAGGCAAAAAACAGTGTTCCCTCAGGGAAACACAGCGAGCGGCTGTCGGTCAGCAGCCAGCTAATCTGGGCATCGACGGTTCCGATGCGGCGCGCACCAATCAGGGTGGCAATCTTCTCAATGCTATAGTTCATGATATAGAGGTGTCGAAATTATTTTGCAAAAGTAGGATATTTTTTTCGTAACTCAGCGACTTTTAACAAAGTTTTATCCATCAAGGCACGATATTCCTCGGAATCGGGGTTGAAGGGGCGGTGCGCCAAGGCTTGTTTCAGTGGTCGCCACTCGTCAAGGTATTGCTTGGCGGCGGCAGAGAAGTAGTGCTCCACGAGCCGCTCCCAGAGGTAATCAACGGCCTGCTGCGAGGGGTGCAGCATGTCGGAGGCGTAGAAGCGGTAGTCGCGCAACTCGTCCATCACGATTTCGTAAGCGGGGAAATAGTGGGGGGACAGGGGGACGGGGGGACAGGGGGACGGGGGGACGGGGATGCCTGTGCCGAGCGGTTCCCCCGCTCGGTTTAAGGGTGCAGAGGTGAGGCGGGCAACGGCGAGCAGCAGCGTGGCTTTCGAGAGCTGCGACTCATGGTAGCCGTACTTGCGATAGCGGATGGGACTGACGGTAAAGACGATGCGCACAGCGGCGTTGCGCTGCTGCAACAGCGCGACACACTGCTGCAAGGCTTCGCAGCATTGCTCCACCGTCAGCTCTTCTTCCTGGAACAGCCGCTGCGGACGTTTCTCGCAGTTATCGACAATCTCGCCGGTCTCCTTCAGCCGATAGACGTGGTTGGTGCCTAACGTCAGGAACACGAGACTCGGCGTTCCCTCGTAGCGTTCCAGGGTGTGCAGGATGCTCACGGGATTGTACATCGTGCCGTAGGGATTGATCACGGTAGGGAACCCCTCGTCCTCGAAGCGGCGCCCTATCTCGTCGGCAAAGCAGGAGCCCACGAAGAGCACCGGCTCACAGGGCTGTATCTCGAAGTCGGGCTTCGCTATGTCAACAACGGTTCTGAACTCCATAACCACTCATTTCGACATTTCGACATTTCGACATTTCGATATTTCGAAGAACCACTTAACTCCTTGAAACCTGCAGGCCCTTCTTCGAGAGCGTCATCTCCACGAAGCGTGCGTTGGCATTCGTCGGATGCTCGTGCAGCATCTGCTTGATGCGGGCTGCCGCCTCGGGGTCTTTCGCCACCATATACAGATAGCCGCCACCGCCGGCTCCCGGCAACTTATAGCCCAAGCAGAGGTCGTCGATGAGGTCGGTAATACGGCGCACGCTGTCGGGATTGGTGCCACTGTCGATGAGCTGGTTCTGCTGCCAGGTCTTGCGGATGAGACGTCCCATCTCCTGGAAGTCCTGGCGCTGGATGGCCTCATACATGTCTGCGGCATGGGCCTTCATGGCGCGCAGCTGTCGTATCTCGCCACCGTGATTCAGGAACATGCGGCGCACGATTTCGCCCAGAATCTTCTTAGCGGTACGGGTGATGCCTGTATAATATAAGAGGTGACATGGCTGATATTCGGGCTGGGTATAGAGGTCGGTAGGCAACCAGCGCACCAGCGGGTCTTGCTCGAAGCCCTGTGGGGTTTCCAACAGTTTCACACCTCCTAACACACCGCCGAACTGGTCTTGCCAGCCGCCACCCGTGGTCAGCAACTGTTCCAGCACCAACGTGCGGCGACCTATCTCGGTCTTGTCCCACGCCAAGGAGCAGAAGTCGCTGACGGCTCCTAACACCGTCGATGCGAGGATGCTGCTGGTGCCCAGTCCGCTACCGGCAGGGATGGCTGACAGCAGCGTCACTTCGATGCCACAGCCGAAGTCTTCTAACTGTGCCTGCAGCGACGGATAGCGCTGGGCACTGAAGTTAGGATGGAAGCCTGCCAGCACCAGGGCAGCCTTGGGGATGCTGAAGGGCGAGCCCACCTTATTATAGTCTGCCAACTGTTCGTAGGTATCTACCACTTCCATGGCTCCCAAGTCGATGCTGCGCAAGAGGATATGCGGCTGCTTGCAGGGCTTGACGTAAGCCTGTAGAGGCGGTTGTCCGTTCAGTTCTATGGCGATGTTCACCACCCTTCCACCTTCCATCAGACAGTAGGGCGGCGTGTCGGTCCATCCGCCGGCGAGGTCGATGCGCACCGGCGAGCGTCCCCAGACAATCTGGTCTGGATAGACGGAGAGGCGTGGCTGCTGGCGTTCTGCCAGCACACGCTCTGTCAGTCCTTCGCGCAGCAGACTGAACGCCTTGTCGCTGTCGTCACGGAACATGGCATCGTGGATGCGGATCATCAGCGGTGCGTCGGCAGGCAGCGGTGCAGGCATGGGCAACTGCCACTGCTTGAACTGGCGGGCTGCGTCGTCCAGGTCTAACTGGTAGAACACGCTGTGCTGCCAGTTCTTTGCCATCGCCGTCCAGTTGTTGCGGCGCAGCTCCTGACGCTGGGCAAAGAGTCGGCGCAGATTGGCCTTCGTGGCTAACACGTCGCTATCCACGCGGTCGTCGATATGGTAGCGGCGCACCTCGTAGTCGCTGTCGCCCACAGGCACCACGTCGATACACTCGCCGGGCTGCAGCGTCACGTTCCAGTCGTTCTTGGGCACACCCGTCACCACGTTGTCGTGCGTCAGCGTCCATCCCTCGCCCACATAGCTGTTCTCTATCCAGATGTTATAGTTCTGCTCGCTCAGCTTGCAGGCGGTAATCTCGGCGTTCTGCACAAAGATGCTCGGATGCGGCTTGCGGTCGTGGTGCATGATGTTGCGCTGGTCGTTGACGATGTTCTGGATAGCCAGCGTCGAGGAGATCATCTCCCGCGACGTGCCGAAATGGTAGAACTCGCCACCGGGCAGGGGCACGATGGCTACGGAGAGCTCTTTCAGCTCTGCATCGTCGATGGTAGGTTCCTCGCCCAAGGCACAGCCGAACTCGGAGTACAGGTCGTATTCCTTTAGGCACGGGGGCTCGCAATCATCCGCCTGGCTGCGTTTCATGAGGAGCTTCACCGCCTTGTCGGAGAGCAGCCAGATACCGATGTCCGTCAAGTAGTAATGATCTTTCTGCAGTGCCGAGAGACACTCCACGCTGGGTTTCTGCAGCATCTGCTTCAGCACGTTGGGTGTACGGCGGTCGCTGACGAAGACGCCGTGGTCCTTGGCTATCGAGGCGTCGAGCCACAAGCCGTAGCACACCACGTCGGCATCGGGAATCTGTCCCAAGCGCTCGGCAGCACGGATATAGACGTCGCCACTGACAATCATCGTTGTCAGCCGATCGGGGGCTTGTTGCATGATGCGCTCGTAGAGCGGCAGCTGCAGGTCGAGCAGCGTTTGCGACAACTGCTGTCCGCGTTCCCAGCGGAACACGGGAATGGGCGTCAGCACCTTGCTGCTGATGGCGTAGGAGGGCAGGCGCTTGCTCTGTCCGCCGGCATGCAGGATGATGCGTTTCTCCTGCGCCAGCCATTGGGAAAAGTCCTTTCCTTTTTCACTTTTCACTTTTCCTTTTTCACTTTTCCCTGTTCCCTTTTCACTTTTCACTTTTCCCTTTTCACTTTCATACGCCTGCTGCAACAGCCAGGTCGTTCCCCCACCCGACCCTAACTTATGGCCGATGGGGTCGTGGGTACAGAAATATTCGTCACGCGACAGTCCCGTCACGTCGTGAAAACAGTCCACCAGATTCGGTGGCAACGATAGCAGTTTCTTCATTGACAATGGTTAGCTCTTTATTCTTAATTCCAACACAGAGACACAGAATTTTTTATTTATTTCTCCTCCGGTATTCCATCCACACTGACAGTATCAGTATCAGCAGCAGGATGCCGTAGGCAATATAAGCGATTGTCTCCGTACGGTCGATGCTCTTGGGGAAGAAGCTCAGCACCACCTCGTGCTTGCCGGGCTTCACCTGCAGGGCACGCAGCACGTAGTTGACGCGTCCTAACTCCTGCTCCTCGCCATCGACGGTAGCCGTCCAGCCGGGATAGTAGATTTCCGAGAACACCACAACACCGCCCTTGCCGGAATTCACCTCGTAGGTCAACTGGTTCGGCTCATAGGCAGTCAGGCGCACCACGCTCAGCGTGTCTTGCTCGACGGCCTGTCCTAACTGTGCCTCGAAGCGCTTGTCGGCGACAGCCTCATGGCGCAGCGCCAGCTGTCCTACCTTCTCTAACTCCTCGTTGGCGTTATCAACATAGTACAGCTTATCGACGAACCACGCATTACCGTAGGTGTAGGGGTTCTCGATGGGCACGGTCTGGTCGCCCTGCAGGGGCACGATGAAGTATTTCGTGTTGAGCATGTTCAGCACGGGGAACAGGCTGTCGCCGTTGACCTTCGTCATGTCGCCCATGGCGTCGTTGAAGGCACGTCCAAAGCGTCCTATCTCCGGACGGATGCAGGCATCTGACAGTTCCTGATAGCGGCGCAACTTGGCAGCGTGGTAGCCGCCGATGCTCTTGACGTAGAACGATGTCTCGTTCTCGTTGAACGTGTCGGAGGCTAAGTTCAGCACACGGTAGTCCAGCGCATGGTCTTGCAGGATGCGGTCGATGGCTGCCGACTTGGGCATGGGTTCCTCACGGACGCTGGAGGGCACGAACATAGCGTCGTTCAGGTAGCGCTTGTTCACCTGCCACATGTCTATCAGACACAGCACCAACAGCAAACCGACCGTCCATGTGGCACGCAGCTTCCGGTAGCGGTACAGCAGCAGGATAGCCGTCCCGATGGTGATGATGAGTACCGTGCGCCAGCAGTCGGCGACGAACACCTCGGCACGTACCTTCGACATGTTCTCCAGGAACGTGCCTACGTATTCCTCGGGCAGCATGCGCTTCAGCTGCTCAGCATCAGAGAATGACGTAAAGTTGAAGAATGCGTTGGGCATCAGCGCAAACAGGGCGGCAACACCTGCCGTCACGCCGTATGCTATCAGTATCGGGGTAAGCCCGCCGTTCCGAGTGGTTTTTCCACTCGAATCGGGCTGGTCACCGTGCCGAGTGGTTCCCCCACTCGGATAAAGCACCTCTTTCAGCGCCAGCAGGGCCAGCAGGGGAATGGTAAACTCGGCAATGACGAGGATGGACGACACCGTGCGGAACTTGGCATACATCGGAACGTAGTCGATGAAGAAGTCGGTGAACGGCATGAAGTTCCTACCCCACGACAGCAGGACAGACAGCACAGTGGCTGCCAGCAGCGCCCACTTCAGCGGACCCTTGACGGTCATCAGTCCTAAGACGAAGAGCATCAGCACGAAGGCTCCCACATATACGGGACCTGCCGTAAAGGGCTGGTCGCCCCAATACAGATACCACTGCCCGACGTATTCCGCCAACTCCGGGTCGCACTTCTTCATAGCCTCCTTCTGACTGTCCAGGTGGATATGGTGCGAACCACCCTTGGCATTCGGTATCAGCAGCGTCCACGTCTCGTCGATGCCGTAGCTCCACTGCGTGATGTAGTCGCGGTCCAGTCCGCTGTTCGTCTGGTTCTCGGCATTCGCCTTCACCAGCTCGCTCTTGCCACGCATCGACTCCTGTCCGTACTGCCACGTGTGGTACAGGTTCGACAGGTTCAGACAGATGGCAATAGCCGCTGCCACCACACAGGCGCCAAGAGCCTTTGCCAGGTGCTGATATTGCTTCTTGCGCAGACCGTCAATGCAGAACGCAATGACCATCGCCAAGATGATGAACAGATAGTAGTACGTCATCTGCACGTGGTTCGCCAGCACCTCGAAGGCACCGAAGACGGCAGCGACGAGCATACCCCAGAGGTATTTACCCCTGAAGGCCAGCACCACACCGGCAATCATCGGCGGCAGGTAGGCCAGCGCCATCACCTTCCAGATGTGTCCAGCGGCAATGATGATGAAGAAGTAGCTGGAGAACGCCCACACGATAGCTCCCAACGCCGCCAAATACTGACGGAAGTCGAAGGCACGCAGCAGGATGTAGAAGCCCAACAGGTAGGCAAAGACATACCACACGTTCTCGGGCAGCCACAGGTGATACCACGTCGAAGACTCCGACAACAGCTCCGTCGAGTGGTACGACGGCGACAGCTGATACGTCGGCATACCGCCAAACAGCGCATTGGTCCAGCGCGTGCGCTCGCCGGTACGCTGGTAATACTCCATAGCCTCCTCACCGGCACCTCGCCCAGCCGACGAGTCGTGACGGTAGAGCACCCTACCCTCAATGTCGGCAGGGAAGAAGTAGGCAAACGAAATCGCCACAAACAAGACGACCATCAGTACGTCGGGCAACCAAACTTTCCAGTTCTTCATCATAATTAGTTTTTAATAAGTGTGTGCAAAGTTAACCACTTTTTCTCAAATAGCCAAGAGTTGACGAAAGAAAAGCAGAGATTTTCTTGGTAGTTCGAGGAAAAAGTCGTACCTTTGCAGCCGCTAATCGGAAAATCCGATGCATTCGAAGACGTGCGACTGCTGTGATTAAAGGCTCTGCGCCGCGTTGGAAGGATGTAATGGCAAACAAACAATTTAATCATTCAAAACACTATGTATTTAGATCAAGCTAAGAAGGTTGAAATCTTCAGCCAGTACGGCAAGGACGCCAAGGACACCGGCAGCGTAGAAAGCCAGGTAGCCCTGTTCACCTATCGCATTCAGCACCTCACCGAGCACCTGAAGCAGAACCACAAGGACTTCGGTACCGCTCGTGCTCTGACCAAGATGGTAGGTCGTCGTCGTAAGCTCCTGAAGTACCTGTACAACAAGGACATCAACCGCTATCGTGAGCTCATCAAGGCCCTCGGTCTTCGTAAGTAATCGCGATACCGCACAAAACCAACATCCGGATTGCCCCACGGCAGTCCGGATATTTTTTTGTGCCCCCTCCATCAGAGGAAACAGAAAGAGGGGAAGAAAAGAAAATAATGAGGAAATTGCTTGGCGGTTCGGCTTTTTCTTTGTACCTTTGCAGCGATTTGTGGTCCACCACACATCACGACACAGTGGAAAAACTTCCGACGCAGCCCGTGCAGACGGGGCTTTTGGCTATGTAGGCAGGCGACAGACGAAGTGACATCCACACTATTACTACACTGCCCAGTATATATAAATAATGTACACGCGAAGGAGCTGGGCGTTATTGAGGTTGCTCGTGAGAGTCGCCACCGTTGAGAAGAAAGAAGATACAACTACATAAATAATTAATATACTCTAATTAAAAAGCTATTATGAAAAAACTACAGTTACTCAAACGGACGCTCTTGCTATTCGCCCTGATAGTAGGATGCGTGAATTATGGTTGGGCGGAGACGGTTACGTTTGACTTTACGACCGCAGATAATCGTAATACTATAACCTGGGATGCTACAGGAACTTCTGGTACGGGTAGTGAAGTGAATGGTACCAAATCTGGAGTTAATTTTGTTACAGATTGTGGTTATATGAAGTCAGATGGCACATATATGCAGGTATATGCCAATTCTACTTATTTTACTATTTCTGCAGGTGGAGGTACTATAACATCCTTTACAATAACATGTACTGCAAATGGAAATAATAATTATGGACCGAAAAAATTCTCAGGAACAGGCTATACTGGTGGAACTGGCAAAACTGGTACATGGTCAGGATCTTCTACATCTGTGACTTTAACCAACTCAGCCCAAGTTAGAATATCATCAATTGAAGTTACTTATACTCCAGCTGCTGTCAAGAAGAACACCACTTTGACTTTATCTCCTACCTCTCTTAGCTTCTCTTATGGTGACGATGAAGAAACTCTGACAGCTACAGTAACTCCTGAGGGTGAATCTGCGTTGAAAAGTCCGACAATCAGTTGGTCTTCTGATAATCTTGCAGTAGCAACAGTTGATAATGGAGTTGTAACTCCAGTTGGTGAGGGCTATTGCAATATTACTGCTACGTATGATGGTGATAATGATTATAATGGTTCTAATAGTTCTGCATCCGTTACGGTTTCTGATAACAGAACAGCTGTAGTTAGTGCAATTACTTCCATTAATTCTATCAAAGGGCTGTATATAGGCGGTAAACATCCCTTTACTCCTGTTGTAACTTTGGCTGATGGTCTCTCTGAAAGCGACGTTACTTATTCATACGTTTCTGCAGACCCTGCTACAATTCAAATCAATGATGATGGCACATACACAGCTCTGAAGACTGGTACAGATATTGATGTTACTGTAACAGTTACTCCCATTGAAGCTAAGTTAGCCACACATAAACCTGTTTCTGCAACTTTCCAACATAATGGAGTTTACAAATACTCCAAACCAATATTCACTCCTACTGGAGTAACAGAAGGCAACTTCAGTGGTAGCATGACGTTGGAAATGGCTAATGATGGAACGCCGATTGGTCCCATCTATTATACTTTAGATGGAGAAGACCCTGCTACTGACAAGTCTAATGGAACGCTTTACGAAAATGAGTTGACATTGACAGCTACCAAGACCGTGAAGGCTCGTGTTATTGATAACGATGGTTACTATAGCACAGTGACTTCTGCTACCTACACCAAGGTTCCTGCCAATAAGGATGCAATTTCTATTCCTGCAGGTCAGTCATTGAGCTTTGCTTCATTTAGTAATGCAGGTGCTTACACAGATCATGTTACTGATAATGTGAAAACTGTCTATTTCTTATCTAGTGATGGAGATAACTATAAATTTACAGGTGTAGATTTTGGTAGTTATAGCAATAGTAGTTATAGGTTGCAGTTAAAGAGCACTACTGGAACTATGACTTCAGGAGCAATAACTTCAGCAAATGGTTTCAAGATGACCCTGAATGTGAGTAATTCAGGTAGTGCTTCTGTCAAAGTTTATGTGGGTGAAACCGAGAAGACTGCTGTTGATGGTGCTTACTATTTCTCATCAGGCGATGCCGTTACTATAAAGCGTAATACAGGTACTCCTCAAATTAGCAACATCACTTTTACTGCTTTGAAACCTACACGTTCTGTGTCTTTTGAAGACGGTGATCAGAAAATTACTGTTGATGGCGAAACCATTACAAAGACAGCAACTATTTCGCCTGCTGGTACAGCAACCTACACTTCAAGCGATACCGATGTAGCAACTGTGAATGCAACCACTGGTGAGGTCACAGCTGTAAAGGGCGGCTCAGCCGTCATTACTGCTACCGTTGCAGCTGATGAGGACTACGAAAAGAGCACAGGCTCTTATACCGTCACTGTTAATAAGGCAGCTACTACTTTGGCTTTTGCACATGCTGAAGAGACTGTAGAGTTGGTAGATGGTACTGCAACCTTCACCGCTACAGCTACTCCAGCTGATGGCACGCGCGTTATTACCTATTCTTCTGACGACGACATCACCGTAAACAGTTCAACGGGTGTGGTAACTTTAACAGAGACCGGTGACTTCGTTATCAAGGCCAATGCCGCAGCTACTGACAAGTATCTTGCTCCTTCCGAGGCCAGCTATATTCTGCATGTTCAGGACAGCCGTGTACCCATCGTTGATGCTTCTACACTGAGCCTGTCGTTTGAGGGCGTTGCTTCTTTGAACAATATGTCGAAAGGAGCAACCGGCACTATTTCTGTTGACTATACAAAAGCTACAGGCTTTGTTGGAACAGAAACTGTATCTATTGTGAGCAGCGATGATGATGTTCTTACTATCGTTGACGATGAATTTGAAGCTCAAAAGGGGGGTGTGGTGACTGTTACCGTGACTATTACTTCTGGTGGTAACAATATGTTCACTACTGTTGTTAAAGAGTTCGAAGTCACCGTTGTTAACAGCAGCAAGACTGCAACTGAGATTACCATTGAACCATCGACAACACCTATCAATACTACCTATGGTGATGATGCAACAGAATTGCTTTACGACGTTACTGCAGGTTATGAAGGTGAAGTTACCTATGCTCTAAGCAATAGTAATATTGTTGATGTCGTAATGTCTGCTGGAACAGCTACCATTACTCCGAAAGCTGCAGGTACAACAACTCTTACTTTCTCGGCAGTTGAAACCGCTAACTACTCCGCTGCAGACGATGTGGTATTGACTATCAATGTTGCCGAACCTACGGCAAGTACATCAACTCCTGATGGTGAAGATTATTGGGTTTATCAAAACACCCTTCTTGCAAACTCATTACCGTCAGGTTGGACAGGAGATGGAGAAGTCTGGTATGCACAATCTAAGTTTGGTGCAGTAACGACTACAGGCAAGACAAGTGGAACATATGATCTTTACACTGATGTTGACGCAACGGGTTATAAGAATGTGGGTGTTACGTTTGACCATACTGGTAATAATCTCTCTGATATAGCATCTGCTTGCAATGTCTATGTGAAGGTTGGTAGCAATGATCCGGAAAAACTCACCATAACGAATTTTACCTCAGATGGAAACTGGAACTATGTGAATTCTGGTGAAATAGCCCTTGGAAGTGATTATGACAATACAACAATAAGATTCATTTTCAGATATACACCAACATCTGGCAATAATGGAAAATGGGAAGTCAAGAACTTCAAAGTTTACGGTACAGAGATTCCTTCAGAGACTGTCACCGTTGCAAGCTCAGGTTTCAGCACCTATTGCTATCAGTATCCTCTTGACCTCGACCTGTTAGATGAAGATGTTAAGGCTTATATCGTGACAGATGTCAGCGATAATGATGTTACCTTCAAGCGTGTTACAGGCACCATTAAGGGTGGCGTTCCCTTCATCCTCTACGGTACTGCTGGTGAGCATACCTTGTACACTGCAGCAAGCAGTACAAATGTTCCTAAAGGCAACATGCTGGTAGGTACCCTTGCTCCTACTTATATCACCGCTACTAATGGCGATTACACCAACTTTGGTTTGAAGAACGGCAAGTTCGTCAAGGCTACTAATGGAGTCATCGGTGCCAATAAGGCTTATCTGCCTATCCTAACTTCATCCCTCGCCAACGGTGCACATGAGTTTAACATTGTGTTCGACGAAGGCGAAACGACCGCCATTAGCGAAGTAAGAGGTCTGAAGTCTGATGTAAGAGGTGAGTTCTATAACCTCAACGGTCAGCGCGTGGCTACTCCTGTTAAGGGTAACATCTACATTGTGAACGGAAAGAAAGTAATGTTTAAATAAAGAAAGGAGGAAATGAATATGAAGAAGACATATATCAATCCGACGATGGAAGTCGTTAAGCTACAGATGCACCAGCAGATGCTGGCAGGCTCACCCGATGGTAATAATATGGTAGATCCAGAAAGTGAAGCTCAGAATCCGAGCGTATTTGAAGGTCGCGGCTTCGACTTCGACGAAGAAGAATATTAAATAACCGATTTCCTGCTCCCCCCGCTCTGCTGACAGTGCGGGGGGAGTTGCTTTTTCTGATTCGTTCAGGAAGTAACCAAGAATTAGTGAATTGGAGAACCGAGCCAACTTTCTCGGTGAATTATTTGGTTTTTCGGTTTTTTCTTCGTACCTTTGCAGTTGGTTTGTGTAATGACACGAATCCGTCGTGCCGCTCGTGAGAGCCGCCACAGAAGATATTTCTTTACAGATACTTCACTACAACTAATATAAATAACTAATTAAAATAATGAAAAAACTGTGTTCACTCAAAGCTTTGCTCCTGCAAAGACTCTCCCGTTAGCTGTAACGGGGGCTGTACGTTGCGTCCACACAGATTCCGTGCATTACGCCCATCAACCTCTTAGCCATGAATGTCCTTGCATCTGCGCAGGACTTCTGAGTAAAAGGAAAGAACAAACGAGTAACGAATAAATAACTAATATAATATTAACAAACTAATTAATTAAAACTACAATGAAAAGAAAACTATTTTGTTTATTGACGCTCCTACTCACAGTATGTAGTGGGGCGTGGGCAAGTACGGTCGATGACCTTGCTACTATTTCAAGTGATTATACTTTTACAGCTTCTACCGTTAACAGCGAAACTGCACTGAGTGGTGGTACCCTTTATGATAACAACAGAATTCTTTCCGTGGGTGGAAATGGTTATACTAATGGTTATCAAGTAAAGAATAATCGTCAGATTGCATTTAAGGTTTCTGGAGCATGTAAAGTGACTATCACATTTAATACAAAATCTGGTCGTTATATGCAATTAGGAACAACAACAACTGGTACAGACTATTGTCATACTCTATCATCTCCCGCTGTATGTAATGTTACTGCAGCAGGTGTGCTGTATATCAATGCCAGCAGTGACTTATATGTCACGGGGTTTACAGTTGAGTTTCCATCGGCCGACGCACCTACAATTACAAAAGATCCGGTTTCTGCTACTTATGAAGTTGGAGCTGATGCAACGGCACTTAGCGTAACAGCCAATGCCTCAGCAGGTACACTTCAGTATGAATGGTTTAGCAATACAACTGAGAGCACTGAGGGCGCAGAAACAGTTCAGGCAAAGTCTACAACTGCCACTTATACTCCCTCTACTGCATCTCCAGGTACAACCTATTACTACTGTAAGGTTTATGATGACAATGGCAATACAGACTCTGAGTTTGCTACCATTTCAGTAGTAAATGCAATTGCTCCCGAGATTTCTTACAGCGACCCTGCTGTAACGATTTCTTGTGCTGGCAGCGGAACGGTTTATTATACTACTGATGGTTCTGAGCCCTCTAGCACTAACGGTTCCGTATATTCTGCACCTTTTAATCTCACTAACAGCTGCACAGTACGTGCCGTAGCAAAGGTTGGTGAAAACTATTCTGAATTAGTTAAGTATGACTGCTATGTTGATCAGTCTGGTGCTGCAGGATTCTTAATCTCTACTGGCTACCATAGTGGAACAAACAGTGGTTCTGTATGGACAAGCAATGATGGTAACTTTACATTAACCCAACAAACTAGTGATATTGCATGGTGTAATTATCTCTTCCCCAGTATGCATGGTCATAAGATGAATGCAAACGTTACTTATACCCTGCAGCCCAATGAAGATATCAAGATTACTTCTATCAAGATTGTTGGTAGAACGTGGTTGAATGGCACAGCTGCAACTGTTGCAGTATCAAATGCCACTCCTGCATCAGATACATGGCTGCCAGGTGAAGAAGGTAACGTCTCTTACATTTTGGCAAAAGAGTTCACTACAAGCACTGACTTTGGTGAGGCTATCACGATTACGCCTTCAGGTCAGCAGTTTGGTTGCTTCTTAGAGGTCTATGGTGTAAAGCGTACTGGTCCATCAGAACCTGAGACTGTACCCGGTAATGCCGTTACTTGGGACTTTTCAACGAGTGCAGCTAAGACCGCAGCTTTAAATGGAGGCTCTTTCTCAGCCGGCGCAGATAATGAGCCTCATGCTAATACTTTGTATGCAACGGACAAAACTTCTACTATTGTTTATATGGCTGGTAGTTCCGATGACTTTACTAATAGTGGAGATAACTATTACATCAAGTCAAACAGCAGTACAAAAAACAACACTCGTTACTTTATACTGCCAATAAGCTCAAATGGTACTTTGAGTATGACAGCGATAAGCCAGTACAACACATACGCTATCCATAAAGCTGCTAATGCATCAACAGCTTGGGCAAGTACAACTGACACTGAAAAGACCATTACCGTGTCGTCAGAAACCAAAACAGCTTCTGTCAATATTACATACGATGCAGAAAAGCCTTATCTCTATATAGGCTTCCCTAGTGGAAAGATATACACACAGAAGATTGTTTGGACTCCCGCTTCTGACGACATTACTATGACTACTTCAGAGAACATGGCTGGATGGCGTTCGTTTGTTGATGCTACTCAGGCTTATACCATTAAGGAAGGTGAGACAAGCACTAAGGCTTATATTGCAAAATCTGTAGGTGAGAATGTTGTACTGAGTGAGTATGATGGCATCATCTTTAAGAACATGCCCGTGCTGCTGAAGACTGATAGAGGCGACCGCACCATCGTGCTGACTAAGAATGCAAGCAACGATAGCTATAGCGGTGGCGACAATCTGCTGCAGGTTACAACGGCAGGAGATCCTTACACTAATATCCTCCGTCTGGGCTACGGTACTCCTGATGTAGATGGTGCTGTAGGCGTAGGCTTCTATCCCTATTCTACGGCAAGTGCTCCTGCAGGTGTTGTTTACCTTGATGCTCCAATTGATGCCCGTGCTCTTAGCATCGTCTTTGAGGACGAAGGCGAAACGACCGCTATTAGCGAAGTAAGAGGTCTGAAGGCTGATGAAAGAGATGAGTTCTACAACCTCAAGGGTCAGCGCGTGGCTCAGCCTACGAAGGGTCTGTATATCGTGAATGGACGTAAAGTCGTGATTAAGTAAAAAGAGTATTCATCAACACAGAGGCACTAAGATACAAAGAACGGAATAATAGAAAGAACTCTGTCTCTCTGTGCCTCTGTGTTTAAAATAAAAACAAGAAAGTAAAATGAAAAAGACATATATCAATCCGACCATAGAGGTCGTAAAGATTGCTACTCAGCAGATGATAGCGACCTCTCTCCCTCAGGGTACCAACAACACTGAATGGGGTGCCCGTGAGTTAGACTTCGACGAAGAAGAAGAAGAGTATTAAATAACCGATTTCCTGCTCCCCCCGCTCTCTTTGCAGTGCGGGGGGAGTTGCTTTTTTTGTTTCGTTCAGGAAGTAGTCAAGGATTGAAGAATTGGAGGACCGAGCCAACTTTCTCGCTGAATTATTTGGTTGGTAAGTGAAAATGTGCTATCTTTGCAGGCGGAACAAATGTTAGGACTATGGAATCTATTATAGAAAGAACACCGAGAACTGTTACTGTTCGAATGAGTACACGGCGTTGGAGCAGACTACAACAGATGGAACAGGCTTATAAGCTTGCAGAAACCATCAAGCGTAGCATGAAACAGGCTGAGAAGGCACCGTCCATGACAGTGGACGAGGCAATGGATTTCATCGACAACCTATGATACAAGAAGTCCGCTTTGCAGACGAATTCAGGTAAAAATACAGAAAGTATTCCTACCCTGCACCGAGCCAACTTTCTCGGTGAATTATTTGGTTGGTAAATAAAATTGTGCTATCTTTGCAGGCGGAACAAAGAAAGGAAAGAGTATGGTACTAACAGCAGATTATAAGACAGCAGAGAATTACTTGCAAATGTTATATACATTGAGCAAAGAGGCCCGGCTGTATGTTTTGTCTAAATTGACAGACTCTTTGCTTAAGGAAGAAGTCCAAACAAAGCTGTCTGAGCCAACCAGAAGGAGTAGGGTCGTACGCCGTTCCTCCTCTCAGGAAATGACGGACGCCCAGCTTGAAGCCCTCTTTGCAGACAAGCCAATGCCAGACAGCCCAGTTTCAGAACCGACATGGGAAGAAGTCATTCGTTCAAATAGTGGTAAGACCATCAAACCAGTAGAGAAATGGCTGTAAGCAGGGTATATACTTTGACGCCATCATGAATAAGGTTATCTTGAGTATGTTTGATATTGAGTTGGAATGATTCTTTATCACCAGGGTTCATGAATGCCCACGGATGCTTTCATGATATTCGCGTAATTCGTAGTGAATACTACTTTCTCGCTGAATTATTTGGTTGGTAATTGAAAATGTGCTATCTTTGCAGGCGGAACAATAAGAAGAAGTTGTTATGAGAAACTTTAGACTCACTTCATATTCTAAGAACGAAAAAGAGCTGATGAACTCGATGCCTCTCACAGGCCCTTCAACCTACGAGGAGGCGGTAACGCGCATTGAGCAGGCTGAACGTGAAATGGACGCAGACGACGGAGCATCGTGGGAGGAAGTCCTGTCGGAGGCAAAGGATAAAGTAAACAACTATGAAGTTGCGGTTTACTAAGCAAGCACGCATAGCATTTTTACAGATTGTCGATATTTTTGTTGAGTATGCTGGTCAGCGTCCTGCCAACTTATTCATTGAAAAGACAAATCAGTGCGGTAATAAACTTCTCAAATATCCTCATATAGGTCATCCAGAAGAATTGTTGGCTGATCGCAAGCGATTGTATCGTACGATATCTATTAATACCAATTATCGTCTTATATATCATGTAACTTCAACGACAATATGGATTGTTGACGTTTGGGATAGGCGACGCGACCCGTTGAAACTTACGAAGCGTATTAAATAACCGATTTCCTGCTCCCCCCGCTCTCTTTGCAGTGCGGGGGGAGTTGCTTTTTTGGTTTTGACGAAAGTACGTTTCGACGCTGACAAAGTGCCGTTTCGTCGGCGACAAAGTGCCGCTTTGACGCTTGCAAAGTGCCGTTTCGAAGGCCGCAGAAGTACACTTTGACAGCCGCAGAAGTACGGTTCGCCTATTCGATTCCAAGGAGGCTTGAAAACGAATATAGTCCTCGTCCATCGCCTGTTTATTCCTTCTTTTTCACTTTTCACTTTTCACTTTTCATTTTTCACTTTTCACTTATCACTTATCACTTATCACTTTAAAAACCGCCCTCCCCCTCCTTTTTGATTAAAAATCGCCCACAACGCCGATGTACAGGGCGTTTCAGCGATGAGGGGGATAGGCTTTATCCGTCACATATCCGTCACATATCCCCCTCATAAAATCGACCGCTCCCCAACATCCAAATAAAAAAAAGTCAATCCTTCAAATGAAAAATCGAGGTGAGGATGTGTGACGGATATGTGACGGACATGAGGGGGATTAGAAGCATCCCCCTCATGCTTGCAATCCATTTATATATCGGTATTCCCAAACATTCTTGCCCGAAAAATGAGGGGGATACCACTTTCTTGCTGAATTATTTGGTTGGTAAATAAAATTGTGCTATCTTTGCAGGCGGAACAAAGAAAGGAAAGAGTATGTGTACTGTGACAATTTCTTACGACAAGAACAACAAGGTTGCGAGCGAGAAGTTGGCAGCGTTGTTGGGAACGGGTCTTTTTGTCCAATTAGACCGTCATGACGATATTGATATTGACGCGACAGATCGTTCGTTATACGACATTGATCCTTCGTTGCCGGAAATAGATAATGACTTGACGCCCGAAGAATTAGAGCGGCTCATTTTGGAGGATGTTCATTCCAAATTGTCGTAGATGCGTGTCATGCTCAGAATATGCATGAATAAATTCTCACTTCCCCCTGCTCTGCTGACAGTGCGGTGGGAGTTGCTTTTTCTACTGTTGCTTTAACCAGAGGTTCAGGAAGTAGTCGTAGATGATGTATTTTCCGTTATTGCTTGTCAGAATGTCTTTCTCCTGCAATGCTGACAAACTCCTTTGTACGGCACTGGCAGAGGTGAGGTGGTGTTTTTGGATAAACGGCCCACTCGTGGGCTGTATGCCAGTTTCTGTATGAGCCAAGGCAAGCAACAACCTCTTCTGTTTAGCGGTAAGCCGTGTCATCATGTCCTGGAAAGTATCGTTCTTTTCATCAACTGCATAGCTGACTGCCATATCGACCTCTTTGATGCCACACGAACTGCCTTGTTCTGTCATGGCAAACAACTCGTTGCATATCTTTTGTATGTACCAAGTAGTGCCTTCAAATTTCTTATAAGTATATCGTATGGCTTCAGGTTCAATTAACTTTCCAGCTTGCTGAAAGTGAAAAATGATAAATTGCTCATAGGCTTCTAAAGAGATGGCTTTCAACGACATTGTGGAAGCACTCTGGTAGAAAGGCCTGGCAGGAGATGAGAACATTTCGCCCATCATGTGACGTTTGGAGCCAGAGAAGACAAACCATGCGTTATTGCAGTTTTGGATGTAGGTTCTAAGCAGGGCTTCTACGTTTTGCTCAGGATAATCCGTGATGGCCTGAAACTCGTCAATAGCTATTATGCAAGGTTTGTCGGCTGCGTTCAAGTAGTGAAAGATTTCATCAAGCGAGGTCTTTGGTGACTTGATGTCTCCTATCTCCAGATTCCAGCTGGGTTGTCCCATTGCGTCCAGTGTTATACCTGTGCGTAGCGACCCTACTATCTGTAAAAAATGCTCCCAGACTTTTCTCTCTTTCGACTTCAGTTCTGAAAGTATGGTGCGGCCCAGAACATAGGTGAACTCTGCAAGTGACTTCGTGGCATAGATATCTACAATCATCAAATAGTAGTTGTCCCGTAACTCCTGTTGGGCAAAACAATGACGTATGAGACCTGTCTTGCCCATTCTTCGCGGAGAGATGAGCGCAACGTGATTGCCGTTTGTCAGAAGCGTTGTCAAGCGTTTCGTTTCTTCTACTCTGTCACAAAAGTATTCAGGTCCATTGTAACCATAAGTAAGGAAAGGATTCTTTATCATATTCTTGCTTTTCTTGAGTTTTCTGTTGCAAAGATACAGATAAATTACCAATTATACAAATTTGCGTTACGCATTTTTGTATAATTTACAAAATAGAGGCATTGTGGTGATGTCACGCCCGCGTCCATTTGCGGTTTAATAGGAACCAACGAATAACAGGCAGCGAAAGGCTGCCTGTTATTGTTATGCAAAGAAGGAAGGACGTTACTGCTGTAACGTGATGTTCACGTTCTTCTTCTTGATGTTCTTGCAGTTGGTGAAGACGGCATTCTTCTTGGCGAGGATGGTGACGTTCTGCAGCGTAATGCCGTCGATAGGCATCTCGGGCAGTCCGTTGAACTCCATAGCGCGACCGGCACCGTTGCAGACGATGTTCTTGATGTCGATGTTGCGGAAGATAGGCGTCTCCTCGGTGACGGGCACCTTGGTGGTGTTGTCGGGATTGTCGCCGTCCTCCATCATCTCAGCCACCGACTTGCCACCATAGTACATATTGAAGGTGATGGCGTCGGTCTTGATGTCGGTCATGGAGACGTTCTTCACGTAGATGTTCTCCACGATACCGCCACGGCCACGGGTGGATTTGAAGCGCAGGCCCACGTCGGTGCCGAGGAACTGGCAGTTCTCTACCTCGATGTTCTTCACGCCACCGCTCATCTCAGAGCCTACCACGAAGCCGCCATGACCTGCAAAGACGGTGCAGCCGTTGACAACGACATTCTCGCAGGGAATGCCACGACGGCGACCGTCGGCATCCTTACCGCTCTTGATGCAGATGCCATCGTCGCCAGCGTCGAAGCGTGAGTTGACGATGAGGGCGTTCTTACACGACTCCAGATCGAGGGCGTCGCCATTCTGTGCATAGCTGGGGTTGCGTACCAGCACCTGGTCGATGATGACGTTCTCGCACATCAGCGGATGGAGGTTCCAAGCGGGAGAGTTCTGGAAGATAACGCCCTTGAGCAGGACGTTCTTACACTGTACGAACGAAATCATCACAGGACGCAGGAAGCGCTTGATGGCGTTCCACTCCTCCTCGGTCTGAGCGCTGGGCACGTTCATGTTAGCACCCTTCTCGCCACGGGCATAACCCTCGGAGGGCACCCAGTAGCCGGGCTTCATCTCCTGACTGCCAGGAATGGCAAGCAGCTGCTTCCAGTGCTTGGCGGTCACCTTATCCTTCTTGACGGGACGCCAGTACTGTCCGTTGCCGTCGATGACGCCCTTGCCCGTGATGGCAATGTTCTCAGCACCCTTGGCAGACAGCGGCGACTGCAGGCGACGGGTGTCCAGACCCTCGAAAGAGGTCTCGATGATGGGATACAGCGTCTCGTCGGCAGCAAAGAGGATGACGGCGCCAGCCCTCAAGTTCAGCTCGATGTTGCTCTTCAGCACGATAGGACCGGTATGCCACACGCCCTGCGGGACGACAAGCTTACCACCACCCTGACTGCTCAGGGCATCAATAGCCTTGGCAAAGGCCTCGGTATTCAGCGTGATACCATCGCCCACGGCACCGAAGTCGGTGAGCTTCACCTCACGCTCGGGAATGACAGGAGCAGCAACCTCAGGCATGGCAAACGGAAGCTTCGCCGTAAACTTCTTGTAGGGGTTCTCACTTTGGGCCTGCACACTCAGGCTGACAGCCAGTGCAGCGACAATGGTCAGAAACAGTTTCTTCATAAGTGTTTGTTCTTTTTATGGGTTAGTACTATTGTTTTCTTATGGGGCGTATGGGGCGTATAGGGCCTATGGGGCTTATAGGGCTTATGGGGCTTATGGGTTGCTAATCTCCCTGAGCGGCGTCATCACGAAGTCGCGCTGCTGCATCAGGGGGTGCGGTATCTGCAGGTCGGGCTCGTCCACCGTCAGGTCGTCGTAGAGCAGGATGTCGATGTCGATAGGCCTGTCGGTATAGTGGCGGGCAGCAGGCAGCGAGTCGTCTTTACTGTGCCGAGTGGTTCCGCCGCTCGGAGTCTTCTTGCGCCCCATGTCGCGCTCTATCTGCTGGGTGGCGAGCAGCAGCTCGCGAGGTGTCAGGGCGGTGTCTATGCAGATGACGGCATTGAGGAAGGGATGGTCGGACTCAAAGCCCCACGGCTCGGTCTCGATGAACGACGACTGGCGCACCACCTGCCCTACCCTGTCGCCAATCCGCTGAATGGCTTCACGAAGCAGCGCCTCTCTGTCGCCCAAGTTGCTGCCCAGCCCTAAATATACAATGTGCATCTCTCTCACCTCTTACCTCTTATACCTCCCCCGGGAGGGGTCGGGGGTGGGCTAATCATCCAATATCAGCATGGCGTCGCCATAGCATCCGAACATGTAGCCGTTCTTCACCGCCTTCTCGTAAGCCTCCATCACGAGCTCGTAGCCTCCGAAGGCTGCCGTAGCCATCATCATGGTAGATTCAGGATGATAGAAGTTGACAATCATAGAGTTTGCCAGTCCGAAGTCGTAGGGAGGGAAGATGAACTTGTTGGTCCATCCTTCAAACTCCTTCAGCATGCCGTCAGTACCTACGGCAGTCTCCGTGGCGCGCAGGGTTGTGACGCCGACGGCACACACCTTATGACCCTCGCTCTTGGCATGATTCACCGTCTCGCAAGCCTCTTGGGTGATGCGCATCTGCTCAGAGCCCATCTTGTGCTTCGTCAGGTCTTCCACCTCGATGGGGTCGAAGCAGCCCAGTCCGCAGTGGACGGTGATGAACGAGAGGTTGACGCCACGAATCTCGAGTCGCTTCAGCAGTTCGCGGCTGAAGTGCAGTCCTGAGGCAGGAGCCGTCACCGCACCCTCGTGCTTGGCATAGATGGTCTGGAAGTTCTCCATGTCACTCGGTTCCACCTCGCGCTTGTCGATGATGTAGCGCGGCAGTGGTGCCGTACCTAACGAGAACAGTTCGCGCTTGAACTCGTCGTGCGGACAGTCGTAGAGGAAACGCAGCGTGCGACCGCGACTGGTGGTATTGTCGATGACCTCAGCCACCATGGGGCCGTTCTCTTCAAAGAAGAGCTTGTTGCCGATACGAATCTTACGTGCCGGTTCTACCAACACGTCCCACAGGCGCAGTTCCTCGTTGAGCTCGCGCAACAGGAAGACCTCAATCTTGGCATCGGTCTTCTCCTTCGTTCCAAACAGACGGGCAGGAAACACCTTCGAGTCGTTGAGCATGATGGTGTCGCCATCGTCAAAGTAGTCGATGACGTGCGCAAAGGTCAGGAAGCGGTCGGTATCCTTGCCGTTGTCGTCTTTCTCGAACATGTCGATGGTCTTACTCTTGCGGTGGACCACCATCAGTCGGCACTCGTCACGACGATAGACTTTATCGACGGTGCCGTCTTCGTTTTCGAACACGCGGTGAGGGGGCTCCAATGCCACCTGATTCTCTGGCAGTTTGAATTTGAATTGCGATAGTTTCATTATGTTGTTATTTCGTTATTTCGTTATTTCGACATTTTGACATTTCGACATTTCGACATTTCGGTATTTCGATGTTACGATGTTACGACTGCTCTATCTGCTGCTGGTCGAGCCACTGCGGGAAGTCGTCGAGGGTGATGCAGTCCTCGATGCGGACACTGCCTAACTGGGTGCGGCAGAGTGCCGTCAGGTGGGCACCGCTGTTCAGCGCACGACCAATATCTCGTGCCAAGGAGCGGATGTAGGTGCCCTTGCCACAGCGTACCCGGATGTCCATCTGCATGGTCTCGGCGTCGAAGCGCGTCAACTCCAGCTCATGGATGTGGATGGACTTGGCAGCGAGCTGTACGTCCTCGCCCTTGCGCTTCAGCTTGTAGGCACGGTCGCCGCCAATCTTGCAGGCGGAGTACTGAGGGGGCACTTGCTGGATCTCGCCGACGAAACCGGCGAGTACGGTGCGTACCAGTTCCTCGGTGATGTGAGCCGTAGGATATGTGGCATCGACCTCATGCTCCAGGTCGTAGCTGGGCGTGGTGGCTCCTAACTGCAGCGTGGCGGTATATTCCTTCGTGTCGAGTTGCAGGCGCTCTATCTCCTTCGTCTTCTTGCCCGTACAGAGAATGAGCACCCCTGTTGCCAAGGGGTCGAGGGTGCCGGCATGCCCTGTCTTCACACGCTTCACCCCCACCTTGCGGGAAATGCGTGTCCTGACAAATGCCAAGGCTCCGAACGACGTCATGCCGTAGGGCTTGTTGATGTAGATGTATTCGCCTTCTGTGAAGTTCATTTAGTCAACCATTGCGAGTGAATGTCCTGTCAGCAGCAACACGATGATGATGGTGCCAACGATGATGCGGTAGTAGCCGAAAGCCTTGAAGCCGTACTTCGACAGGAAAGCCACGAACCACTTCATGGCCAGTAGGGCGACGATGAATGCCACCACACAGCCCAAGATGAGCATAGTGATGTTATGGCTCGTAGCCCACGCCGTATCGTCTTTCAGCAAGTCCAGGAGATCGAGCAGCGTTGCTCCTGCCATGGTAGGCACAGCGAGGAAGAACGAGAACTCGGCAGCCTTCTTGCGCGTCAATCCTTGTGTCATGCCACCTACGATCGTTGCCATGGAGCGCGACACGCCGGGAATGACGGAGATGCACTGATAGAGTCCAATCTTAAAAGCACGCTTCTCGTTGATCTGGTTGGCGTCGCTGCCCTTATTGAACAGCTTGTCGCAGTAGAGCATGAAGATACCTCCCACGACGAGCATGACAGCCACCACCTCAACGCTGTCGAGCAGCCAGTCGAGCAGGCCCGACTTCTTGGCCAGCAGTCCGATAACGACAGCAGGCAACACACCGATGAAGAGCAGCCAGTAGAAGTAGAACGTGTGCTTCAGCTTCTGGAACGTATTGCTACCGGCAGGTGCAGGGGTGCGGTCGATGTGGAAGAAGCGTTTCCAGTAGAGGCATACTACCGAGAGGATAGCGCCAAACTGGATGATAAACGTGAAAGCATGCACGAAAGCCTTGTCGCTTTCGCTCAGATTCTCAGGACTCAGTCCCAACAGGTTCTGAGTGATAATCATGTGACCGGTAGAGGACACGGGCAGAAACTCTGTCAGTCCTTCTACGATGGCGATGATAAGGGTCTGTATGTAATCCATGTTTTCGGGGGTACGATTTGGGGGGTTACTCTAACTCTTTACTCTTAGGTCGGCGGACGACGGCATAAATCATAAAGACAAAGCCTGCCAGGCAAACTAGCGGAGCGACCTTGATGCGGCGCGCGCTGAAGATGTCAGGGTTGAAGGCGTGCTCCGTAGAGCCGTCACCACTCATCAGCAGGAAACCGATGACCACTACTGCCATGCCGATAGCCAGCATGACGAAATTCATCTTATCGAAAGCGAAATCTCTCTTATCCATAAATTCTCAACTATTATGCCTGTTTCAGGCTTCTTAAATCTTATACAGTTCGCGGGCTCTCATTTTCAGGAACTTGTTCACTGCCAGCCATGCGCACAGGGCAGTAATGATCAGTCCGAAGAGTACGACAGCGCCACCGGTGATGGCCATCACCTCCCACGTTACAATCTCATCGACGCCCGGCTGTGTGATATACAGGCCATAGATGCCTGCCGCCAGGATGGCGCACGCCAGCACGGCGGCGATGACACCGATCAGCAATGCCTGGCGCAGGAACGGTCGGCGGATGAATCCCCACGAGGCTCCTACCAGTTTCATGGTGTGGATAACGAAGCGATTGGCATAGACGCTCAGGCGCACCGTATTGCTTATCAGCGAGAACGACACGAAGGTCAGCAGCACAGCCAGCACAAGCAGTATCAAGCTCACGCGGCTCAGGTTCATGTTCACCTTGTCCATCAGGTCTTCCATATATGCCAGGTCGCTCACCCTACTGTCCTTCTGCAACTCCTTGACAATCCACTTCAGCGAGTCGCGGTTGGCATAGTCGGCATTCAACTGAATCTCCAGAGTGGCGGGGAAAGGGTTGAAGCCCAGAAACTCCGACGGGTCGCTACCCAGCGCCTCTGTCTGTTCCTTCTTGGCTTGTTCCTTGCTGATGTAGTCGATGCTATGAGAATAGGGACGGTGGTACAGGTCGCGACAGAACAGCTTCGCGTCGTTCACCGTTACCGAGTCCTTGAGCATCACCGTCATGGTGAGGTTCTCCTTCATGTGTGCCGACAGGTTGCGTGCCGACAGGACGAAGAACACCACCAACCCCAGCAATACCAGTACCATGGTCGTACTGATACATAGCGTAACACCCTGCAAGCCGCGGCGGCTGCAGGCCTTATTTCGTTTCTTACTCATATCACTTTTAGTGCAAAACACATAATTCCGTGCAAAGGTACGAATAAGTGAGCAGAAAACCAAAACTTTTTTGAGTTTTCCTGCTTTTTTATTTGTGTGTGTGGAGAAATCTTCGTACCTTTGCATTTCGAACGAATCATCAACAGAACAGACATGAGCACCATCATCTATCCCTCACCGATTTTCGGCCCTATACACAGTCGCCGGTTAGGTATCTCGTTAGGTATCAACCTGTTGCCTGCCGACGGCAAGGTATGTACCTTCGACTGCATCTACTGCGAGTGCGGCTTCAACAAAGACCACCGCCCCACCCTTCCCCGGCCCACTCGCGAGAAGGTAGCTAACAGGTTAGAGCAGCAGTTGCAGCAGATGGTTCAGGAGCAACAGTTGCCCGACGTGCTGACCTTTGCCGGCAATGGAGAACCGACGAGTCATCCGCACTTTGCGGAGATTATCGACGACACCATCCATCTGCGCGACCAGTACTGTCCGAAGGCGAAGGTCTGTGTGCTGTCGAATTCGACGATGATTCACCGGCAGTCTGTCCACGACGCCCTGATGCGTGTCGATGACAACATCTTGAAGTTAGACACCATTGACCCTTCGTACATCAACAAGGTCGATCGCCCCACCGGCACTTACGACGTACAACAGATCATCGAGCGCATGAAAGCGTTCCACGGTCACATCATCATTCAGACGATGTTCATGCGGGGAACAGTCGAAGGGGCAAGTGTGGATAATACGGGAGAAGAGTATGTAGGCCCGTGGTTAGAGGCAGTGAAGGCCATCCAGCCACAGCAGGTGATGGTCTATACTATCGATCGTGAGACGCCGGCACAGGGGCTACAAAAAGCAAGTCACGAACAGCTCGACGCCATTCGCGACCGTGTGATAGCAGCAGGCATTCCCTGCAGTGCCAGCTATTAACCGACACCTATCACCTATCACCTATCACCCAACACCTATCACCTATCACCTAACACCTAATCCTCCGGATTCCCCTTATAATGATAAGGCGTCAGATGCGGGTTCTCACCGAAGTCCTCGTCCAGTGAGGGAGCAGGCACCAGCCGTTCGTTATACTCACCACGGGCAGGTCCGAGGTCGAGCACCAAGTCGCTGAAATAAACGGTAGAAATCACCATGCCAAACACGCCGATGCCAACGCGGACACCCTGCGGATGCAGCGTGTTGCGCAGATAGACGGTAGCATAGGCAGGGTGCTTATAGACCTCCAAGCGGTTAAACTCCTCGAACGTGTCGAACAAAGCGTCGTTGGTCAGCGTCGTATCGGCAGTAGAGATGGTACGGTCGATGTTGCTGAACTTCTCGTCCAGGTCATCGTTAGGAACGGCCTCGTTGTCCTGCAGACACTCATGGATGTTGTCGATGGTCTTTTCATACATTTCTTTCTCAGAAGGCACGGTCATGACGCCAACGACAAACAGTACAAGGCAGAGCACTGCCAAAATGATGATGCGCCCCAGACAGCTGTGATAGAACTCGTGGAAAAGCGATTCTTTCTTGTAGGTATCTCTATTAAACTGGTCCATAATCTTTATTCGTGGTTCTGAATGAGGTTCATAAACTCTTGGCGCGTCTTCGCCTGGTTGAAGGCTCCCGAGAAGTCGCTCGTCGTGGTGATGGAGTTCTGCTTTTCCACGCCACGCATCTGCATGCACATGTGGCGTGCCTCGACGACGACCATGACGCCTAAGGGTTTCAGCGTCTGCTGGATGCACTCCTTGATTTGCAGCGTCATGCGTTCCTGCACCTGCAGGCGATGGCTATAGATATCCACCACACGGGCTATCTTCGACAGTCCGGTGATGTAGCCGTTGGGAATGTATGCCACATGTACCTTACCGTAGAAGGGCAGCATGTGGTGTTCGCAGAGTGAGAAGAAGTCGATGTCCTTGACGATGACCATCTGCGAGTAGTCCTCCTTGAACAGGGCGTCACGCAACACCTGATGGGCATCCATGTCGTAGCCGCGCGTCAGCACCTGCATGGCTTTTGCCACACGCATGGGGGTCTTCTGCAGACCTTCTCTGTCAGGGTCTTCGCCCAGCAGTGTCAGCACGTCCTTGTAGTGAGCTGCCAGTTCGTCAAGTCCTTCACGGAATATTTCGTTTTCAGGATACACGGTAT
This sequence comes from uncultured Bacteroidales bacterium, assembly GCA_902775975.1. Classification (GTDB taxonomy): domain Bacteria; phylum Bacteroidota; class Bacteroidia; order Bacteroidales; family Bacteroidaceae; genus Prevotella. Next base: position 10,097 of record CACYOC010000008.1, on the reverse strand, counting down.
ATCAATTTACATTTCTTTTTCAACACAGAAGAGGGAGTCCTAATACGCCACAGAGATTTTCCCCTTGACGATGGTACACTGGTTAAAGCCCATGTTCTTCAGGTTCGTCTGCATCTGGTGAGCCTCCTCATAGGTGCGGTAGTTGCCCACACGGCATATCCATCGCGGCGAGAAGAAGTGGACATAGACAGGTACGTTGGGATAGATGGCCTTGATGCTGCTACGCGTCGCCTCTGCCCGCTGACGGTCGGCACGCGAGTTGCCGCCGGCAAATGCCTGCACCCGATAGCCCATCACGGTGTAAGAACCGTGAATCACCCTGGTGCCTTCCTCCTCAGTAGTGGTCTGCTCACCCTGTTGGGTGGTAGCACTTGTATCAGGTTTCGTCGTACTGGCGGTAGCCGCTGACGACGGAGTCTCCGTACTGGCAGGAGGCGTCGTGGCAGTATGTTTCACCGCTCTGTTGGAGAGTACGGCAGTATTGACCAGCTGGTCAATACTGTCGCTCTGATGTATTACCACAGAACCCTTGCCCGCCATCGGCTGTTGGATGCGCTGGGTAAAGTTCTGTGCGTGGGTGTGCAAAAAAGCAAAAAGGCAAAAGGGCAACAGTAGCCATACCTTTTTCAACATCTCATAACGACGGGTCTCCATAAGCATGATTCTTTTCACGTTATTCTTCTTAACCTTTTCACTTTTCACTTTTGACCTGCGGTCGAGCCTGCTCACGCTCGGCATAGCTCAAGCAAGCTTGGCTCTGCCCTCGCTCAATCGCAGCCTTCACTTCTCTTTACTTCCAGGCGTCGATGATGGCCTTGAAGTCAGCGCACTTCAGCGAGGCACCGCCAATCAGTCCACCGTCAATGTCGGGCTTGGCAAACAGCTCGGGAGCGTTGCTGCCCTTGCAAGAGCCACCATAGAGAATGCTGGTGTCGTCGGCAACAGCCTGTCCGTACTTCTCGGCAATGATGCTGCGGATGTAGGCGTGAATCTCCTCAGCCTGCTCGGCAGTAGCGGTCTTGCCGGTACCAATAGCCCAGATGGGTTCGTAGGCGATGATGACCTTGCGGAAGTCTTCCTCGCTGAGGTTGAAGACGCTACCCTCGAGTTCAGCCTTCACCACCTCGTTCTGCTTGTTAGCTTCGCGCTCTGCCAGACTCTCGCCGATGCAGAAGATGACCTTCAGACCGTTCTTCTGTGCCAGCAGCACCTTCTCCTTCAGAATCTCGGGAGTCTCCTTGTAGTACTCACGACGCTCCGAGTGACCCAGGATTACATACTGAGCACCCGTAGATTTCACCATCTCGGCACTTACCTCACCGGTGAAGGCACCCTTCTCCTTGTCGGCGCAGTTCTCAGCACCCAGACCCACCAGTGCGGGGTTCAGTACCTGAGCAACCGATGCCAGGTGGATGAACGGTGTGCAGATGATGACGTCACAGTTGGGCTTCTCGGCCTCCAAAGCGGCATTCAGTTCCTTAGCCAGACTAATACCTTCCTGCAGGTTCAGGTTCATCTTCCAGTTACCTGCTACAATTTTCTTTCTCATTGTTTTTTCTTTGTTTAATAAATGATTCGACAATATGTTAACTTTTCTTTTCCTAATCCAGTTCGACCAAGCCCACAGGCGGTCAGCTAATGTCAGCAGCAACAACGGCAGCACGTACCACATGAAGATGAGTGCTATCTTCTTCGCCACGGAGTCCTCTGCCAGTCGTCCCAACTCCAACTCTTCGAGCGGACGGTCAAGAGCATACTCGTCGGGCAGCCGGTTGTAGCTCCACTTGCGGATGATGACGCCGTTCTTCAGCAGCAGCAGTCCGGGGTTGCTGCGTATCATGGTCTTCAGCACGATGTCGTCGGCCTGGCAGAACGGATATTCCGCTCCCGTCAGCTCGCGCCACTGGTTGACGGCCTGCTCACCACTGGCGGTGAGGCAGTAGAAGGGGTAGCCATTGTCCTCGGCATACTCATAGACCTGGTTCATCAGGTCCAGCTGACTGTCGTTGGCCTGCTCCAGGTAGGGTGCTACCAACAGGAAGACATATCCCTTGTCGGTCAGCGTCTGCTCCGTGACGTCCTCGCCATCGTCCATGCGCACCATGAAGAGGTCGGCATACGGCGACTCCTTACCCTCCATCATCTGTTGCCAGCCCTTGCCGACATTTGCGCCGACATGATAGGGGCGGAAGTCGAAGTATGGGCGGTCGTACAGTGAAACGGCAGACACGGCAAAGATAAACAGTGCCGTGTAGTTGATGACAATCCACTGATTGCTCTTGCTGATGAAGCGCACCATGGACAACGGCCAGCACCTGACCACCACGGCGGCTCCCAACAGGACGACATTCTTGAAGAACGTCTGCCAGTTGGTCAGCACCAGCGCATCACCAAAGCACCCACAGTCATGCACGGGGTCGGCTATTGCCAACCACAGCGTGAGGGGTGTCATCACCGCCATCATGAGCAGTGCCAGCGTCGATACCAACCTGCGGCGGATGGCAAACAGCAGACAGATGCCCACTCCGAACTCGAACGCCGACAGCACTATGGCAAAGCCCAACGTCAGTACGTCTGGGGCATAGGCTCCCAGGTGCATGGCCTGCAGATAGTCGGCAGTCTTGTATTGCGTGCCCAGCGGGTCAACGGCCTTGACGAATCCTGACAGAATCAGCGTGACGGCCAGCACCACACGGGCTATGTTGACGGCAATTCTCTTCACTTCTCCTGTCTCCTTACTCCTTCAGCTTGATGGCACCGAAGACGGCGTAGTTGATGATGTCCATGTAGTTCGAGTCGATACCCTCGCTGGCAGCCAGCGTGTCGCCTTTCTGTTCCAGCGTCTCTATCTCCTTGATACGTTCTATCTTGGTCAGGATGAAGTCGGTATAGGAACTGACACGCATGCCGCGCCACGCCTCGTCGTAGTCGTGGTTCTTACGCTTCATCAGCTCTAAGGCCTCGTTGGCAAAGCGGTCGTAGAGCTTCATCGCCTCATCGGGGGTGATATCGACGGTGTCGCTAAAGCCATTCGCCAACTGTATCAGTCCGACGATGCCATAGTTGATGAGTGCCACAAATTCAGGACGGATGCCTTCGCCGACGAGCGACTCTTTCTTGATTTCCAGCGAGCGGATGCGCTTCGCCTTGATAAAGAGCTGGTCGGTCAGCGACTGCGGACGGAGAATACGCCAGGAAGCACCATAGTCATGGAGTTTCTTCTCGAACAGCGCACGACATTCTGCGATGGTCTGCTCGAACTGGGCGTTCGTTTTTGATTCATTATTAGCCATAATCGCCTGCAAAGGTACGAATAAGTGAGCAAAACTCCAAATATATTTGAGAATTTTCCTTTTATTCTTCTTTCAATTCTTGCTGCTTCCGCTGAATATACCGCACCTTGGCAGACTGCACATCGGCAGCATGCTTCAGCGAATCCAGTCGGATGCGCTTGTCAACATTGAAGGTGTCGGTGTCGGCTTCAGCAAGTTTCAGCAGACTGTCGGTATAGGCGTGCTGGGCGGTAGCCTTCACCAGTTCACGTTCGTAAAACTGGCGCCGCACCTCGTGGCGCAGCTGGCGCTTCTGTTCTTCACGCTTGTTGCCGCAGGCTGCGAGGCACAGGACGGCAAGGAGTAGTAGGATGTATCGGTTCATCATCGTACGTATTTTTATGTTCGTTGTGGAGAAAAACGTCACGCTTTTCACCATTCAGAGCGCAAAGGTAGTAAATAATTCTTATATAAAATCAACAATTCTGTTGCTTTTTTCGTCCATTCCAACATTTTTGACTATCTTTGCACCCATGAAACTGTATTCCGACCAGGCATTAGCCAAGATATTAGACCAGCAGGTATTCCGGCTCATCAGCAGTGTGGCTGACGAGATGGGCGTGGAATGCTATGTCGTAGGAGGCTACGTGCGCGACATCTTCCTGGAACGTCCCAGCAACGACATCGACGTCGTGGTGGTGGGCAGCGGTATCGAGGTGGCAAGTGCGCTGAAACAGAAGTTAGGACGTAAGGCGCACCTCAGCGTGTTCCGCAACTTCGGCACGGCGCAGGTGAAGTTCCAAATGAGGAATGAGCAATGTGAAATGAGAAATGGAAATGAGAAATGTCTAAATGATTTCTCATTTGTAGAGGTGGAGTTCGTCGGAGCAAGGAAAGAAAGCTACAGCCACGATTCCCGCAAGCCCGTTGTGGAGAACGGCACCTTGGAAGACGACCAGAACCGTCGCGACTTCACCATCAATGCCATGGCTATCTGTCTGAACAAGGAGCGCTTCGGCGAACTGGTGGATCCCTTCAACGGCATTGCCGACCTGGAGGACGGCATCATCGCCACGCCTCTCGATCCTGAGATCACCTTCAGCGACGACCCGCTGCGCATGATGCGCTGCATCCGCTTTGCCACGCAGCTGAACTTCCAGATAGAGCCCGAGACCTTCGACGCCCTGACACGCATGGCAGAGCGCATCAAGATTGTCAGTGGCGAGCGCATCGAGGTGGAGCTGAACAAAATCATGATGGCGCCCCACCCCAGCATCGGCTTCGAATACCTGCAGCGCTCCGGACTGCTGCAGATCATCCTGCCCGAACTGGCAGCCCTCGACATTGTGGAGAAGCGCGACGGTCGGGCGCATAAGAACAACTTCTACCACACACTGGAAGTTCTAGAAAACGTCTGCCGCACCCCCGTACCCATCACCCCTCGCAACGCCACACTCTCGGAGAGAGAACACCCATCACCCAACACCCAACACCCATCACCCAACACCCAGCTCTGGCTCCGTTGGGCAGCCTTGCTGCACGACATCGGCAAGACAAAGTCGAAGCGCTGGGAACCGGGCATCGGCTGGACGTTCCACAACCATAACATCATCGGTGCCAAGATGGTGCCGAACATCTTCCGCCGCCTGAAGCTCCCCATGGGTTCGGAGATGAAGTACGTGCAGAAGCTCGTGGATTTGCACATGCGGCCACAGGTCATTGCCGATAACGAGGTGACAGACTCTGCCGTGCGACGACTGCTGAGCGATGCCGGCGACGACATCGACGACCTGATGGTGCTCTGCGAGGCGGACATCACGTCGAAGAATGAGGTGAAGAAGAAGATGTTCCTCGAGAACTTCCGCATGGTACGCGAGAAACTTGCCGACCTGCAGGAGAAGGACTACAAGCGACTGCTGCAGCCCGTCATCGACGGCAACGAAATCATGGAACTGTTCCACCTGAAGCCCTCGCGCGAGGTGGGCATCCTCAAGCAGTACCTGAAGGATGCCGTCCTCGACAACAAGGTGGAGAATGAGCGCGAGCCGCTCATGCGCCTGCTCATGGAAAAAGCGAAAGAGTTAAACCTACAATAAACCAGGTTCCGGGCTGCGGCACGTTGCCGTAGTCGATGCTATGGCTGCCGAACAGGTTGTTCAGCTCCGCATAGACGCTATATCGGTTGGCATTCCACGCCAGACGGGTATCGACCACGTCGTAGGTATGATATGGCTCTACCCCGCCTTCCGTCGTCGTATAGCTGCCAGTACGTTTCTGCAGACGGTACTTCACACCCCAGTCCAAACAACTTACCAAATGCAACTGTAGCTGTGCCACGAACTTATGGCGCAGGTACTCCAGCTTCGACTGCGTCAGCAGCGGTGTCTCACGCTTGCTCTGGTCGATGTAGTTGTAGGCGACGCTGAACGACGACTGCCGCCAGCCCATCAGCTGCTCCAGGTTCAGGCGCACGGAGGTCTCCACGCCCACGCCGTTTACCTTGGTATGGTTCACACTCTCCCAGACGGGATTAGCTGCCGTGGGGTCCAGCACCCAGTCAATCATGTTGCGCAGATGGTGGTAATACACGGCAGCCTGTGCCGTAACAACAGGTGTCATCCACTTCACACCGCCTTCCACGGCATGCAGCTCCTCGGGTTTCAGATGCTTGTCGGCCTTATGTCCGCCGACGCTATAGTACAGCTCCGTAAACGACGGCATGCGCAGCGACGTGTTATAGGAGGCATACACCTTCCAGTCGTTGCCGATGCGGTAGCTGGCATCGACGCCAGGATAGACCGTAAAAGGCATCTCGTTCCACGTGTTCTTCACCGCCACGAGACCTGCCGACAGTGTGAAGCGTCGCAGCAGCACATTATGCTCCAAGTGGAACGAGAGGTTCGAGCGGTTCAGTCCCACCCGGTAGTGGTCGTGCGGACGGTGCAGCGGTTCACCGAGGTTGGTGCTGACGATGTCCTCGTTGCGGAACTCGGCACCGAAGGCGGTACGCCCTAACAGCCAGTCGAAGTAGCTGTTCAGATTGATGCCGAAGACATCGGTGCGGTGATGGTTGAAGGGTACCTTGTCCGCCATGCCGCGTATCAGTTCGAAACGGTCGTACGAGCGGTTCCAATAGACGGAAGGCTGGAAGTGCAGGCGCCCCTTCGTCTCGCCCTGCAAGGCGGTGTACCACTTCAGGGTACGTTCGTACTGCTCGTCGTACTTCGCACTATAGAACGTGTTCGAGCCAAAGCCCTTGACGGACAGTCCTGCATATCCGTTTACACGGAAGTCGGCAGCATCGTACGCTCCTTGCCAGAACGCCTTGCCGCCACGGTAGTCGCTGTTCAGGGCACCAGACTTCGCACGCTGGTAACCGTCGGAGCGGGTGTAGCTGGCACTGAGAGAGGTGCCCACCCCAGACCCCTCCCAAAGGGAGGGGAGGCTGACACGTCCTGCAGCGGAGAGATAGCCGAAGGATCCGCCTTCCAAGCGTGCCAGCACATTACTTTCCCTCCCTTGGGGAGGGGTCAGGGGTTGGCTCTTCGTCACAATATTCACTGCTCCCACCAGCGACGACGTGCCATAGACACGTCCGGCAGGCCCCTCGAGCACCTCGATGCGGACGATGTCGCTCAGGTCGCACGGCAGGTCGAAGGAATTATGGCCCGTCTGGGGGTCGCAGATGTTGATGCCGTTCAGCAGGATGGCTATCTGCTCACTGCTGCTGCCCCGGATGCCGATGTCCGTCTGGGCACCGAGGGCTCCGCGCTGACGGACGTCAACGCCTACGGCATACTTTAATAAGTCGTTAATACTTTGTACTGGCGCCGCCTGAATGTCCTCGCGACTCAGTACAGTGACCATTCTCGCTGCTTGTCCAAGGGCAAGCGGTGCGCGTGACCCCGTGACCTCGAGGTCGTCGAGCGTCACCTCCTTGTCGGTGCTTTGGGTGTCCGCAGAGGTGCTGACGGCAGAACCGTCAGCCACACGGTTGTCGTCACTGGCGGCAATGGCCGTCTGCTGGGTGGCAACACTCAGCACACCAATGGTGACGACGCGTCCCAAGCAGGCAAAGAGGGCATAGCCCTTCCGCGAAAACTGGCGGAAGCGGAGTGCCTTGCGCTGATTGAAAAGTGGTTTATACATTGTGCTTGTATTAAAAAACGCTGCAAAGGTACAAAAAAAAGTGAAAAGTGAGAAGTGAAAAGTGAAAAAGATTTTGTAATTTTGCAGCCATGAAGAAAGATTCCATACTGATATTAAGCGGTGGTGTCGATTCCACCACCCTGCTGTACGACGAGCAGGAGCGCATCGCCCTGGCCGTCTCGTTCGACTACGGTTCGAAGCACAACGCCCGTGAGATTCCCTTTGCCAAGAAGCATTGCGAGCGACTGGGCATCCGCCACATCGTCATTCCCCTGGACTTCATGACGAAGTACTTCAAGAGTTCGCTGCTGGAGGGTGGCGAGGATATTCCCGAGGGTCACTATGCCGATGACAACATGCGGTCAACGGTCGTTCCCTTCCGCAACGGCATCATGCTCTCTATCGCCGTGGGCATTGCCGAGTCGAACGGTCTGCAGTACGTCATGATGGCCAACCACGGTGGCGACCACACCATCTACCCCGACTGCACCCCGCAGTTTGTCGAGGCCTTCGACCAGGCAGCCTCCGCCGGCACCTTCGTGCGCGTACACCTGCGCTCACCTTATACCAATATTACCAAGGCCGACATTGCCCGTCGTGGCAAGGCGTTAGGCATCGACTATGGCGAGACGTGGTCGTGCTATGTCGGTGGCGACAAGCACTGTGGCCGCTGCGGCACGTGTGTGGAGCGTCGCGAAGCCTTCGCCGCCGCCGGCATCGACGACCCTACGGAGTACGAAGATGAGTAGTCAAAAGATGTATCACGGCTACAAAGTTAGGCATTTTTCGTAATTATCAAAAGTTTGATAATCAAAAGTTTGATAATTGTGTGTAATCAGTCTAATACTTGATTCTGAAGTAATCAAGCAGCGCTTTATAGTTGTCCTGAGCAGAGAGACAGGTGTCTAAAAGATATCCATTGACGTGTCCCCACTCGCGAAGCCCACGATAATAGAACATCTTCAACTCGTCAGTAATGATAAACGGCACATGACCATTGGCAAGGCACTCCTTGAACATCAACAGTCTTCCCACACGGCCATTACCGTCTTGGAAAGGATGGATTTGCTCAAAGCGAACATGAAAGTCGAGAATATCCTCGAAAAAATGGTGCTTGCCGGTGCGATAGTCTTTCAGGAGATCTTTCATCTCCCGATGTACTTGCTCCGGCTGGCAGGTCTCCAAACCTCCAACCTCGTTGGGCAGACGCTTGTAATCACCCACTACGAACCAGTCTTTTCGGCTATCCGACGTACCAGACTTCAGTTGCAGATGTAATTGCTTGATGAAGTCCTCCGTCAGTTGTTCTTCGGCATGGTCAATGATATAGTCTATACAGCGGAAATGATTGACCGTTTCCACTATATCATCCACATTGACAGCATCGGTAATGCCTATAGTATTGGTCTCAAAGATATAGCGTGTCTGGTCGTGAGTCAGACGGCTTCCCTCGATGTGGTTCGAGTTATAGGTCAGGTCTATCTGTGTGCGGTGATAGATGCCACCCCTCAGCTGTGAGCCTTTCTGGTCTCTTAATGCTGTCAGAAGCGGCGATGCCTTTCCGTGTGCCGACTTACGACCGGGCAGGACGGCATCAGCAGGAATGCTCCATGTCTTTCCGGTCAGGAAAGCCGCGGCTATCTTTCCATTGGCACAATAGTTGCGTACCGTACGCTCTGAAATGCCATACTTCTCTGCAAACAGACTGACTGATATATACTCCATACTCATGACTATCGGCAAGCTTTTACACCGATTTCGCCTACAAAGGTAGTACTTTTTGCCGATACCGGCAAGATTTAGAGCAAAAAACTGATATTTATAGTAAAAGAGAGCCACCCCCACTCCGACATGGGAAAGTACAAAAATCCCCGAACCGTGCAAGCGATTCGGGGATTTTTTCCTTTAGAGATCCTTGTACTCCTGGGCATCGAAGCAGGGGCAGTCCTTGTGGACGCCGGGGAGGTTCTCGTGGCGGGTCTGATATACTTGGCCGTCGCGCTCTATGTAGTAGTGGTAGCCGGTGAAGCCGAAGCGGCTGTTGTGGCAGGCGATGAGCGAGGTCACGGGGAACGGCCGGTTCTCGCGGGTCGCCGAGCAGTGAATAACGATTAAGTCTATTTTGCGCATAGTTTTTAAATTTTGAACACAAAGACAGAGATTAAATTAGGAATTAGAAATTAGGAATTAGGAATTAGGAATTAGAAATTATGATTTCTCCATCTCTCCGTCTAAAAAACTTTGTGTCTTTGTGTCTTTGTGTTTGAATTAATAAATGCTACATGCAGCTCTGGATGGCTGATGTGCCGAGGATCTGAATGATGGTTTTCCAGGTTTCTTTTTTCATGGTTGTGATGTTTTTAATTTTGAACACAAAGACACAAAGACACAAAGATTAAATGAGAAATGAGGAATGAGGAATGAGAAATTCAAATGAGAAATGAAAAATTATGATTACCTTTAAAATAAAAACTTTGTGTCTTTGTGTCTTTGTGTTTTAATTAATTCCTAATTTAATCTCTGTGTCTCTGTATCTCTGTGTTTAATAATAATGTTTACGGCTGTGGATTCTCTGCGGCGGCGAGAGGAATCTTAGGAGCCTTCTTGCCGCTCTCGGTCTGGTAGTAGCCGTTGCCGAAGGATACCTTCTTGCCGAAGGCCTTCGCCGTCAGGTCG
>CACYOC010000007.1 GCA_902775975.1 uncultured Bacteroidales bacterium | reverse complement strand
CAGAATCAGTCCGCCTATGGTATTGGCAAAAGCCGAATACGTCTGCCAAATTGACTTCGGCACCTCAGCCTTCGCTTTCTTGCACTCCAGCGTTACTCGTTCACCTTTGAGCAATGCTTCTTTTATTGTTTTCTCGTCCATATTCATATTTCGCTTGCAAAGTTAATCAATTTTGGGGGATTTTACACCTCATATTTATGAATCAAGTACTGTCCCCATGATTCAAATCTTCTGAGAACTTTCCTTTTATATAATTGATAAATGCAGAGCAGGACACCAGCATAAATTTTGCTTCGTAGTATGTAGGCACGAAAGTTTCGTGTTCCACCCCTTTCCCATGTCTAATACCTGTGTCCTTTTCACTGGAATAACTATACAGCCTTTCAAAGGCTGCTTTTAAACGAGGATGCAGAATGTTTCTTTTCAACAAAACTTTTAATGCGTCTGATAATACACTCTCTTGCGTATATTTATAACAAAAAGCCTCGACAGCAGAAATAGATTCCTTTATAGAATTCTCATAATCAAGGTTAGTAGAGAGATATAGCATTGCCTTATCCAAATGTTGCTTTACATTATCTGGCACTTGGTTTACAGCCGCGTCAAATTCTTGTACCTCTTTTTGGTCTATAATAGGAGCTATGTGATTGTTTATAATTCTAAAGCCAAAATTAACTTTTTCAAATCCCTTGTTTAACTCATTGGAAAAATACGGTATTTCTCTTTCTCCTGTTTCATTAAGATTGGCGATTTCTTGTAGAAGGAAATCGATAATTGCAAATTGTCGAATACAATTTCCGATACAGTCTTCTATCTCTTCGAGACAGTAGTAACCGCACTGGGGTTTCATGTGTTCGTATTCACTTAGTCTTCCATGAAACAAATCTGTGTATGCCGCTTTATCTAAAACATCAAACACATCTTTGTGATTTGCTATGTATGCATCTAAAGTGTTCAATATGACATTCAATGCTTCATGAGGCATTCTCTTTGCAATTTCTGGATGGGAAGCCTTCATGTTTATATATCTCTTGGCATATCTTTCCATAAATGCTAACTTTATTCTTCAAACGGATAAGTTTCGTCGTAAATGTCGCTGAGAAGTTTTTCCTTATAGAGCCAATGAGCACCAGGGGCAATGTGCTTGACCTTGTAGCCTTTCAACTTGGCAGAGAGAGAACTGATAGAAGTTTCCTCGCCCTCGTAGCTGATTCTCCGTTCCGATACAATCGTAACGGTTATCGTTGGGTCGTCTTTCCATTGCAGTACATCACCCTTTTGCATTCCCATTTCGTAGAAGTTAAGCGGTGGACGGTGAATCTGTGCCTTTGCCGATGCAGCCTTATCGTCATCAGTCAAGTCACTTTCTATTTCGTCGCTCACTTCTTCCGTTACGTCGGTATGGTGGAATAGTTCAAGAATGGCTTTGGCCTGTTCTACCTGTATGCGGAAGAACTCACGGTTAGCATTGATGCGCTGTGGAGCAAATGCCGTGTGCAGGGCTTTCTCAATCTTGGCGCAGTCACCTTTCTTCACCTTGCAAGCAAACTGGCACTCAAAGGGAACAGGAACGCCCGTTGTATAGAGTTCCTTCATTCTCTTGTCTATATCTTCCTGCGTCGTCATGCCGATCTTTACAAGACCAGGCATTACAGGATTGGTTAAAAGATAAACTATTCCGTATTCCATAATTATTCTTTTTCAGTTTCAAATAGAATGCTATTCTTTATAGTTTCAGAATTGCTATTATTGAGTATATCATTAATTTGAGAATGCTCGAAACCAGAAAGGGACAATATACAACAAATAAGAAGAACTCTTAATTTGCATGTTATTTTATATAGTTCTACTCCATCAACTGCTTTTGGCTTACTTGTTTTAGGCATAAGATGTGAGTAATATATTCGTGTATCAACAATAATGTCTATATCAAACTTAATCTTTGACAATAAAACAATATCCGAGAACTCCGTTATTAATTCATGAAGAATGGGATACAAATCAGAACTCGACTTACCTGGTAGATTATGCTCCTTTCTCCATTTATTATTTCTAAATCTTCTATAAAATCCTTCAACGGCTTGGATCACAATTAGAAAATCCACACTACTATATGTATCTTGTCTTTCTAGACTCTTTATCAGATGTAACCTAAGCTGTTCTATATCTTTGTTCTCATTATACCATTTTTTAATTATCTCTGAATATTGTTCTTTAACTGTTTGGTATGTGAAAAGGAAATCATATGACTGAATATCCATAAGAGCATGACTCTTCCTGTCTGCCGTCAAAAAAATTAATTCAATAGGCGAATAAATAGTGTGGCCAAATAGTTGCTCATAAACTTTATTGTCGTACAGCGTTATCTCCGAATTATAAACGACTCCTAGAGTTGATAAAGACAAGAACTGCTCAAATAGTATGATGTCAGATAATAATTCTTCAATTGATGATGCTTCTGTCTTTTCTATTTCAAGATATGTATATTGCCTTAATGCCAGTGTTGGTTGAATATCTGATTCATAAATAACATTCCTTTTTAAAATAATAGAAGTATGAGGATTGATTGATACTTTAGCAATTGTATTGAATTCGTCATTTAACTGAACATGATAGGAAATGCTTTTTCGTATTGGAATACCATTTAAAACATCATTATGTTCTTCAATTGCATTAGGATAGCACCAATTTGACAATGCAGGAATTAGTATAGTTGCTCTATACTGACACTTCTCTTCTAACCCAGAGCAATGTTTGCCGATGATAAACAATCGCGTATCATATCGAATTATTGGGAATGCCGAATTTGATGCATTCTCATAATTTGTCTGCATTGACTGAAATAAAGTTATTTCTTTTGCATCCGAAGTTATTCCATATATTATTTCATATATTTTACCGCATTTCTCTAAAGTCTCATCTGATGATTCTTCAAAACATCCTATTAGCTCCAAAAAAGCATCACGGCCTTTAATATAAGTAAGTATCCCTGCAACCTTCTTTTGGGGATTCGACGGCAAAAACCAATATCCTTTATATTCCATTATTTCATTACTTTGTCTTTTCCTTATACAACTTAAACAACTCTGCCACACACTGACTTTCTGTGAAGGTGGACTTCACAGGGAAACCGTAGGCTTGCATGACGGCACGGTCGTTGTCTTGATGGGCTTTGCGTAGTTCAACTGGCATAGTCAATTCATCGTATAAATCGGCGAGACTCGAATTAGGGTATAAAGCCCGTGCATCCAATATTCCTTGTGCAGTTTGTTCTATTCTCGCTTTCTGTTCTTCTGTTGGAGTCGGCCATGGGAAATTATTATAAACGGAAGGAGAATAACTATAATCGCTTTTCATCCTTCCAGACACGACACGCATCCATGCCATATGCACGTTAGAGATAAGAACACCAAACGAATAGAGCGATGCATCAGGCACTACGTAAAGTTTATTGCTGGCTATTACATCACGACTCATATACCCAATAGGTATGTAGCGGCGACGTTCGGATGAGACTTCTGGAATGGCAAGGTAGTCACTATCAGGCTGCCTAATTTGAGAGAATAGCATTGGCGTTTCCGCTTGAGCTTGTACCGCAACTGTCTTTGTTTTACGTCGGACATCTGCCACGCCTGCAAGTCTCTCCATTATTTCTGGAATGTTTCTGTATTCGTTAGGTGCAACACCTTTAAGCCAAAGGCAATAACGCTCTTTTCCGTTAATGAACTCATTGGAGCCGATAAAAGGATGGATAAAGGCTGACGATGATGGATATTTGTTTTCCAAGACATCCTTTTCTTCTTTACTCAGAATTAGGAAACCACCATCCCAAGGTTTATTACCTTGAATAAGTTTTGGAATGCCCGATTGTGGTTTCCCGCGCAGTTGAATAAATACATTAGGTGCATCTAAAAGATAGCCGTTGATATTGTTTACTACGCGCATTTTTCCACTTTCATACAAACATTTTTCTGTACGAGAAAAGTTTGCAAAGCCAATTATTACACAATGCACTTGGGCTTTTTGGGAAGATTCACTACTCCATACAAAAGAACGGTGAGCAAAGTTAATGGTAATGTCCATTCCTAACAAATCTTCCCATAGGATGGGGGCTTGTTCGCCTTGTGTGATGGAATTTGTAGATACAAATGCGACCTCTGCTTTAGAGTCTTGGATAATCTTTGCCGCCAGCTTGTACCAAGCAGCAACATAGTCTAAACGACCTGCACGGCTATTGTCATTGAATACTGTGGCCATATCCTCTTGCTGGCTTTCATTTCGTAAAGCCAATCCGACAAACGGCGGATTGCCAATAATAAAATCCAACTTTTCCTTTGGTACTACACTTTCCCAATCCATCCGAAGAGCATTTCCTTCACGAATATTATGGTAACTCTTTAACGGCAAAAAGTCAATATCACGACGGATAATCTTCTCTGTCTCACGGAGCATCTGTGCCTCTGAAATCCAAAGGGCTGTCGTGGCGACGGTAACGGCAAAGTCGTTAATCTCTATGCCGTAGAACTGATGAATGCCGACCTTTACAGGATTCACTTCTTCAAAACCGAGGAATGACTGGCCGTGATAGCGTTCACGAATAACCTCGTTCTCCAAACGACGGAGCGAAAGATAAGTCTCAGTGAGGAAATTGCCAGAGCCACAAGCAGGGTCAAGGAAAGTAAGAGAAGCCAGGCGGTCTTGATAGGCATCGAGTTTCTTCTGCCGTTGCCGTTCAACCTTTTCTTCCAGAATCTCGTCAAGTTCACGGCGCAGACCATTCAAGAAAAGCGGATCAATGACTTTATGGATGTTGGCAATACTGGTATAGTGCATACCACCGCTGCGACGGGTCTCAGGATTCAGCGTACTCTCAAAGACAGCGCCAAAGATAGTAGGTGAAATCTCGCTCCAGTCAAAATCAAGACTTGCATTCTGTAGCAAGGTCTGTTTCAGTTCCTCTGTGAATTGTGGAATCTCTATCTGTTCTTCAAACAATCCTCCGTTGGTATATGGAAAGGCTTTCAAGTCGTCTTTTAAATACTTACTGCGCTTCTCTGGTGGTGTATTTAGCACTTCAAACAGACGAATCAGCGCATTACGCAAATCCTCTGCATCATAGCGTACAAGGTAGTCGTGGAACTGGTCGTGCGTGAAAATCTCTGCATCCTCGGCATACAGGCAGAACACGATACGGACACAAAGGATATTCAGCCAGCGCAAGGCTTCTGGCGAGTTGTCATCATATTGTTTCTGCAAAGCCTCGTAAATCTTGCCGACGATAATACCTGCATCCTTAGAAACTTGTTCTTCTTTAGATACGTGCTCGTTCTTCGCATCTACAAGGAACAGCAGGCGGTAATACTCTTTTCCTAAGTTCTCAAGCAATATTTGTTCTGGCTCACCATTGGGCTGCTCCATATCATAGACAAGGAACTCTGAGAAATTACAGGTCACTATCCAACGCGGATGTTCTGAAACGGGCAGACTGACAACGTAACGACGTGCTTGCTGGAATGGATTGAGCATGGAGCCATCACTTTGAAGGATGCCTTTTCGCAAGTCTTTACCCAAAGATTTCTGCTCTATCAGCACACGGGTGGATGGTATGCGACCGTCTATGAAGTTAGAAGCATCGACCATTCGATGGTCTTCAAAACGGATAAAGCCATTGGATGGTGTCTCAATGCCAAACACATTTGAAAGCAGGTCAATCCAAAAGGGTTGTGACTCGCCCCTTTCATATCCTCTGCCTTTCCACCGCTCTGCAAATTCAGCAGCCGCCATAGCCATTTGTTTCTCTGTCTTCATATTGCTTGCCTTGGGTTTCTAATTATTGGATGCAAAGTTACTCAATTTTATTGAGTATTCGGCCTGTAACGTACAAAAAATGCTAATTTTTAGGGCAATTTAATGAAAATGTGTAAGTACTTATACATCGTTTCAAGATTATTTGCTATATTTGCTCTCAGAATCATCAATGGAAGAATGGAGAGACTTGGAATAATGAGTATATAGGACTTAAAAACTAACTCATTTGGAGTTACCCACTATCTCAAAAATGCCATATGCATGAAAAATCCCGAAATCATTTGAGGTTTCGGGATTAATAGTGTCTATACAGTTACTACCATCATTTCGCGTGCCAGTCGATGGAGACCTAGTGCAATCTTTTGGGCTTGCTTTGGTCGTGGTTTACTGATACCTGATGCGTAGTGAGCAAGCTGCTTTTGGTTGATGCCGGTAATGGTCTCCAAGGACGAGAAGGAAAAAATGCCCCTGTAGAATTCGAGAAGTGATTGAACGTTAAACTTGTAGACGATTTCATATTCACCGTCAAAGACTGCTGGATACTCGTCCCCGTCTTCTTTGGCGCAGTCTACATAAAATTTAATACTATCTTCGACTTCTTTTTTGAACTGCTCAAAGTCGCCTGAGCATGCGACTACCCACCCAGGAAGAAGATCGCAAGCGCAACTATACCCGTTTTCGGTACGTGCGGTGTTCATAATTACAGTTTCCATAAATGTAATATTGTGTGTAGCTTTTTTCTTTTTGTAGTGGCAAAGGAGTTCGTTAAAACTCGAGCCCCGATTGCTCCTCAATGCTTTTCAGAAGATCACCATATACGTCGTCATTCCCTGTGCCATTGACTGTCACTTTTCCAGGTTTAGTGGGGTGAACAAACTGGGCGTGGCTTCCGACCTGATGCTTGAGTTTCCATCCGTCATCTTTCAATGCCTTCAGAATCTTTCTTGCCTTAATTACTTTCATAATTAAAATATTATTTATTATTCTTCTGCAAAGGTAGTAAAATTACTATGAATTGCCAAATAATTTATAAAAAAATAACTATTTTACTATTAATTTGCGCTGTTTGACAAATTGCTTATAATGTGAGCATGTCTTTTTTCAAGTATATACGTTCTGCCAGGAATTGGATTTCATCCTTCGGACAAATGGTGCTCACCTTCGTCTTCTCGCCATGCCAAAGCTTAAACAAGTTTGGCTTTGGTCATTTGGCTTAACGAAAACGTTCCAGTTGTGACGTGGGACAGATACTGTCTCCGCGGCTACCTTTGACGGCAATTATTATCCAATGTCATTTTACTTTTCATTCAAATCTGATCATTTGAGCGAGTTGCAGGAAATAGTCATTTGACCAGATGCCCATTTCCTTGGGATTGCGGATAAATGGCAGGACGTCTGCCTTTACCTGATTGATATCTGCTGTGGCAAGACGTGGCATTGCGTTTCTTCTGTTCTGTCGTCAAATCATAGGCAGACAGCATCTGGTTGAATATTTCGTTTGTACTCATTTCCTAAGATATTTTATAAGGGTAGTAACCGACTTGGCCTTTTTGCCAGCCTGAGCGTAGTGCTCGAAGATTGTAACATCCATGTTTCTGAAGTCTTCAATATCCATGCGGATGTCCTCTTCGAGATAGATCTCTACATCCTTCAGATAACGAAGATTCACCTTGGGCGAGTTGGCTATCATGTCGCAAAGAGCCTTCTCAGGTGTTGCAATCAGAAAAGAATAGCTTTGTTTGTTGATGTATGTGATGCCAATAGAGAAAGCCTCACGTGCTATGCTCTGATATTCGAAGCGTCCGACGGGTGTTTCGAAGTTGCGGGAATGCTTTACGGTCATTGACTGTGTAGTAAATACAGCTTCGGGAATTAGTCCGTAATAACGCAGGGCCGTCTGCTTAGATACATACGAGGGGGCATAGAGATGGTTCGCTATCAACTCGGTTGACAGAGCCACTCGCGACACCTTCGGGCTGACTACATAAAGCCCTTTTTTAAGACGGATGATTTGACCAGCCGCTTCAAGATTACGCACCTTCTGATTTCCAGCTTTCATTTCAGGAAACAAGGATGCTACAGCCGATGTGCTGACAGGAATATTACCAATATGTTCTAAATCCGTAATCATGATGCAAAGATAGCTATTTTTAGAATAACAAACTAATTATTCCTTGTTTTTTTATTCCTGTTTTAGCTTTTTTAATACGGTTGACCTGATTTGTTCATCTCATGTGACAGGGGACTGGTACCTGTCATATTTGTTTGTTCATGTTACACTTATTCATAATCGCTCTAAAAATTGCAATTCCATTTTTATACAATTTACCTACATTCATACATACGCAGCTCCTAAATAGCTAATAATTAGTGTTGTACAAGTTAGTTTAATCATCAGTTACCTACATATTTCCTACATATTACATACAAACTTCCTACACTATTCAACAGCATAAAGTATCAAAACAGGGTGCGAGGACTATGCTTGATGGCCTTCAGAACCCTCTTTCCAACTGATCAGCCCTAGGTTAACCAAGAAATTCTCTAGAGAATTGATCGACAAAGCCTATCCTCGTTGATTGCAAAGCCTATTCTTGTTGGTTGCAAAGACCGCTCTCGTTAGGAGTGCGGATAGTCCGCACTCATGGTGGGGACTATACACACCAAGCTTGCGCATAGTCCGCACTAAAGGCGGGAAGGGTTTGTTCCACGCAAGCCGACTTTAAGCAATAGTTGCAAAATACCTATTGCAGAATGTAGGAAATATGTAGGTTAAATGTATGTAATATGTATATTAAGATTTAATTATCTTACTCATAAACAACAGTTTACACAAATAATGTATGTAAAATACAAAAATATCTTCTGAAAGTTTATAATGTATATAGACCGATGATGAATAAGGAAGGTCAAATTTGACCTTCCTTCATGATTTCTCTCGCTTAATCTGTGCTTTCACTTTTTGTCGTACGCATGCTGTGGATAGTCGGTGGTGTAGTGAAGCCCTCGGCACTCCTTGCGCTCCAGCGCCCAGCGGGTGATGAGGTAGCCGACGTTAATCATGTTGCGCAACTCGCAGATGTCGCGGCTGGCCTTGACGCGCTTGAAGAGGCGCTCGGTCTCTTCGTAAAGCATGTCAAGACGGTCCCAGGCACGGTGCAGACGCAGGTCGCTGCGCACGATGCCAACGTAGTTGGACATGATCTGGTTGACTTCTCTGACGGACTGGGTGATGAGCACCTTCTCCTCGTTGGTCATCGTGCCTTCGTCGTTCCACTCCGGCACTTGCTCGTTCCAGTCGTACAGGTCGGCATGGTCCAGCGAGTGGCGTGCTGCCGTCTCGGCATAGACTACGGCTTCGATGAGTGAGTTCGACGCCAGTCGGTTGCCGCCGTGCAGTCCTGTGCAGGAGCACTCGCCAAGGGCATAGAGGCGCTTGATGCTGGACTGTCCGTTCAGATCGACCTTGATGCCGCCGCACATATAGTGGGCTGCAGGACGCACGGGGATGTAGTCGGTGGTGATGTCGATGCCTATGGAACGGCACTTCTGGTAGATGTTGGGGAAGTGGTGGCGCGTCTCGTCGGCATCCTTATGGGTGACGTCCAGACAGACGTGGTCCAGACCGTGAATCTTCATCTCCTTGTCGATGGCACGAGCCACAATGTCACGGGGAGCCAGCGACAGGCGCTCGTCGTACTTCTCCATGAACGTCTCGCCGTTGGGCAGCTTCAGGATGCCACCGTAGCCGCGCATGGCCTCGGTGATGAGGTAGGCGGGGTGTGTCTCGTTGGGATTGTGCAGCACGGTGGGGTGGAACTGTACGAACTCCATGTCTGCCACGGTACCCTTAGCACGATAAACCATGGCGATGCCGTCGCCTGTGGCAATGACGGGGTTGGAGGTGGTCATATATACTGCTCCGCAGCCGCCGGTACACATCACGGTGCATTTGGCGAGATAGGTGTCAACTTTTTCTTGAGGATTCAGCACATAGGCTCCATAGCACTGGATGTTGGGCGAGCGGCGGGTGACACGAACGCCCAGGTGGTGCTGGGTGATGATTTCCACGGCGAAGTGGTGCTCCTTGACCTCGATGTAGGGGCACGCCCTGACGGCCTCCATCAGTCCGCGCTGTATCTCTGCTCCGGTGTCGTCGGCATGGTGCAGGATGCGGAACTCGGAGTGTCCGCCCTCACGGTGCAGGTCGAAGGTACCATCGTCCTTGCGGTCGAAGTTGACGCCCCACTGCACCAGCTCCTGTATCTGTTCGGGAGCCATGCGCACCACCTGCTCTACGGCTTGGCGGTCGCTGATGTAGTCGCCGGCAATGAGCGTGTCGGCGATATGCTTGTCGAAATTGTCAAGTTTCAGATTGGTCACTGATGCCACACCGCCTTGTGCGAAAGAGGTGTTCGCCTCGTCGAGTGATGACTTGCAAATCATGCAGATTCTCGGTTGGCCATTTGCGGCCACTCCTTTTTCTCTGAGTCCACGGGCTACTTTCAAGGCATAGCTCATGCCTGCAACACCAGCGCCGATAATGAGGAAATCGTATTTATAAACCATGGTTTTGTAGTATAATGATGTTGCAAAGGTACAAATAATTCTTTATACTTCATGCGCTGTTCTTTATTTTTTTTGTAATTTTGCAATCGAAATGAAGAAATATCTGTTTTTACTCGTTCTATTTTTAGCGGCAAGTGTCGTCAAAGCGCAGGATTCGCTGCACGTCAAACTCGACTCGCTGCTGCAGCACCCGATGTTCCAGACTTCGCAGGTGGCACTGATGGTTTATGACCTCCGCGCCGACACTGCCATCTACCAGTATAACGCCCGTCAGCTGATGCGCCCCGCCTCGACGATGAAGCTCATCACCGCCATTACGGCCCTCGACCACTTAGGTGGCGACTACCAGCTGAGTACCCGCCTTTATACCATGGGTACCATCGAGGAAGGACAGCTGCAGGAAGACCTCTATTGCGTCGGCGGCTTCGACCCTATGCTGACTGACGACGATGTGTATGCCTTTGCCCAGACGCTGCATGAGTCGGGCATCCTTGTGCTGAAGGGCAGCGTGCTTACCGACCGTTCCATGAAGGAGCCGCTGGACTATGGCGAGGGGTGGTGCTGGGATGACGATAACCCGAAGCTTACCGCCCTGTCGGTTGGTCGCAAGGATGTCTTTGCCGAACGGCTCATCGACGAGATGCAGCGCGAGGGTATCGACGTCTCTGATGTTGAGACGGGCGAAGGGCGCTGTCCCGACGGGGCCATGCAGTTGGCAGTGTGTCAGCATAGCATCGACCAGCTGCTGCTGCGCATGATGAAGAAGAGCGACAACTTCTATGCTGAGGCGCTGTTCTATCAACTGGCGAAGGCTGTTGCCGACCGCCGCACCGCCAAGGCTGCTGATGCACGTACCGCCATCCGCCACCTGATCCGCAAGTTAGGACTCAACGACAAGGACTACCGCATTGCCGATGGTTCCGGGCTGTCGCTCTACAACTATGTCAGCGCAGAGCTGGAAACGAGGTTCCTGCGCTATGCCTGGAGGAATCCGCGCATCTACAATCATCTCTACCCCTCGTTGCCCATCGCCGGAGTTGACGGCACGTTGGAGAAGCGTATGCGTGGCACGGCAGCAGAAGACAATGTGCGTGCCAAGACGGGAACCCTGACGGGCATCTCCTCGCTTGCGGGCTACTGTACGACTGCCGACGGACGGCCCGTGGCATTCTGCATCATCAATCAAGGTGTGCTCCACAATAGCGACGGCAAGAACTTCCAAGACCGGGTGTGTAAGGTACTGTGTGAGTGAATGAGAAGTTAAGAAGTTAAGAAGTTAAGAAGTTAAAGAAGTTAAAGAAAGAAGTTAAGAAGTTAAGAAGTTAAAGAAGTTAAAGAAAGAAGTTAAGAAGATAAGGAGTTAGAAGATGTCATTTGCAACGACAATCATACAATGGTTTAGGGAGCATGGCAGAGACCTGCCGTGGCGCGACACCTGCGACCCTTATGCCATCTGGCTATCGGAGATTATCCTGCAGCAGACGCGCATCGAACAGGGACGTCCCTACTGGGAGCGCTTTATGCGTCGCTGGCCGACGGTGAACGACCTGGCCGCCGCCTCTGAGGATGAGGTGCTGCGCGAGTGGCAAGGCTTGGGATACTACAGTCGTGCCCGCAACTTGCATGCCGCCGCCAAGCAGGTGGTGGCGATGGGTGGCTTCCCCACGACAATAGAAGGTCTCCGTGCGCTCAAGGGCGTCGGCGACTATACCGCTGCAGCCATCGGCAGCTTTGCCTTCGGACTGCCTGCCGCCGTGGTGGATGGTAATGTCTATCGTGTGCTGAGTCGCCACTTCGGCATCGCTACTCCCATCAACACCACCGAGGGCAAGAAGGAGTTCGCTCTTCTGGCACAAGAATTACTACCTCCCTCCCTCACAGGGAGGGCCGGGGTAGGTCTCCTCTCCTCCCTCACAGGGAGGGCCGGGGTGGGTCTCTACAACCAGGGCATGATGGACTTCGGTGCCACGCTTTGCACGCCACAGTCGCCGCAATGCCTGCAATGTCCGCTGCAAGAGACCTGTGTGGCATTCCGCGAGGGTAGGGTGCAGCAGTTGCCCGTCAAGGAGAAGAAGCTTCAGGTGAAGGAGCGCCACCTTATTTATATATATATAAGGGTGAACGGCTATACCGCCCTGCATCGCCGTCCTGCCGGCGACATCTGGCAGGGACTCTACGAACCATGGCTCACGGACGAGGTTCCGAGTGGCGCGGTATTGCTGCGCCAGCACGTCAAGCACGTCCTGACGCACCGCATACTCTATGCCGACTTCTGGCTGTGGGAGTTGAGCGAGCGCCCTACCTTGCCCGACGACTACTTCTGGGTGAAGGTGGAGGAGCTGGACAACTACGCCGTTCCCCGACTCATTGAGAAACTATTTGAGAATGAGAAAATGAGAGAATGAGAGAATGAGAAAATGAGAGAATGAGAAAATGAGAAATTAGGAATTAGAAATTAGGAATTAGAAATTATGATTACCTTTAAACAGTAAACAGTAAACTCCTTAAACTCTAAACTCTTAAACTGACTCTCAACTCTAAACTCTAAACTTTAAACTTTAAACTGTCAAATTGTAAATAAACATGACCAACATTGCCATTTTCGTGTCCGGTAGCGGCACCAACTGTGAGAACCTCATCAAGCATTTCAGCGGTAGCAGCGAGGTGTGCTGCGCCCTGGTTGTGAGTAACAAGTCTGACGCCTACGCACTGGTGCGTGCCGAGCGACTGGGCGTTCCTACCGCCGTGGTGAACAAGACAGAACTGCACGACGAGCAACATACGCTGTCGCTGCTGCGCCAGTATGCCATCGACTTCATCGTCTTAGCAGGTTTCCTGCCCCTGATTCCCGATTACCTCATCGCTGCCTTCCCGCGCCGTATTGTCAATCTGCACCCGGCGCTGCTGCCCAAGTTTGGCGGCAAGGGCATGTGGGGCCACCATGTGCATGAGGCTGTCAAGGCCGCCGGTGAGAGCGAGACGGGCATGACGGTTCATTACGTGACGCCCGTTTGTGACGGTGGTGAGATTATTGCACAGTACCGTTGTGCCTTGTCGCCCGACGACAGCGTCGAGGACATCGCAGAAAAAGAACACCAGCTGGAAATGCAGTATTTCCCGCTGGCGGTAGAAAAGGTGATCTTAAGCCTCTAAACCTTTCTCCCTCTGTGGAGGGGGAGCAGGGCTTTCTTAGTAGATAACCTTGAAGTTCTTGGTGTCCATCAGGTGACGGTCCGTAATCTTGATGTCTGGAATCACTGGCAGGCACATGAAGGCCATGGTGATGAACGGCGACTTCATGGTGCAGCCAATCTCCTTGACCTTCTCCTGGATGCACAGCGTGCGGAAGGCTATCTCGTGACCACCCATGGGGGCCATGAGTCCACCGATGGGCAAAGGAATGTCCATCATCTCCTCGGGCGACACCACCACTTGTCCACCATGCATCTCCACAATGCGGTTGATGGCCTTAACGATGTATTCGTCGTCAGAACCAATCGCCACAATGTTGTGACAGTCGTGAGCCACCGAGCCAGCCATGGCACCTTTCTTGATGCCGAAGCCGCGCACCAGTCCTACGATGGGCTTGGCACCGGGCAGATAGCGGTTATAGACCACAATCTTCTGTACCTCCGTCCACGGGTAGTGCGAGTCGAACAGGGGGTTACCCGTCAGCACTACCTCGTCGTGGTCGGTCAGCAGACTGCCGTCCGAGGCATGGATGACGTGTACCGTGTCGCCAGGCTTTAGGCTGAGGTCGATGTCTGCTTTCGTAATCGGTGATGCTACAAAGTTGTTGGGGAAGTTATCACCCAGAATCATGTCCTCTCGGTTCGTGTTGTCTGAGGGCAAGCTGGCATTGTAGTTGAACACCTCCTTGCCGCGAATCCATGTGCTCTCCACACGGAAGTGAGGCGTGAGGGCGTCGATGGTGATAAACGTTGCAGGGTCGTCCACTTGCAGCAAGCCCCAGTTGCACTTATAGTGCTTCTGTGCGTTGACACATGCCGCCTGCAGGATGTTCCAGATACTATGGCCGTCTGCCAGGGCTCGCTTGACGATGGTGTTGATATGTCCACGCACGAAGTCGTCGGGATGGCAGTCGTCGGTACAGAACATCACCATGTTGGGACTCTCCGAAATCAGCGGGTGGAGTATCTTGTAGTCCTTGGCGGCACTGCCTTCGCGGATGATGACCTTCATGCCTGCATTGATGCATGAGCGCCCTTCTTCCAATGTTGAACACTCATGGTCGGTCGAGATGCCTGCCGCACCATACTGGTAACGCTGCTGTCCCGTCAGTCCGGGGGCATGACCGTCGATGGGCTTGCCGTTGTCCTGCGCAGCCTTGATTTTCGCCAGCACCTCCTCGTCGTTGTTCAGCACACCGACATAGTTCATCATCTCTCCTAAGAAGCCGATGTCCTCGCGCGCCATGAGTTCCTGCGTTTCCTTCACACCGATTTCTCTGCCGCAAGTCTCAATGTCGCCCCCCACTGCCGGTACACAACTCGGAGCACCGAAGAGGAAGTTGAAGCGCGCCTCCCTACCGGAGCGAATCATGTAGTTGATGCCCTCCACGCCCAGCACGTTGCCAATCTCGTGGGGGTCGGCGATGACACCGATCGTTCCGTGGCTGACGGCAATGCGCGCAAACTTGTGAGGCACCATCATGCTGCTCTCGATATGGACGTGCGCATCGATGAATCCCGGCAGGATATACGGCCACGGCTTCTCACGCTCGGGTAGCGTACAGCGCCTGACTTCAGCAATCTTCTCGTCATTGATGACCACTTCGCCGTCGAATATCTCGCGGCGCACCACATCAACGATGTGTCCTTTTATGTTCTCCATGGCTTACTTCTTGAAGTGGTCGTTGCGCATCTTGATGACGAAGATAATCGCCGCACAGGTGGCAGTGATGAAGTTGGTGATGAAGAAGAAGATGCCCGTGTGCAGTCCTTGTTCAATGCACAGCATGGCACCCTGGCACATAAAGCAGAAGCTGCCCAGTGCCATCATGCAGAATCCCGGCAGCGAGATGCCGTCGGTCTGTCGCGTACGGATAGTCTGAATAGCCTGTGGCAGATAGCCCAGAATGAGACCTATACTACCTAACCAGCCAAAGATAAGATACACTAAATTATTTTCCATAGTAAGATAAATGTTAAGTTAAACATCGTATTAGATTTTGCAAAGGTACGAATAAGTGAGCAAAATTCCAAAACTATTGATACTTTTTTAAATTTACAGCTCGTCGTCTGAGCACTGGAAGGTGTTGCCCTGCGACACGTCACCGGTCTCCAGACCCTTCTTGAACCACTTCATGCGCTGTTTGGAGGTGCCGTGGTTGAACGACTCGGGAACGGCATAGCCGCGAGCCTTCTTCTGCAGGTAGTCGTCGCCAATGACCTGTGCACAGTTGATGGCTTCCTCAATGTCGCCATCCTCCAGCGAGCCAAACATCTTGTTGTCGTGGTGTGCCCACACGCCGGCATAGAAGTCAGCCAGCAGTTCCAGTCGTACCGACATCTTGTTGGCGTCCGTCTGGTTCATCTTTGCCATGCGCTCATGAGCGTCCTGCAGAATGCCCGTCAGGTATTCCACATGGTGTCCTACCTCATGGGCAATGACGAACGACAGGTCGATGTACAGCTTCTGGTCGCCCGAGCAGTAGAACGGTCCCATCTGTGCCGAGCCCTGTCCGCAGGCGGTCTGTGTGCCGTCGGTATAGAGCACCATGGTAGGTACTTCGTACTGCATGTCGTTCTCCTCGAAGATTTCCTTCCACACGTCCTCCGTGCCGGCGAGAATCTGTGTCGAGAAGCGTGCCAGTTCCTGTTCCTCCTCGGTAAATTCGCGCTGTTCCTCGCTGACCTCTGTGTTCGTACCCGTCAGCGAACCCAGTCCGCCGTTCTCTTGAAACGCCTGTACTCCTGCTGCCAGCGGGTCGCCGCCAGTGAAGTAAGCCATGGCCATAGCGATGATGATACCAATGACGCCAGCGCCCAGTCCGGCTTTCTTTCCACTGCTCATGCCGCGGCGATCTTCCACGTTCGAGCTTTCTCTTCTTCCGTCTAAATTCATAGTCTTTTGTTTTTAATAGGTTGCTATTGAGTAAATATATCCTTTCTCTTCGTTGACAACGGTGGTAATCTCGACGGGTAAACCGTCGAGCACGGTCTTCAGGTTATCCGTGATGCCGGTGCCCTTTAGCTTCAGTACCGCTTCCTTCTGCGTCCACAGTCGGATGAAGGCCACCTCGGGGCGTTCGGCTTTCAGAATGATAGCCATCTCCTCGTCGTTCATCGTGTAGCGTGCCAGCGACTCCTTGTAGTTGCGAATGCTCTCCACATCGACGCCTACGGGCTTGTCGCTCAGCATACACAGTGCTGCCTCGCGACAGTGGCTCATGTTGAAATGAATCTCCGGATGACCGACAATCGCAGGCTTGCCGTGCTCGTTATACTCGAAAGTCGGAGGCTCCGTGATGTGATATTCCTTCCGCAGCCCTTCGCACAGCAGCAGGTAAGCCGCTGCACAAGTCTGCCGTCCCTGTTCGTACTTGAACTTGAGCGTCTGTTGTCTGCGTTGCTCCGACAACAGCGGCAGTGCCGCCTGCCAGTTGAAATGTGCTATGTCGTCGTTCAGGTATATCATGTCTCTTCGTTGTCTGCTGTCTGCGTCTTGGGCCAGTTCACTAAGTAAAGCTTCTCCGTGGCACGCGTCATGGCGGTGTATAGCCAGTGCATATAGTCGGTGGTCAGCATGTCGTCGGTCATGTAGCCCTGGTCTATATAGACGTGCTGCCACTGTCCGCCCTGTGCCTTGTGGCAGGTGGCGGCGTAGGCAAACTTCACCTGCAGGGCATTGTAGTATTTGTCCTCCTTGACCTTCTTCAGACGGTCGGCCTTCAGGGGAATGTCCTCGTAGTCCTCCATCACCTTATTATATAGTTCCTCCTGTTGCTCGCGGGTCAGGGCTGGCGCCTTGCTGGTCAGCGTGTCTAAGAGGACGGTGGCCGTCAGCTCGTAGTCGTGGTAGTCGGGAAAGGTCATCGTCACCTCGGCAAAGTGGAATCCGTAGAGTTCGTGAATGTTGCGCACCCGCCGCACGACGGCAATGTCGCCATTGGCAATGAACGACCCCATGCCGGTCGCTTCTCCAGCGGGATGGGCTGTTTGTCCGTCATCCCCTTTTCCTTCCGCTGGAGGCAGCGGCACGCTGTAGTTGTTCTTCACTATCATCAGGCGGTCGCCACTGCACAGCTCTCCTTCCATGTCCAGCACCTGATTCCTAATGCCGAGGTTATAGATGTTAGCCCGCTTGTTGCTGCGTGTCACCACCATGGTCTCGTCTTTTCCTACTCGGCTATAGCTCGTGGCAAGCGCCTCTATGAGTTCATTGCCCGGCACGACCTGGATGTCGGTAAACCCCTTGAAATGTATCTTCGGCAGTGCTATCCTTCCGCTTTCGTTGATGGTCTCCTCCGTCCTTATCTGCGTGGCATTCCACAGAATGCCCGACTCCTGACTTTGGCGCAGCACCTCGTTCAGGTCGCACTCATGGACGTGCAGGCCGTAGCCTCGCAGCACTTCCGACTGCAGGGCAGGACTCCTTTCTTCACCGACTGGCGGCAGCTGGGCACGGTCGCCAATGAGCAGCAGGCGGCAGTTGCGTTCGTTATAGACAAAACGCACCAAGTCGTCGAGCAGTGATGACGAGAAAGAAGAGAGAGAAGAGTGGGGGAGTGAGAGCGACGCGTCCGTCGAGGTACTGATCATCGATGCCTCATCGACGATGAATAGTGTGTCGTGTGACTTGTTGTAGTTCAGGTCGAAGCCACCTTCTAACGATTTCTGGCGGTAGATGCGCCGGTGGATGGTGTATGCCGGATGTTCCGCATAGAGTGAAAATACCTTGGCAGCGCGTCCCGTCGGAGCCAGCAGCACCAGTGCCTGGTTCAGCGACAGCAGGGCGCGCACCATCGCTGCTGCCAGCGTCGTCTTTCCCGTTCCTGCCGATCCTCGCAGAATCATCACGGCATGTTCCGTTCGGTCTGTCATGAATCGGCAGAAGGTCTCTATGGCCTGTTCTTGTTCGAGAGTAGGCACATGGACAAAAGCTTCGCGGATGCGGTATTTTAACTCGTCACTAATCATTTCACGTGCAAAGGTACAAAATAATTCAGTAATTATCATTCGTAATTCAAAAATAATTCGTACCTTTGCAGCCGATTTATGTCTGAACAAGAATAAAAATACAATAAAACAATGGCAAAAGACAATGTAAAAAATGCTCCTGAGCTGGAGCAGGAGGTCACCAAGACCGAGGCATTCTTTGAGAAGAACAAGAAAGCCATCATTTACGGTGTAGTATTTATTATCGCTATCATTGCAGGTTACATCCTGTGCGACACCTATTACCTCAAGCCCCGTGCCAACGAGGCTAACACTGAGTTGGCAAAGAGCCAGCAGCTGTTCGACGAGCAGCAGTACGACAAGGCGCTGACTGGTTTCCAGAAGGTGGCCGACGAGTATGGTTCTACCGATGCTGCTAATCTGGCACAGCTCTACATCGGCATCTGCCAGGCCAACTTAGGCAAGTGGCAGGAGGCTGTTGATGCCTTGGAGTCTTTCAGTGGCAAGGATGACCAGATGATTTCTCCCGCTGCCGAAGGTGCGCTGGGCAATGCCTATGCTAACCTGAACCAGTTGGACAAGGCTGTCGAGCATCTGAAAAAGGCTGCCAAGATGGCTGATAACAACACGCTGTCACCCGTTTATCTCATCCAGGCTGGCGAGATTCTCGAGAGCCAGGGCAAGAAGAGCGAGGCCCTCCAGCTCTATCAGCAGGTGAAGGAGAAGTATGTGAACAGCATGCAGTACCAGACCATCGACAAGTACATCGAGCGCGTCAAGGAATAACATCGACATATCGATATAACGACATATCGAAATAAAAAGCCATGGCAACAAAGAACCTGTCAGAGTACAACGTGGAGACCGTGCCCGATGCGTCGAATATGATTTTCGGCATTGTGGTGTCTGAGTGGAATCCCGATATTACCGGAGCCCTGCTCAACGGTTGCGTCAGCACGTTAGAGAAGCACGGAGCCCTGCCTGAGAATATTCATGTGAAGACCGTACCAGGCTCTTTCGAGCTGATCTACGGTGCCCGTCAGATGACGCTGAACGACGGCTATGATGCCGTCATCATCCTGGGATGCGTCATTCAGGGCGAGACGCCTCATTTCGACTATATCTGTCAAGGCGTTACTCAGGGTATTGCCCGTCTCAACGCCACGAACAATATCCCCGTTGTTTTCGGACTGCTGACCACCAACGACCATCAGCAGGCACTGGACCGCGCCGGCGGTCGCTTGGGCAACAAGGGTGACGAGTGTGCCGTTGTTGCTATCAAGATGGCAAAGTTCTAAGAAGCGAGATATCCAAAGAAAAAGTCCTCACATCACTTGTGGGGACTTTTTCTTTGCTTGATGTCGGCAGTTTTTCTATTCCTGCTCAGCCGCTGAGCGCAGTATCTCACCGAGCGTAGGATGGATATGCACCATGTCGCGTAACTGCGAAACCGTGGTGTCGCGACACATCAGCGCCGAGACTTCTTGTATCATGTCGGCAGCATGGGCTCCGTAGGCATGGCAACCCACCATGCGGTCGTCAGCATCAGAGAAGAGCTTGAGCATGCCTTCGCTCTCTCTCATCGCCTGTGCCTTGCCGTTGGCACGCCAGAAAGCCTTACGACATTTCAGGCCCTCGCCCTCGCAAGTTCCTACACAGGCAGCCTCTGGATCGGTAAAGATGGCCGAGGGCATGATGTCGAAGCGGATACCGTCCTTGCGTCCAAGGATGTGGTTGACGGCACGCATGGCCTGCATCTCTGCGGCATGTGCCAGCATCTGACGGCCATTGACATCGCCGATGGCGTAGAGGTGAGGAAGCCCACCCCCTGCCCCTCCCGAAGGGATGGGAGCTTGGTTAGAGGTGAGAATTTTGACTTGGAAGTTCTCATCGACGGGGATGGCACCGTTCTTCTCCAGCGTCACCCCCAGCGCCTCCAGGTTCAACCCTTCGACATTGGGTTTGCGACCTGTCGCCATAAGGATTACGTCTGCGTCGATGTCTGCCAGCGTCTGAACGGCCGTCTTCATCTTAAACGTGATGCCTCGCTTCTCCATCAGCTTGCGCAGACGCTTGGCAATGTCGCTGTCGAGCATGGGAAGGCACTCTTTCAGATATTCGATGACCGTCACCTCCGAGCCGAAGCGCTGGAAGATGCTGGCAAACTCCATGCCGATAACACCGGCACCGATGATGCATAGGCGCTTAGGCAAGGTTGTCATCTGCAACAGTTCCGTGCTGGTAACCAGTCGCGGGTCGTGGATGTCGGGCAGGGGAAGGAGCTTGGCACTGCTACCCGTGGCAATGATGATGTTCTTGGCGGTATAGCCATTCACCGTGTGAGCATCAACAAACGTTCCCTTTTCACGAACCAGCGTAATATTAGGATGAGCAAGAATACTCTCAACCCCTTGACGGAGTAGTGGAACGACTTCTGACATTCTGGCTTTGGCGTCATCGAAAGACGCTGCGTGGACGTATGTCTTGGTGGGAATACAACCCACATTCAGGCAAGTGCCTCCCACCTCGCCATCCTCGAAGACGACGACCTTCAAACCTTGCTTCGCGGCATATTCGGCAGCGCGGTAGCCGCCAGGGCCCGCACCGATGATGATTAAGTCTGTACTAACCATTTCTCATTACTCTTTGCTCATTTGACGGAACGTCACAACGGGGTGTTTGGCAGCCAGCACGTCATCGACACGACCGATAGGCGTGTTGTGAGGTGCCGACTTCACCAGCTCCGGCTGGTTCTTGGCCTCCTCGGCTATCTGGCGCATGACGGCTATGAAACCATCGATGGTATCCTTCGACTCGTTCTCCGTTGGCTCTATCATCAGACTCTCGTGGAACAGCAGCGGGAAGTAGATAGTCGGCGCATGGTAGCCGTAGTCCAGCAGTCGCTTGGCAACATCCATCGTGGTGACGCCCGTCGATTTGTCCTTTAAGCCGTCGAAGACGAACTCATGCTTGCAGAGTCCCTCGATAGGCAGTTCATAGACATCCTTCAGCGACTCCTTGATGTAATTGGCATTCAGCGTAGCCAGGGGTCCTACGTCTTTTATCTGGTCGCGTCCTAACGACATGATATAGACGCATGCCTTGATGAGCACGGCGAAGTTACCGTAATAGGGACTCACGACAGGGAAGAACTGCTGCAAACCTTCACGGACACCGACAGGACCGCTACCGGGACCGCCGCCGCCATGAGGTGTGGAGAAAGTCTTGTGCAGGTTGATGTGCATCACGTCAAATCCCATATCGCCAGGCCTACAGGCTCCCAGCATAGGGTTGAGGTTGGCACCGTCGTAGTACATCAGGCCGCCGCAGTCGTGGATGAGTTTGGTGATTTCAGGAATGGAAGTCTCAAAGAGTCCCAGCGTGTTGGGATTGGTCATCATCATGGCGGCGATGGCAGGACCTTCCTCTGCGACGAGTCTCCGCAGGTCTTCGACGTCAACGAGTCCCTTGTCGTTGCTCTTCACCTCGATGATTTCCAGTCCGCAGACGGCGGCAGAGGCCGGATTCGTGCCATGGGCAGAGTCGGGGACAATCACCTTCTTGCGCTGCAGGTCGCCACGGGAGCGGTGATAGTTATCAATAACCATCAGTCCTGTCAGTTCGCCGTGAGCACCGGCATAGGGCTTGAAGGTAAAGTGTGCCAGTCCCGTCAGTGTGCATAGCTGACGTTCCAGCAGTGCCACCAAGGCGCGGGCGCCCTTCGTCGTTTCGGCAGGCTGCAGGGGGTGCAGCTTCTGGAACTGCGGCAGGGCAGCCATCTCCTCATTGATTTTCGGGTTGTACTTCATGGTACAGGAGCCCAAAGGATAAAAGCCGTTATCGACACCGAAGTTGTTGGCAGAAAGGTTCGTGTAGTGGCGCACCACCGTCATCTCGTCACATTCCGGCAGTTCTGCATCTTGCTGACGACGCAGTTCCTGAGGCACCTGGTAGTTGCCGAAGCGGTTCTTGGGCAGACTGTAGCCCTTGCGACCGGCTTTCGACAACTCGAATATTAAATTTCCGTATAGTTGGTTGTTCATGTGGGTAAAATGGGTCTAATGGGTCTGATGGGTCTAATGGGTCTGATGGGTCTAATGGGTCTGATGGGTCTAATGGGTTTGATGGGTGAGGGCGACGAGACGGTCAATCTCGTCTTTTGTGCGTTGCTCGGTGACGGCAAAGAGGATGCCGTCCTCATAGGCAATACCACCCATGAAACCAGCCTCGGCGAAACGCTGCTGTAAGGCGGCGACGTCACCGTCGTACTTCACGAAGAACTCGTTGAAGAACGGCTTGTCATAGACCAGCGAGAAATGTCCCGTCTTGAGCAACTCGTCACAGAGATAGTGAGCGCCGGCATACGACAGTTCTGCAGCCTCCTTTATTCCCTGCTTTCCCATGAGCGACATGTAGATGGTTACCCATAGTGCCATGAGCGACTGGTTGGAACAGATGTTCGACGTTGCCTTCTGGCGGCGGATGTGCTGTTCGCGGGCTTGCAGCGTCAACACAAAGGCACGCTGTCCGTGGCGAGGCTCTTCACCTTCGACAGCAGGCAGCAGTTCGCGGGTCATGCCGACGATACGCCCAGGCATCTTGCGGATGAGTTTCTCCGTACAACACATATATCCTACGTAGGGTCCGCCAAACTGCATGGGAATGCCCAGCGACTGACCATCGCCTACGGCAATGTCGGCGCCCCATTCGGCAGGCGTCTTCAGCACGGCAAGGTCGGCAGCGACGCTGTCGATAACAAAGAGCGCCTTGTGCTCATGACAAGCATCGGCAAAACCGGTGAAATCTTCGACGATACCATAGACGTTCGGCTGTTGTACGATGACGCCTGCTACGCCGCCTTGTGCTAACTGTGCTTCGAGGTCTTGCCTCGAAGTGACACCATCTTTGACATCCAGCATGGTAAGCTCTATACCCTGATGCAGGGCGTAGGTCTTGATGACCTCGACGGTCTTGGGATTCATGGCACCCGACACGAGGACACGATTCGTCTTCTTGCCTGCTGCCACGGCCATCATCATGGCCTCGGCACAAGCTGTCGTGCCATCGTACATCGATGCATTGGAAACGTCCATGCCCGTCAGTTCAGCCATCATGGACTGATACTCAAAGATATAGTGCAGCGTTCCCTGCGATATTTCCGCCTGATACGGCGTATAGCTGGTCAGGAACTCCGAGCGTTGCAACAGCTGAGGAATGGCTGCTGGCGTATAGTGATCATAGACGCCAAAACCCGCAAAGCACGTCAGCGGCTTGTTCTGTGCCCCTAAGAGTTCCAGGGCCTGGCGAATCTCAACTTCGCTGACGCCTTCAGGCAGGTTGTACTCCTGGCGGAAGCGGATGGCTTCAGGAATGTCGGAGTAGAGGGCATCGAGGGAATCGACGCCCACCTTTTCCAACATAGCCTGCAGATCCTCCGCAGTGTGGGGGAAATATTTGTAATTCATACTATTTCTCGCAGAAAGCAGCGTAAGCCTTGGCGTCCATCAACTTGTCAAGTTCCGTCTTGTCGGCCAGCTCCACCTTGATAATCCAGTTGGCGTAAGCATCGCCGTTGATGAGCTCCGGCTGGTCTTCCAAAGCCTCGTTGATCTCCAGCACGACACCTGTCACCGGAGCAATCAGGTCGCTGGCAGCCTTGACGCTCTCCACAGCACCGAATTCCTCGCCGGCAGAGACTTCATCATCAACCTCGGGCATATCGACATATACCACGTTACCTAACTCATGCTGTGCATAGTCGGAAATACCAATGAAACCAATGTTTCCTTCTACTCTTACATACTCATGTGACTCACTGTAGTAGAGTCCTTCCATTACTTTTGCCATAATCTTGCGTTTTTATAATTTTTAATTTTTAATCTTTAATCTTTCTTATAGTGTTTGTCGTAGAAACGCTTTCTGCAGACGGTGCCTGGGAAAGTCTTCTTGCGAATCTGAATCTCCACCTCGGTGTCGAGAGCCGCACAGCTGCTGTCGATGAGAGCCATGCAGACGCTCTTATCGGTGGAGATGGTGTGATAGCCCGTCGTCACCTCGCCAACGACCTTTCCGTCTTTCAGTACGCAGTATCCATGACGGGGAATGGCCTTGTCGTGCAACTCGATGCCTACCAGTTTCTTGTCGGGACCTTCCGCCTTCTGCTTTGCCAAGGCTTCCTTGCCGATAAACTCTTTCTTATCCAGTTTCACGAACATCGACAAGCCCGCCATGACAGGCGTGATGTCTGCCGACAGCTCGTCACCGTAGAGTGGAAGTCCGACCTCGAAGCGTAGCGTGTCGCGGCAGCCCAGTCCGCAGGGCTTACAGCGTCCGCTGGCCATCAGCTTGTCCCAGCACTCACGGATGAAGTCCGCATGGGCATAGATTTCGAAGCCGTCCTCACCGGTATAGCCCGTTCGGCTGATGATGACGGGAGTTGCTTGCTGGAGCGTCTTGAAAGTGTAGAACACCAGTTCCTTGCAAGGCAGCGCCAACACTTCCTCCATGACCGCTTCAGCCAGGGGACCCTGTACTGCCAATTCGCCATACTGGTCGCTCTGGTGCTCCAGCGTGACGTTGAATCCCTTCGCTTGTTCCTGAATCCATGCCCAGTCCTTATCGATGTTGGCAGCATTGATGACGAGGAAGAAGCGGTATTCCGACATCTTATATACCAGCAGGTCATCCACCACGCCACCGTTGTCATAGCACATCATGCCATAGAGAATCTGTCCGGCGTCAATGCGGGTGACGTCGTTGGTGAAGATGTGGTTGACGTAACGCTCGGCATCGGCACCACTGATCAACACCTCGCCCATGTGACTGACGTCAAAGACGCCGCAGGCCGTGCGTACTGCCTGGTGCTCGTCCACGATTCCCGAATACTGAATAGGCATGTCGAAGCCTCCGAATGGTGACATCAGTGCTCCCAGTGCCACGTGTTTGTCGTAAAGACAAGTCCTTTTATTATTTGATGTTTCCATATATTATATATTTTTATTTTTATACGACAGCTCCAACTCCTCTATCCCCCTGACTTCGTCAGGTGTCAGTGAACGCGACTGCTGGCAGAGCGTCTGTCGGAACAGTGCTTTTACCTCTTCCAGTGACAGCGTCGTGTGCTCTTTCAGCAACGTGATGCGCTGGCGGACGCTCTGAATGCCCTTCGACTGCAGCTTCTCACTACTGGGGGTGATGGCTTTCAGCATGTGTTCCATATCTGTATCGTAGAGCAGTGTGCCATGCACGATGCAGCGTCCGGGCAAGTGGTAAGATGCCGTACCGCTGACTTTGCGGTCGCCTATCATCACGTCGTTATGGCTGGTGCCTACCGCCTCGATGCCCATTTTGCGCAGCACCATCAGTTCCATGTTGATGAAGCGGTTGAAGGCAAATCCGACGTTATCGCCTGTCGTGATGTACGACAGCATGACGTTGGAGAAGTCGGCATAGACACAGCCGCCACCGCTTTTCCGCCGAAATATTTGTATCTGGTGTTGGCGGCAGTACTCGACGTTCACCTCATTCTCCAGCTGCTGGTTGCGTCCGAAAATGACGCTGGGCGCCACTTGCCACATGAAGAAGCACTCTTCAGCCGCTATGTGACGTGCCACATACTCCTCCATGGCCAGATAGAACGAGAGTCTTCTGACGTGTTCAGAACGACGGTCGGCGGGTGTTGGCAGGTCAATATAGAGCATAAACTGACGAACGGGGTAAATATTTTGTGCAAATTTATAAAGATTTTATGTAATTCGCAAGAATTTTCGATTTTATTTTGCTGTTTGGCCAAATTCTGCTAACTTTGCACCCAAAATGAATACCTTTATTATTAATAATAGTAGAAAAACATGGGCCTCTTAACCCAAATACAATATCCCTCTGACCTGCGGAAGTTGCAGGTTGAACAACTTCCGGAAGTCTGTCAGGAGCTCCGCGAAGACATTGTTCAGGAGCTCTCCGTCAATCCTGGTCACCTGGCGTCGAGCTTAGGTGTCGTCGAACTGACGGTGGCATTGCACTATGTTTTCGACACGCCCGAAGACCGCATCGTGTGGGATGTCGGTCACCAGGCTTACGGTCATAAGATACTGACAGGTCGCCGCGAACAGTTCTGTACCAACCGCAAGCTCGGCGGCATCCGTCCTTTCCCCTCTCCTGAGGAAAGTGAGTACGATACGTTTGTCTGCGGACATGCGTCGAACAGCATCTCCGCTGCTCTCGGCATGGCTGTTGCCGCCAGGAGTGAGCAGAAGAAACACCACGTCGTTGCTGTCATTGGCGACGGTGCCATGTCGGGCGGTCTGGCTTTTGAGGGGTTGAACAACGTCTCATCGACGCCCAACGACATGCTCATCATCCTGAACGACAACAACATGTCCATCGACCGTGCCGTAGGCGGCATGCAGGAGTATCTGCTGTCGCTGAGCACCAACGAGACCTACAACGCCCTGCGTTTCAAGGCGTCCCGCTGGTTGCACAAGTACGGGCTGATGAGCGACGAGCGCCGTAAAGGACTTATCCGCCTGTCGAACGCCATCAAGTCGGCTATCTCGCACCAGCAGAACATGTTCGAGGGCATGGATATTCGCTACTTCGGACCCTTCGATGGTCATAACATCAAGGAGCTGGTTCGCATCTTGCGCCAGCTGAAGCAGATGAAAGGTCCTAAGCTGTTGCATCTGCACACGCAGAAAGGGCACGGCTATGCTCCTGCCGAGAAGGACGTCACCGTCTGGCATGCTCCCGGTATGTTCGATGCTGAGACCGGCGAGCGCCTTGTCAAGGACAACTCCAACAAGCCGCCGCGCTTCCAGGACGTCTTTGGCGAGACCCTGTTGGAACTGGCACGTCAGAACCAGCGTATCGTAGGTGTTACTCCTGCCATGCCGACGGGCTGTTCCATGAACATCATGATGAAGGAGATGCCCGAGCGTACCTTTGATGTTGGTATTGCCGAGGGACATGCCGTCACTTTCTCCGGAGGTATGGCGAAAGACGGTCTGCAGCCTTTCTGCAACATCTATAGCGCCTTTGCGCAAAGAGCCTACGACAACATCATCCACGACGTGGCGCTGCTGAACCTGAACGTGGTGCTCTGCTTGGACAGGGCAGGGCTCGTCGGTGAGGACGGTCCTACGCATCACGGCGTCTTCGACATGGCAGCATTGCGTGCAGTACCTAATCTCACCATTGCCTCGCCGATGGACGAGTGCGAGTTGCGCCGCCTGATGTTTACTGCCCAGCTTCCCGATAAGGGCCCGTTCGTCATCCGCTATCCTCGCGGTCGCGGCTCTGTGGTGGACTGGCGTTGCCCGTTCGAGGAAATCCCTGTCGGCAAAGGTCGTCAGTTGCGCGACGGTTCCGACGTGGCAGTAGTGACCATCGGTCCCATCGGCGTTCAGGCTGCTGAGGCCATTGACGAGTTAGGAGCACTCGCCTCCAAGGTGGCGCATTACGACCTGCGGTTCCTGAAGCCGTTGGATGAAGAGATGCTCCATGAGGTAGGTAAGAAGTTCAAGAAGATAATCACCATCGAGGACGGCGTGCGCAAGGGCGGTATGGGAACTGCCGTCATGGAGTGGATGAGCGACCACGGCTATCATCCTGCCATCCAGCGTTTAGGCATTCCCGACCACTTCGTGGAACACGGCACAGTGGAAGAGCTGCGACGCATCGTGGGCATCGACAAGGAAAGCATTAAGAACGCCATCAGCCAACAGCTGACGGCAAAAAATGAAGAGATATGAAAATCATCATTGGCGGAGCAGGAGCAGTAGGTCGCCACTTGGCACGACTGTTGTCGAAAGACCATCAGGACTGTGTGCTCATCGACGAGCACCAGGACCGCTTGGAAGGTCTTGAGGGACGTTATGACATCATGACGCTGCAAGGCTTATCGACGAGCATCAAGACGCTGAAGGATGCCGGTGTGGAGCATGCCGACCTCTTCGTTGGCGTCATGACGAATGAAAGCCGCAACATGAACGCGTGCATGATAGCTCACAACTTAGGAGCCAAGAAGACCGTGGCGCGCATTGATAATATCGAGTACATGGATCCGGCGCTGAAGCCGTTCTTCGAAAGAATGGGCATCAACTCGCTCATCTACCCGGAAGTGCTGGCAGCCATCGACATCACCAATGGCTTGAAGATGTCGTGGGCCCGTCAGCGTCTGGACATCCACGGCGGTGCGCTCATCCTGTTGGGTATCAAGTTGCGCGACACCTGCGAAATCCTGAATCGTCCGCTCCGTGAACTCTGCGGACCTGACGATCCCTACCACGTGGTAGCCATCAAGCGAGACAAGGAGACGCTTATCCCTGGTGGTAACGACGTGCTGTTGGTGAACGACATTGCCTACTTCA
Organism: uncultured Bacteroidales bacterium; assembly: GCA_902775975.1. Taxonomy (GTDB): domain Bacteria; phylum Bacteroidota; class Bacteroidia; order Bacteroidales; family Bacteroidaceae; genus Prevotella. The sequence goes on along the minus strand of CACYOC010000007.1, from coordinate 70,934 downwards.
TGACCACCCGCGAGTATATTCCCTACATCCGCAAGATTAGCGGCAAGGAGCACTATGCCGACGTGAAGAACGTCATCATCATGGGTGGCGGCAAGACCAGCGTCCGCGTGGCACGTACAGCCCCAGACTACATGAATCTGAAAATCATCGAGTTGGACGAGCAGCGCTGTGAAACGCTCAACGAACTGTTGAACGATGTCGATACTATGGTGATTCACGGTGACGGTCGCGACCTAGGACTGCTGCAGGAAGAGGGCATCCAGAATACTCAGGCTTTCGTGGCGCTCACCGGTAATGCCGAGACCAACATCCTCGCTTGTCTGACGGCTAAGCGCTTAGGTGTCCGCAAGACGGTTGCCATGGTCGAGAACTTAGACTATGTGGAGATGGCAGAGAGTCTGGACATTGGCACCATCATCAACAAGAAGACGCTGGCCGCCAGCCACATCTACCAGATGATGCTCGATGCCAATGTCAGCAATGTCCGTTCGCTGATGATGGTCGATTCCGATGTCGCTGAGTTCGTGGCTGCTCCGGGTTCGAAGGTGACGAAGAAGGCTGTCAAGGATCTTGGCTTGCCGTTTGGCGTGACCATCGGTGGCTTGGTGCGTGGCGAGCAGGGCATCCTCGTGAATGGTAATACCCGAATCGAGGCTGGCGACAGCGTGATGGTGTTCTGTCATGAGCAGAACCTGAAGAAAATGGAGAAGTACTTCAAGGCGGATACGTTGTTTTAGGAAGCATGTTAAACTATCGGCTGATATACAAGATTTTAGGTTCCCTGCAGTTTCTGCTGGGTGTGCTGCTGTTAGGCTGTAGCCTCATTGCGTTCTATTACCATGAGGACGACGGCATCGCCTTTCTCATCTCGTCTGTCTTCACGTTCTCGTGCGGCTTCGTGTTGAAGTACATGGGGCGCGATGCCGATAATAACCTGAGTCGTCGCGACGCGTTCCTGCTGGTCACGGTGACGTGGCTTGTCTTCAGTCTTTTTGGCATGTTGCCGTTCATCATCAGCGGCTATATTCCCAATCTTACCGATGCCTTCTTCGAGACCATGTCAGGGTTCTCCACGACGGGAGCGACCATTCTCGACGATGTGGAGTGGCTACCTCATGCCACGCTGTTCTGGCGCACGCAGACCCAGTGGATAGGCGGTTTGGGAATCGTCTTCTTTACCATTGCCATCCTGCCCTCCATGGTGGGCAGCGGTTCCGTGAAGGTGTTCGCTGCCGAGGCCACCGGTCCGCTGCGCAGCAAGATGCATCCCCGCCTCTCGACCATGGCGAAGTGGATTTGGACCATCTATCTGTCGCTGACGGTCGCCTGCATCATCTCTTTTTATGCTGCCGGCATGACGGTCTTCGACAGCATCAACTACGCCATGACGACCACCGCCACGGGCGGATTCTCGACACATAACGACTCGACGGCTTATTTCCAGTCGCCGACCATAGAGTATATCGGCATCGTCTTCCAGTTCCTGGCAGGCATCAACTTCATGATGCTCTATGTGAGCATCTTCCGCCTGAAGCCCATGAACCTGCTGAAGAGTTCCGAGTTCAAGCTTTACATCTTCATCATTCTCATCTGCACCCTCTGGATAGGCTATCTGCTGATGACGCGCAACGGCTACGGACTGGAGCGCGCCTTCCGCTCGGCGCTCTTCCAGGTGGTGTCGTTCATCACCACCACAGGCCTCTTCAACGACGATGCTGCCATGTGGCCGCACATCACGTGGGTCATCTTGGGCTGTCTGATGTTCGTCGGCGCCTGCTCCGGTTCTACCACCGGTGGTTTCAAGTGCGTGCGACTCGTCATGGTGCTGAAGGTGCTGCGTAACGAGTTCCACAAGCTGCTCCACCCCAATGCCGTATTCCCCGTGAAAATCAACGGCGTTCCCGTGCCGCGCTCACAGCTCAGCACGCTGTTGGCGTTCTTTGCCATCTTCACCCTGATGGTGCTGTTCACCGCCACCCTCATGATTGCCTCCGACATTGACAATACCAATGCCATCACCATCGCCCTGAGCTGCATCAGCAACGTCGGACCTACGTTAGGCACTCAGATTGGTCCGGAGATGTCGTGGAGCGAACTGCCCGACCACGTCAAGTGGCTCTGTTCGTTCCTCATGCTCGTTGGACGTCTGGAAATCATGTCGGTGCTGGTACTCTTCACCCGCGCTTTCTGGAGAGATAATTAAAAGACTCACCCCAACCCTCCCTATAGGGAGGGGGTGAAGTTGCACAAAACAGAAGAAATGTGCACGATTGCGGCAATTTTGTGCATTTTGTTTGGCATTGTGCTTATTTATTTGTAATTTTGCACCCGATTTGAAATTTCAATATTATACATTATTAATAATATGGCTTTAAAAATTGTTGTACTGGCCAAGCAAGTGCCAGACACCCGTAATGTGGGTAAGGACGCCATGACTGCCGAAGGTACCGTGAATCGTGCTGCCTTACCCGCCATCTTCAATCCAGAAGATTTGAACGCCTTGGAGCAGGCCCTTCGCCTGAAGGAGCAGAATCCGGGCTCTACAGTAGGAATCCTCACCATGGGTCCTCCCCGTGCCGGAGAGATTATTCGTCAAGGACTTTATCGTGGCGCCGATACCGGTTGGCTGCTGACCGACCGTCTGTTTGCCGGTGCCGACACGCTGGCAACGTCTTACGCGCTGGCCACCGCCATCAAGAAGATTGGCGATGTCGATATCGTTATCGGCGGTCGCCAGGCTATCGACGGCGATACGGCGCAGGTTGGTCCTCAGGTGGCTCAGAAGCTGGGACTCAACCAGGTGACTTATGTTGAAGAAGTTAAAGAAGTTAAGGAAGTTAAGGGAGTTAAGAAGGTTACCGTGAAGCGTGTCATCGATGGTGGTGTGGAGACCGTTGAGGCTCCGCTGCCCGTCGTGATTACCGTCAATGGTAGCGCTGCTCCCTGCCGTCCCCAGAATGCCAAGTTGGTGATGAAGTACAAGCGCGCCACCTGTCCGATGGAGCGTCCTGCAGAGGGTATGCCTTACGACTATCTATATGAGGAGCGCCCTGAACTGACGCTGAACCAGTGGAGCGTAGCTGATGTCGATGGCGATGTGAACCAGTGCGGCTTGAGTGGCTCACCCACGAAGGTGAAGGCCATCAAGAACATCGTGTTCCAGGCAAAGGAGTCGAAGACTTTGACGGCTTCTGATGCTGACATCGAGGGAATGATCAAAGAATTGTTGGACGAGAAGATTATTGGCTAAAGAGTTAGAGAAGTTAGAGAAGTTAGAGAAGTTAGAGAAGTTAGAGAAGTTAGAGAAGTTAGAGAAGTTAAGCCAAATGTCTAAGGGCAGAATTATCGGCATAAAGAGTAACGGCTTAACTACTGCCCGAAAGGGCGAGCGAAGCGATAACTTCTTAACTTCATAACTACAAAGAAAAACTTCTTAACTACATAACTACAAAAAGACACGAATATGAATAATGTTTTTGTATATTGTGAGATAGAAGGTACCCAAGTACAGGAAGTATCTCAGGAGCTGCTGACCAAGGGTCGTAAGCTCGCCAATGAATTGAAAGTAGAGCTCCACGCCGTTGTTGCCGGTACGGACATCAAGGGCAAGGTGGAAGATCAGATTCTCCCTTACGGTGTTGACAAGCTGTTTGTCTTCGATGCCCCCGACTTGTTCCCCTATACCTCGGCTCCCCACACCGACATTCTGGTAAACCTCTTCAAGGAGGAGCAGCCTCAAATCTGTCTGATGGGTGCTACCGTCATCGGTCGTGACCTCGGTCCCCGTGTCAGCTCTTCGCTGACCTCCGGTCTGACGGCCGACTGCACCGAGCTGGAGATTGGTCCCTACGAGGACAAGAAGGCTGGCAAGACCTACGAGAATCTGCTCTATCAGATTCGTCCCGCCTTCGGTGGCAACATCGTGGCAACCATCGTCAACCCCGACCATCGCCCCCAGATGGCTACCGTGCGCTCTGGCGTCATGCAGAAGGCTCTCTACGACGGTGCATGCCGCAAGGAGGTGGTTTATCCCGAGGTTAGCAAGTATGTAAGCCCTGAGGCTTTCGTTGTGAAAGTACTCGACCACCATGTAGAGGCTGCCAAGCACAACCTGAAGGGTGCCCCCATCGTGGTTGCCGGTGGTTACGGTATGGGCTCGAAGGAGAACTTCGACATGTTGTTCCAGTTGGCTAAGGTACTGCATGGTGAGGTAGGCGGTAGCCGCGCTGCCGTGGATGCTGGCTGGCTCGACCACGACCGTCAGATTGGTCAGACGGGTGTCACCGTTCATCCCAAGGTGTATATCGCCTGCGGTATCTCTGGACAGATTCAGCACATTGCTGGTATGCAGGACTCTGGTATCATCATCAGCGTCAACAGCGATCCCGATGCGCCCATCAACCGCATTGCCGACTATGTCATCGTTGGTACGGTGGAAGAGGTTGTTCCGAAACTCATTAAGTATTATAAACAGAACAGTAAGTAAAACTGAAGTTAAAGTAGTTAAGAAGTTAAAGAAGTTAAGCCAATAGTTATGACGAACCAATTTCAGAATATTGTCGCATGGCAGAAGGCACACCAGTTTGTACTTCTTGTATATAAGGCAACTAAGTCTTACCCTGAATTCGAGAAGTTTGGCTTGTGTTCACAGTTCCAGCGTGCAGCCGTATCTATACCGGCCAATATTGCTGAAGGGTACAAAAAACTGAGTAGAGCAGATAAACTGCGTTTCTACAACATAGCTCAGGGAAGCCTCGAAGAGTGCAGATACTATATTATCCTTTCTAAGGACCTTGGCTATATCAATGAGGATGGCTATGAGCTTTTAGCCACAACCATTGAGGAATGCAGCAAAACGCTCAACGCTTATTGCAAAGGCGTAGTTGACAACAATTTCGGAAACGAGCTATAGCATGTCTATCGGCTTAACTTCTTAACTTCTATAACTTCATAACTTCCAAAAGAAATAGAATATGGCTAATTATTTTTCCGATCACCCAGAGATCGGGTTCTACCTGAACCACTTTCGCTGATGCGAAAGAATATGACTACGCTCCCGTTGACCTGGGCGATGCCATCGAGAACTACAAGCAGATTCTCGACATCACTGGCGACGTGGCTGCTAACATCATCGAGCCAAACTCGGAGGCTGTTGACCTCGAAGGTCCACACCTTGAGAACGGCCGTATGATTTACGCCTCTAAGACTTACGAGAACCTCGACGCCACCCGCAAGGCTGGCCTGTGGGGTGTCTCCATGCCCCGTCGCTACGGCGGTCTGAACCTGCCTAACGCTGTGTTCTCCATGCTCTCCGAGATGATTTCCGCTGCCGATGCCGGTTTCCAGAACATCTGGAGCCTGCAGAGCTGTATCGATACCCTTTATGAGTTCGGTAGCGAGGAGCAGCGCCAGAAGTACATCCCCCGCGTTTGTGCTGGTGAAGGCATGTCGATGGACTTGACGGAGCCCGATGCCGGTTCCGACCTGCAGCGCGTCATGCTGAAGGCTACCTTCGACGAGAAGGAGAACTGCTGGCGCCTGAATGGTGTGAAGCGCTTCATCACCAATGGTGACAGCGACATCCACCTCGTACTGGCACGTTCAGAGGAAGGCACCAAGGACGGCCGCGGCCTGTCGATGTTCATCTACGACAAGCGCCAGGGCGGTGTCGATGTTCGTCACATCGAGCACAAACTCGGTATCCACGGTTCACCCACCTGTGAGCTGACCTATAAGAACGCGAAGGCAGAGCTCTGCGGAAGCACCCGTCTGGGTCTTATCAAATATGTGATGGCGCTGATGAACGGTGCCCGCTTAGGTATCGCCGCACAGTCGGTAGGTGTTGAGCAGGAGGCTTACAACGAGGGACTGGCATACGCCAAGGAGCGTCAGCAGTTTGGTGATAAGATCATCAACTTCCCCGCTGTCTATGACATGCTCTCTCGCATGAAGGCCAAGCTCGATGCTGGTCGTTCACTCTTGTACGAGACCGCTTGCTATGTCGATGTCTATAAGTGTCTCGAGGACATCGAGCGCGACCGCAAACTCACTCCCGAGGAGAAACAGGAACTGAAGAAGTATCAGCGCTTAGCTGATGCCTTCACGCCACTCGCCAAGGGTATGAACTCCGAGTATGCCAACCAGAATGCCTACGACGCCATCAGCATCCACGGCGGTTCGGGCTTCATCATGGAGTACAAGAGCCAGCGCCTCTTCCGCGACGCCCGCATCTTCTCCATCTACGAGGGTACCACTCAGCTGCAGGTCGTTGCTGCCATCCGCTACATCACCAACGGCACCATGCTGAACAACATCAAGGACATGGCTGCTGGTCTCGTTCCCTCAAGTTCTCTTGAGAGTCTCAAGGCTCGCGTTGAGAAGCTCATTCCCGTTTATGAGGACGCCCTTGCCACCGTCAAGGCCCTCGACAATCAGGACGCTCACGACTTCCTGGCACGCCGTCTCTACGATATGACTGCCGAACTCGTGATGAGCCTGCTCATCATCCGTGATGCCGCCAAGGCTCCTGAGCTCTTCGAGAAGAGTGCCAACGTCTATGTTCGTATGACCGAAGAGGATGTTTGCGGTAAGGCTGCCTACATCAAGAACTTCAAGGTAGAAGATTTGGAGAACTTTAAGGCTGCCGAGCCTGAAGCTGCCGAAGCATAACACACCAACGTATATAAAAAGTGGCGGCCCCATTCTTGGAGTCGCCATTTTTTTTGTGTGCTGACAAAGTGCCGTTTTGTCGCCGTCAAAGTGCCGTTTTGTCGCCGTCAAAGTGCCGTTTTGTCGCCGTCAAAGTGCCGTTTTGACGCTTGCCAAGTTACGTTTCGACGGCCGCAGAAGTACACTTTGTCTCATCTAAACCACGGCAGGCTCTTTGACCTCTACGCCTCGGCAGAAGCGATGGACGATCTGGCGGTCGTCGCCGACGTAGATGAAGCGCTCCAGGCGGTGGAGCAGGGAGTACTCGGAGGGCTTCAAGGCAATGGAAAAAGAAACTGAGGAGTAAACGACCACAGTCTGATATTATAACGCAAACAAAAAAAGAGGGCCGAGCCCTCTTTTTTGTTTACTCAATGCTATTCATCAGGAAAGCGACGGCACCGTTCACGCCAAACTTCCTTACATCCAACGAGATGTCATAGTTGGTGGCATCCTTCCAGTCGCGCCCGGTAAACGTCTTCGTATACAATTCGCGGCTGTAGTCATTGTCCACAATCATGGCTGCTGCATCCTGCTCGCTGATGTCATACTTCACGGCAATGCGCCGCTTCCTACAATCCAGACTGGAGTGGATAAAGATCTTCAGTGCATTGGGATGGTTGGCAAAGATATCGAAACCACAACGTCCGATGATGACACACGACTCCTCTGCTGCAATACGACGGATGGCGTCAGCCTGTGCACGGAACAGTGTATGACTCGTCTGGTCCTGTTCCTGGCCGTTATACTCAGCCTTGGCCATATACGTACGGTAGAAGTTCGTAAAGTCATCACGCCACAACGGATTCCGTGTCTCTATCTTCTCCACGGCATCCTCCACTGCATTCATCCTTGAAGCCACCTCATTCAGTATCTGCTTGTCCAGCAGCTTCACTCCGAGCCGGCGAGCCAGCTCAGCTCCAATCTCATGACCGCCCGTTCCAAACTGGCGGCTGATGGTAATCACAAATTTTTCTTCCTTATTCATAGGCCCTTATTTTAGTTCATTGTTCACAGTTATATCATTTCAGGCTCCTTGACCTCTACGCCGCGGCAGAAACGATGGACGATCTGGCGGTCGTCACCGACGTAGATGAAGCGCTCCAGGCGGTGGAGCAGGGAGTACTCGGAGGGATAGAGCACGCTGTCGTCGATGACCAAGGCGTCGAACTCGTAGCCGGGCTCGAAGCTGCCTACCTTGCCGAAGAACGAGCCTGCCGACTTGGTGGCTATCCAGAAGATTTCGGGAAGGGTGAGGAAGGGCTTGTCGTGGTTCTGCTGGTACTGCATCTTGCTCACCTGGATGGCATAGACGAGCATGCGGAACATATTCAGGTCGTGACCGCCGCTGATGTCGCTGCCTAAGCCGATGGGCAAGCCCTCGTCGAGGAAGGTGCGGATGGGTGCCATGCCGGAGGCGATGTTGAAGTTCGACGTCGGACAGTGGGCCACCATGACGCCGTTGCGCTTCATCAGCTCCAGCTCCTTGCCGTGGGTCCACACGCAGTGTGCCATGATGGTGGGCGTCTGACCGAAGAGTCCGTAGCGGTTGTAGGCGTCGCCATAGTTCTCACTCTCGGGTTCGAGTTCTGCCACCCAGGCTATCTCGGAGACGTTCTCTGACAGGTGCGACTGTACGGGCAACTGGTATTTGTCAGCGAGTTCGCCGCAAGCCTTCAGCAGCTCGGGCGTGCAGGAGGGCACGAAGCGTGGCGTGATGATGGGGCGGACGAGAGGGGGGAGTGAAGAGTGAAGAGTGAAAAGTGAAGAAGGTTCAGCTCGGCGACCCGAAGGGGAAAGCCAAGTTGCTTCCGCAATTAAGGACTCTTGCCCTTCAACGTAGGCATCGACGTCCTCGCAGAGTGCGTCGGGGCAGTTGCGGTTCATGGCGACCTTGCCGACCATGGCGCCCATGCCTGCCTCCTGATAGAGGTGCATGAGCTTGCGGGTGCTGTCGGTATGGACGGTGGCAAAGACGACGCTGCGCATGGTGCCGAAGAGCCACTGGGTGTGGATGAAGCGGCGGTACATGCGCTCGGCATACGCCACGTCGGCATATTTAGACTCCTCGGGGAAAGTGTAGTTCTGCAGCCACGGCAGCAGCTCGAGGTCCATGGCGACGCCCTGATTGTGAACCTGTGGGGCATGGACGTGCATGTCGTTCATGGCGGGAATGAGCAGCTTGTTGCCGAAGTCGGTGACCTTGGCGCCTTCGTAGTCCAGCTCCCTCAGGTTGGAGGAGACGCCCTTGACGATGCCGTCCTCGACGAGAATGTAGCCGTTTTCCAATACTTCGAAGTGGTCTTTCTCTTTGGTGAAAAGGATGTGAGCCTTATAAACGTTTTTCATTGTAGATAGGTTTTTATTGTTCGTTTCATAGCATTGTGATGCAAAGATAGTGTTTTTCTTCGTATCTCGTGCAGGTCGCGCGGTTTTTTTGATAAAGTTTAAGAGTTGAATTTACTGCAATGATTTGCATATATTCTTTTTTTTGCTTAACTTTGCCGCCCGATATGAAGAAGCAAATAATATTTCTGACCTTGGCTGTGCTGTGGCTGTGCGGAATGCCGGCAATGGCGCAGCAGGATGCTGGCAGGGACACTGCTGCCGTGGTGGCAGTGACGGACTCGCTGACCGGCGATACGCTGGCGGCGGACTCGCTGATGGCTGCCGTGGATGAGGAGTTAGGGTCTGCCGACGCTGCCGACGGCGAGGGTGGCGGACTGCACAAGCAGCTGAAGCGTAAGTTCATTGAGGGCTCGGCAGGCTTCATGTCGCTGGTGGCACTGGCACTGGTCATCGGATTGGCGCTGTGCATAGAGCGCATCGTCTATCTGACGCTGTCGGAGGTGAACACGAAGAGGCTGATGAAGGACATCGACGGCAAGCTGGAGCAGGACGACGTGGAGGGTGCCAAGGCGCTGTGCCGCAACACGCGGGGTCCTGTGGCAAGCATCTGCTACCAGGCGCTGCTGCACATCGGCGAGAAGGTGGAGGACATCGACCGCCAGCTGACGAACTACGGCACGGTGCAGATATCGAACATGGAGAAGGGATGCACGTGGATACGACTGTTCATCGCCGTAGCACCCTCGTTGGGATTCTTGGGAACGGTCATCGGCATGGTGATGGCCTTCGACCAGATACAGACGGCGGGCGACATCAGCCCGGCTATCGTGGCGCGCGGCATGAAGGTGGCGCTGATTACTACCATCTTCGGCATCATCGTGGCCGTCGTGCTGCAGTTCTTCTACAACTATATCATTACGAAGATTGAGCGTCTGACGGCGCAGATGGAGGAATGTGCCATCACGCTGATGGACTCGGTGACAAACTATAAAGCGCGAAACAATGGCTGAAGCAGGTTATTCTCTCTTGGCAGACGTGATGCTGTGGTTGATGTACATCGTCATGGCGCTGGCCGTCGTGGCGGCTGTGGTTTCTACGGTGCGCTCGTTTTGGCTGAATAAGTAAGACCCACCCCGCCCCTCCCTGTGAGGGAGGGGAAATGGTGAAAATGAAAAATGAGGATTGGTTGGAGAAAGAGGAACGAGGTTCCCGAGCTTAACACTACGTCAACGGCAGACATATCGTTTATGTTGCTGGTGTTCTTCCTGGTCACTTCATCGATGGACGTCGATAAGGGACTGGGGCGCAAGCTGGCTCCCCTGGACGACCAGCAGCAGGAACAGCAGGACGTGCAGCGCTCGAACGTGCTGCAGGTGAGCATCGACGAGCACGACGCACTCTTCTGCGACGGGCGGCAGGTGACGCCTGCGGAACTGCAACGGCAGGTGGCATCGTTCGTGGCGTCGCGACAGACAGCACAGCACGTCATTGCCGTGGAAGCCGACCGCCATGCTACGTATAACACTTACTTTGAAATGCAGAACGCCATCGTGGCAGCCTACCAGGGACTGCGCGACCAGATGGCACGGCGACAATACGGTCATGCCTTCAGCGAGTGCAGTCAGGAGGAACGCGAGACCGTGATGGCACGCTATCCGCAGCGCATCAGGGAGGGCGTCAGCGAGAAAGGAGGACAGCCATGAGCCGTTTCCGTCGTACTCCTCGCGAGGTGCCTGGACTGAACCTGGCAGCACTGCCCGATCTCATCTTCACGGTGCTCTTCTTCTTCATGATTGTCACTCACATGCGAGACGTGGAGCCAAAGGTGCGCTACCAGGTGCCGCAAGGCAGCGAACTGGTGAAGGACGTGAAGAAGGCGGGACTGATATATATATTAATAGGTAAGCCCATCGATGCACAAGGACAGGTGGTGAGCAACGAGACGCGCATCCAGCTGAACAACCGCATCGTGACCGTCGATGAGATTCCCGCCCTGATAGACGAGGCGCGCCAGAAGATGTCGGACGACGAGCGCCAGCTGCTGACGGTGAGCATCCGCGCCGACCGCGATACGGAGATGGGGATCATCAACGACGTGAAGCAGGCGCTACGGCGGGCTGGAGCGCTGAATATTAATTATTCGGCAGGAAAAAAAATCCTAATTCAAAAGAGAATATGATTACAATTATCGCTGCGGTAGCCAAGAACCGCGCCATAGGTTTCGAGAACAAGCTGATATACTGGTTGCCCAACGACCTGAAACGGTTCAAGGCACTCACCACGGGCCATACCATCATCATGGGGCGCAACACCTTTGCGTCGCTGCCCAAAGGGGCACTGCCCAACCGGCGTAACGTCGTGCTGTCGAAGCGTGCCTTCCAGACGGCTGGTGATGCAGAGAACCCTGCCGAGCGCTTTCCGGGCTGCGAGGTCTTCCCAACCTTAGAGGCGGCGCTGCAGAGTTGCCAGCCTGACGAGGACATCTATATCATTGGCGGCGCCAGCGTCTATGAGCAAGCCATCAAGGTGGCCGACCGCCTGTGTCTTACGGAAATCGATGACACACCAGCGCATGCAGACACCTTCTTCCCTGACTATAGCAACTGGCAGCAGGTCAGCAAAGAGACACACCCGAAGGACGAGCGTCACGCCTTCGAATATGCCTTCACAGACTATGAGCGAACCCGTTAAGGTCCGCTCATTTTTTTGCATGGTTAGTCCTCGTCGTTCTCCACGAATATGGGCAGTGAACGCTCGAAGGCCGTATAAAACGAGATGAGCGTCTCTGAGCTGGACAACCCTAAAGGCTGCAGCTGGTCGTGGATGATGTTCAGCAGGTGGTGGTTGTTGTGGGCAAAGATCTTGATGAACATGTCGAAGTTGCCCGTGGTGTAGTGGCACTCCGTGACTTCAGGAATCTTCTTCAGCTCCTCCAGTACGTGGTCGAAGTCCTCGGGATTCTTCAGGTTCAGTCCGATGTAGGCACACGTCTCGTAGCCTAACTTCTCAGGATCCATTACAAACTGCGAGCGCTTCAGCACGCCCATGGTAGTCAGCTTCTGAATGCGTTGGTGAATGGCTGCACCACTCACGTTACACACTCGGGCTACCTCTAGAAACGGCACACGGGCGTCTTCGCCTATCATGCGCAGAATCTGCTTGTCTAACTTGTCTAACTTTTGACTTGCCATAATCTTTCTATTTTAGTAACTGTTGACTTTAAACTCTAAACTCTAAACTCTCAACTCTCAACTAACTCCCCTCCCCCCCGGGAGGGGCTGGGGGTGGGCTTTACCCGGGAGGGCAGGGGTGGGTCTGTTCTCCTTACACGCTTACCTCCGCCTTGATGTGCGGATGCGGGTCGTAGCCCACGAGTTCGAAGTCCTCGTAGTGGAAGTCGAAGATGCTCTTCACGTCGGGGTTGATCTTCATCACGGGTAGCGGTCGCGGTTCACGGGTCAGCTGCAGGCGTGCCTGCTCCAGGTGGTTCAGGTAGAGATGCGTATCGCCGGTGGTGTGGATGAAGTCGCCGGTCTGCATGCCGCAGACCTGTGCCATCATCTGCAGCAGCAGGGCGTAGCTGGCAATGTTGAAGGGCACGCCCAGGAACGTGTCGGCAGAGCGCTGGTAGAGTTGCAGCGACAGGCGGCGCGGAGCATCGGGATTCTCCTTGTCGGGAGCGGTGTAGAACTGGAAGATGGTGTGACAGGGTGGCAGTGCCATGCGGTTCACTTCCGCCACGTTCCATGCCGAGACGATCATGCGGCGCGAGTCGGGATTGTGCTGCAGCTGCTCCACGACCTGCTGAATCTGGTCGATGGTGCCTCCGTTGTAATCGGGCCATGAGCGCCACTGGTGACCATAGACGGGTCCTAACTCGCCGTTTTCGTCAGCCCATTCGTTCCAGATGCGCACGCCGTGTTCCTGCAAGTAATGGACGTTGGTGTTGCCCTGCAGGAACCACAGCAGCTCGTAGATGATAGACTTCAGGTGCAGCTTCTTTGTGGTGAGCAGCGGAAAACCGTCCTGCATGTTGTAGCGACTCTGTGTTCCGAAGATGCTCAGGGTGCCGGTACCTGTGCGGTCACTCTTCTCAGTACCCTCGCGGAGGATACGGTCAAGTATTTCTAAGTATTGCTTCATATTCGGTAGGGATATGTGTTGTCTTTATTTTCCATTCTTTGGGATAGAGGTTGTTGGCACGTGTGCCGATGTTCTTTGCCAGTCCGAGGGGATGTCCCTGGAAGCATACCTCCACCACTCCGTGTGGTGTGTCGGCAGACAGCGTCAGCGCCTCGTGGCGCAGATAGGCCATCGCCTGCTGGTAGGTAAGCTCTGCCTGCGGATAAGCATTCGGCTCGTCGGGTGTCTGTGCTATGATGTTGAGGCGCTGCTTCCCATGGTGCGAGGCGGGAGAACTCTTCTGAAGCACGCAGAGGAACAAGCCCTCGCTGCGCGTGATGCCGGGGATGAAGCGATAGACGGGTTCGTTGAAGCCCGGCAGCAGCGAGCCCGTGATGTTCCACTCCAGTCGGGTGGCTATGGGCACGACCTGTGCATCGTAGTGCTCCAGGAAGTAGCGGATGTTCTCCTCGTTCTCCTTCGTATTAAAGGTACACGTGCTATAGATGAGCAGACCGCCGTCGTTGAGGCACGCCCAGGCGTCATCGACGATTTCGCGCTGCAGTCGCCAGCACTTCTCCACGTTCTGCGGACTCCACTCGCCAATGGTGGCAGCATCCTTGCGGAACATGCCCTCGCCGGAGCACGGCACGTCGCAGAGGATGATGTCGAAGGTTAACTTCGACGCACGGTAGTCGCGGGGATAATTATTCGTGACGATATGCCGTGGTGCGCCCCATTTCTGCACGTTCTCTGCGAGGATATTTGCACGGTTGCGGATGGGCTCGTTGCTATAGAGCACACAGTCCGGCGGCAGGGCAGCGCGCAGCAGCGTCGATTTGCCGCCGGGGGCTGCGCAGAGATCTAACGTTGTGAGAGGTCTGATGGCTCCTGGCTGGTGGTTGACGTAAGCGTTATGCATCTGTTTCAACGCTTCGTCGAGAAACATCGAGGCAGCCTCCTGCACGTAGTAGCAGCCGGCATGCAGCAGCGGGTCCATGGTGAAGACAGGACGCTGTGGCAGGTAGTAGGCATGACGACACCAAGGCACTGGCTCACCGCCGACGACCTCCATGTCTTTCGTCTTCAGCGGATGAAGCCGGATGCTGACCGGCGCCTCCTCGTCGAAGGAACGAAGGTAACGCTCGAAACGCTCATCGCCAAAGAGCTGGCGTGTGGAGTCGATGAATTGTTGTGGCAGCATATCACTTATTACTTATCACTTATCACTTTTCACTTTTCACTTTTCACTTATCACTTTTAACTTCTCGGCACATTGTTCCATGAGCCACTTGGGCGTTGACGTCGCTCCGCAGATGCCAATCGTCTGCACACCCTCCAGCCACTGGGTATTGATTTCCTCAGGACCCTCGATGAGGTGACTGTTGGCGTTGATGCGCCGGCACTCGTTGAAGAGCACCTTGCCGTTGCTGCTCTTGTGACCGCAGACGAAGAGGATGAGGTCGTGACGGGCGGCAAACTGCGAGATGTTCGGCATGCGGTTCGCTACGCTGCGGCAGATGGTGTCGAAACTCTTGAAGACGGCACCCGGAGCGATGTGCTGTTGGATGTAGTCAATGATGCGATGGAACTCGTCGAGCGACTTGGTGGTCTGTGAATACAGATAGATGTCGCGTGAGAAGTCCAGGCGCTTCACCTCGTCGAAGGTCTCAATGACCACCGCCTCACCGTGTGTCTGTCCCACGAGTCCCAATACCTCTGCATGACCTTTCTTGCCGAAGATGACAATCTGAGAGGTGAGAGGTGAGAGGTGAGAGGTGAGGGGTGTTTCGTATTGCTTTTTGATGCGCTTCTGCAGTTGCAGTACCACAGGACATGTGGCATCGATGATCTCGATGTTGTTCTTCTTCGCTAACTCGTAGGTCTCGGGTGGTTCACCATGAGCGCGCAGCAGCACCTTGACGTTGTGCAGCTGAGCCATCTGCTCGTGATCGATGGTGACGAGCCCCATCTGTCGCAACCGCTCGCACTCCATGCCGTTATGGACAATGTCGCCCAAGCAATAGAGCGTGCCGCCCTTTGCCAGCTCCTCTTCGGCTTTCTGGATGGCGGTGGTCACGCCAAAGCAGAAACCGCTGCCGTTGTCAATCTCTATCTTGATGCTCATGGGTGGTGGGTGTTAGGTGTTAGGTGTTGGGTGTTAGGTGTTGGGTGTTAGGTGTTGGGTGATGGGTGTTGGTTAGGTGTTGGAAGTAGGTGTCGAGCAACTGCTGGGCGGCGGTGAACGACGTCTGCTCACCAGCCAGCACCGATTGCTCGGCAGTCTGCAGTTGCTGCTGGATGACGGCATTGTTGTAGAAGTTGTTGCGCAGGTGCTCGTTGATACTCTCATACATCCAGTACTTCGACTGCTCGTTGCGGCGGTAGTTGAAATAGCCGTTCGCCTTCACGAAGTCAATATACTGGTATATCATGTCCCACACCTCCTTGATGCCTAAGCCGTAGAAGCCGCTATAACACAACACCTTCGGCTGCCAGCCGCTCTCGGGCATGGGGAAGAAGTGCAGCGCATTCTGGAAGTTGGTAGCTGCCATGTGACTCTTCTCGACATTGTCGCCGTCGCATTTGTTGATGACGATGCCGTCGCAGATTTCCATGATGCCACGCTTGATGCCTTGCAGGTCGTCGCCCGTTCCTGCCAGTTGAATGAGCAGGAAGAAATCGACCATAGAGTGGCACGCCGTCTCGCTCTGCCCTACGCCTACCGTCTCGACGAATATCTTGTCGAAACCGGCAGCCTCGCAGAGGATGATGGTCTCACGGGTCTTGCGGGCCACGCCGCCTAAGGAACCTGCTGTCGGACTGGGACGGATAAACGAGTCGGGGTGGACGCTGAGCTTCTCCATGCGCGTCTTGTCGCCTAAGATACTACCCTTCGAGCGTTCCGACGAGGGGTCGATGGCGAGTACTGCCAACTTGCCGCCTTTCTCCTTGAGCACGTGGATGCCGAACTCGTCAATGCTGGTCGATTTGCCGGCTCCTGGTACACCGCTGATGCCCACACGGATGCTATTGCCGCTATAGGGCAGACACTTGTTGATAACCTCCTGAGCTTTCTGCTGATGCTCAGGATGAACACTCTCTACCAGCGTCACCGCCTGCGACAGAATGGTGACGTCGCCCTTGACGATGCCTTCCACCATTTCGGCAACCGACAACTCGTGGCGACGGAAGCGGCTGCGCTTCAGATAGGGGTTGATGATAGAGGGCTGTTCTACACCACTGTTGACTTGCAGTCCTGCATATTCGTTACTATTCTCCAGATGTTCCATATATTCTCTAAACTCTCAACTTTAAACTTTAACCTTTAAACTTTAAACTTTACCCTTTACTCCCCTCCCCTCCGGGAGGGGCTGGGGGTGGGTCTCCTTACTTCGCATGAATCGTAATCGTGACCTTCGGCTTAGTGGGGTCGTTGGTAATCATCAGGATGCGAGGACGGACGCGCACCTTCTGCAACTCCTCACGCAGGGCGGTGATCTTCAGCTTGGTTCGTTCGCCAGAGCGCAGATGACTCTTGCCCAGCGATACCGTTAGTCCAGTGGTGAAGAGCTGTAGCGATGAGATGTCCAGCTCGCTCCGCCCGGTATTGGTGATGGTGATGACGTCGCTGCGCTTCTTCTTTCCGTTGAAAACAATGTTGACCTTCTCCTTAGACAACTGAATCTTCGGAGCGTATTGCAACTGTGCCTGACTGATACCCACAAAAGATGGCAGCAACACGGCAGAGACGTTGATCTCGTGCTCGGCATCGACCTTGTCGCCAGGATTGCCAGCGAGATAGATGCTGCTCTGCGTCAGTCCGTAGTCGTGAATCTTGTCGGAGTGGAGCGTCACCTTCATTACGCCTGTCTGGCGGGGCGACAGACGCTTAGGCGTCATCGTTGCCGAGAGATAGGAAGGCAGGTGCATCAGGTTCGGATAGTATGCCTTGCCTCCGTTATTGTAAATATGTATCTCGGTTTCCTGCACGTCACCACGGTTAATGTCGTCGAACTCCAATTCGCGCTTGTCTAATAGCAGGTCGCCCATTTCAATAGGGTAGGTGGCGGAGAAGTCCTGCACCTCGGTGAGGACGACACCCTTCATGCAGAGATAGACAGGCTTCTTGCTGCCATTGGAGATAACGGCAGCCTGCTTGTTGAAGTGTCCCAGCTGCCGGGCGTCGTAAGTCATCGTAATCTGAAACGTCTCGTGACCACCAATCTCTCGCTGGGGATAGGTCACGGTGGTGCAGTGGCAGTCGGGCTTGACAGCCTCAATCTTCAGCTTGTGATGACTCTTGTTGCGTAACTCAAAGACGGCGGTGACGGGATGCTGATAGGCGGTCTTGCCAACATCAACGACAGTTTTCTGAATCGTTAGCTTCTGCGCTGACAGAGGAATGGCGGTCAGCAGCAATAGGGCGAGTATGATGTTTTTTCTATTCATGGACTTATTTGCTAATGGATAATCTGATGGACGGTGCTGTAGCACGATACTCTGCCGCGTATGCACAGCCTACGGTGCAGGTGCCTGTCTCGTAGTTGCCGGCGCGGTCGATATAGTATTCGGTCTCGATGACGTGGCGACCCTTGGACATCATGCCAAAGAAGTAGTGCGTGGCAGCGTCCTTGGGAACGATGTAGGCGCCATTGCGATACCCCGACAACTGCTGAACGGGTTCCATACAGGAAGCACGGCGGTCAACGACTTGTACGAAGTCGAGGTCGCGAGCGGCATCGATGGTGATGCGAATCTTGATGCGGTCGCCAACTTTGAGAGAGGTGAGAGGAAGCACTTCACGCTGGATGGTGATGCCGCTCTGCGAGGCCTCCACCTCGGCGGTCTTCTGCAGGAACTGCGCATAGACGGCGCCCCAAGACGTGCCTTCGCTGGTCTTGGTGGCGGTGAAAGTCTTGGCGGAAGTAGCTCCAGACACCGTTTTAATATAACCGATGCCGGCAGTAGGCGTAGCAGTGGCGATGGGAGAACCATCGATGGCGAGGACGGTGGCAGGCTGCGTGGTGGTCAGCGCCGTGCTGTTGCCTTGCAGGAATGCATAGATGGCATTGGTGCTGTTGATGGGGGTATCCCATGCCTGGGTACGCTTCTCCTGCAACAGCCAGCGACGCATCTCGTCAACCGTCTGCTGGTCATTTGGAGTTACCCACTGGATAGCTTCTAAGGCAGCCACCTCGGTGGGTATCTTGTAGTCGTACCAGGAGTAGTAGGCGCGAGGTGTGTCGAAGTAGCGACCCATCTCCTCCGTATAGACAGAATACTCCCGGATGCTCTTCACGTATTCGGCGGCTTTCGCCTTCTCGCCACGCTGGGCAAGGATGACGGCGGTCATTGCCTTTTCATAGATGCTCTGCCGCTTGATGTCCTTCTTCAGCAGACTGACGAGGTAGTTGTTGGCAGACTTGACGCTTGCCGACAACTGACGATTGTCGATAGCGCAGATGTAGAGCCAGCGAAGGGCAGTGAAAGACGGGAAGTGCTGGCGATGGCCCTTCTTCTCTTCCTGCTTCATCTTTTCCACCAGTTTTACCATTTGCTGATCTATGTAGCTGGTGGCTTTTTCGTAGAGGGTACTGATGTCAATGGGTGAACCATTGACCACAGCAGGACGCGATGGAGACGCCGTCAGGACGTTGAGGCGTGCCAGCATCTCGCCAATGGCGACCGTGATGTCTGTACAGCCCTCCATGCCCGGATACCAGGAGAAGGAACCATCGGCATACTGCAACTTTTGCAGTTGTGCAACCGTTGTCTCGAGGCGGTGGTTGAGACCGTTCTCGTCGAAGAAGTCGGTGAGGTGCTGGCGCTGTTCGTCCTCACGGTCGGCAGCAGCCACCCAAGGTGTCTCTGCTAACAACAGGTCCTTCAGCTCTTCGTTCTGCGAGAGGTGAGAGGTAAGAGGTGAGGGGTGAGAATCTGTGCGCTTCCATTGTTCGAAGACACCCTTGACCTGTGGACTTTGCGCTATCAGCGTCTGCGCTAACCTGTTACTATAATAAGACGCTGCCAGGTCGATGGCGCTATGTTCGCTTGGTTGTCCGATGACGGGCAACGACTGCACAATCAGCCAGGCAGGGTTGTTGGTGTATTCTATGGTGAGCTTCTGCTGAGTGGTGCCTTGGGGGAACAGCTGCGTCAGGTCGATGGTCTTCATGCCGGGCTCGTTCTGACTATAGGAAATGGTCTTGGTGACATACTCACGGTTGGGAAGGATGGGGAGATAGTGCTGTTCGCCGTCGCTGAAACCTTCGCCTACCGCCGTCACTTTACAGATGAGCAGTGAGGTGTTGAACTGCGTATCGGAAAGCACGAAGGTGGCGGCATTCGTCTGTTGTGCTGCTACGGTGAAAGGCTGCTGCTGTTCGAATACAACTACCTCGGTGGCAGGGTCTAAGAGTTGCAGACGGGCCGTGCCGCTGATGTTGCGGTCGCTGGTGTTGAAGATGCGGGTGGAAACCTGTGTCTGGTCACCCATGCGGACAAAGCGCGGTATGTTAGGCTGTATCATCACGTCCTTCTGAGCAACAGCCTCGCCGTCGATGCTGCCATAGAACATATCGACAGTATTGGCAATACCCAAGAAGCGCCAAGTCGTCAGACTTTCAGGCAGCGTGAACCTCAAGGCAACAGTGCCGTCGGCAGCTGTGGTAAGGGTGGGGTAGCAGAAAGCTGTCTCCTGCAAGTTTTCGCGTACCTGCACTTGTTCGGCAGCAGGCTCTTGCTGCTGTTGAGAACCGCCATAGCCCACGGTTACTGCTTCTTCGCGGGCATCGGCAGCGTCTTCATTGCCGCTGACGTCCATCGCTCCGATGGCTGCCTGCTTCATCATCACTTCGCTGCGTGCTGCTGCGGGTTTTGCACCACGAATCATGACACGGTTGTACTTAACTCTTGGATTGACATAGATATAGGAGGGAAAGACGCTGCTGTCGAACGTGCTATAGGAGAAGTAGGGAACGTCGAGCAACTTGAAATGCTGTGAGCCGTGCAACTGAGAACCGCTCCAACCTTGCCACTTCCAATAGGTATAAGGCCGTGGCAGATAGATGCTCGGCGTAAACGACCACTGGTGTTGCTGGAGGGCATCCAGGCTCTTGTCGTAGAGCACTGCCATCAGACTGGCATCGGCAGCAGCTCCGTCAGGTTTTTGTATGGTCAGTGACCACTCCTCCTGCTGACCAGGCGTCAGTCGGTTGCGGAACGTCTGCCATTGCAGCTTCAACTGTTTGTCGGGCATAGGACGTTGGATGAAGGTCTGATGACGATAGCACTGACCGTTCTTCACCCAGGCGAAAGTCAGCAGCAGACCGTTGCCGTACTCTTCTTGATAGGTAAACTGACGGTTGATGAGTGCAGCGTCTTTCTCCACAGCACCGCTTTCAATCTCCTTGTCGCCGGCATAGATGCCATAGACAATGTAGAGGTCGGGGTCTGACGAGCCTACCTGAACGGTAACGGGTTTGCCGTCGTTGGGGAACCGCGTGTCGGAAACGTAGAACCAGTCGTGCGTCTCGGTGGCGGGCTTCTTGTCGTTCAGGGAGAAGACCACAAACGTAGTGCGGAGTGTGTCTTGTCCGCAGATGGCTTCCAAGCGGTGTTGGCCGCTGGAGAGGTGTTGGCCGCTGGAGAGGTGTTGGGTGTTAGGTGATGGGTGATGGATGTTGGCAGCGCACTCCTTCCACTTGCCGTCGTCCATGCGGTAGCGTACCGTACCAGCTATCTCCTTGCCTGCTGCATTGAGGTGGGAGAAGGTGAGTTCCGGCATCTGGTCGCTGCGTACTTGCTCCGGCAGGTTGCAGGTCAGTGCGGTGGTTTTATTTCCCAACGGCAGCGTCATCGTACCATGATGCGTCTCTCCTGCCTGGTCGGTAACGTCAGCCTCCACCACGAAGTGATAGAACATGTTGTGACTGCCTAAGTCGCGCGGAAGTACCATGGGCATATTGATGCTGAACGTTCCGTCCTCCTTTGTAACGGCTTCGCCTTCGCTCATCACTACTTCCTGCAGACCGCGACCGATGGCACCACCGTTCCAATAGCGAGAATACGACATCCACCATAATGCAATGCGGCGCTTGACGGTATATTTCACCTTTCCCTCTTGTACGGGAACACCGGCATAAGTCATTGCTTTTCCTTCCACAGCGATGGTGTCGCCGTTCTGGTATGACTGTTTATAGTCGGCAAACTCTACTTGGAAGGTAGGACGCTTGTATTCCTCCACCCGAATGCTTGCGCTGCCATTCGCTGTCTGAATAGAAAAGTGACCGTTGAGTTTTCCTGTTGGTAGCGTGAAAGTCACGGCACACTTGCCATAGCGGTCGGTGGTAGCTTGTTGTTCGGCTACCACTTTCCAGTTGGCGTCGCGGAGGGTAAAGGTCATGTGTTTGCCTTCTACTGCCTGAATATCAGTGGCTGACAGCTCCTTCCAAACAATCGCTGACACGTGAACCGTCTGCCCCGGACGATAAATGCTGCGGTCAGTAAACAGGTTGGCATGCTCCGAGTTATATTGGCGTTCGTGGAAGTTGTAAGAACCATAATCGTTTACTTCCGGACAGAACTTATCCGTAGGTGTGAAGGCAAAGACACGGTTGGACGAATGTCGCAGCTGGGCATTTTTGAGCGGTTGTCCTGTTGTGGCATCCACCACGACATAGCGTTTCTTGTCGTGCGGCTGTGCCTGTATGATGATGCGGACACCGGAAACAAAGTACAGCATGCGTCTGATCTGTGTCTCTTGCTGGGTGCGGAACATCAGCACATAGACGCCGGCAGGCAGACCGTCCAGTTCGAGCGAGTCCTGGAAGACCTCGTAGCTGGCATGACCGGTAAAGGTAAGTGTCCGGGTGTGTTCTTTCAACAGGGTGGCCGTTTTCTCAATCTGCCGCAAGTCTTCCTTCCTGTTGATATCCAACTCGGTATCACCCGTCAGCGTGGTGCGATAGACATGCATGGTCAGGCTTTCGATGTTGCGCAGGTTGGTCAGGTGAATCATCTGAGGCTTGTTCACCTCCTGTACCGATGTGGCGATGTTCACCTGATAGCAAGGATTGTTCAGCGCTCTCCGTTCGTTGCGCAGCTCATTAGCGCGTTTCCATGTTCCCCAGCGCTGCAGTGATTGTTCCAGCCACTGGTCTTTCTGGGCAGCGGTAAAGCGGTCATCCCTCATCAGCTCATAGCGCTTGATAGCTATCTCGCCAGCCTCCGGCAAATCGCCATATATACGGATGAGTGAGTCAACGCTTTCTATGGTATGGACGGTGCGCAATGCCGTCAGACAGGCTGCCGGGCGGTTGCCGACTTGGTCGTAGTATTTGTTCAGCCACTTCCACTCGTTCAGTTCCATGCCTACAATGCTCAGCAGGTCGTGACCGAAGAGTTCGCTGTCCTTCTCCTTAACGACAAAAGGAATATAACCGTCAGACTTGGTCTGTGCCAGCACTTCGGGATGCTCCATGGCTTGCCGGTGGTACTGGCTGCTCTTGGCTTTCCATTTCTCGTCGAAAGACTGTAGCGACTCGCAAATCGATGCCAGCGCTACATCGTAAACGGCCTTCAATGCCAAGTCCTTCGTAACTTGCTCACGCTGTTCCAGACGCTGGACGGCGGGAATCAACGAGTCAGGAGCTACTTCAGCCTGCAACTTGGCATGCAGCAATACTGCCTTCAGCCATTGTCCGTAGGCGTTCGTAGTGACCGTCGGCGTTGCTGCGATCTCTTTGGAAGCCTTCTGCTCTATCTTCTTCAGATGCGTCATGGCGGTCTGGGGAAGGTCTTTCTCCTGCGCCTCCTCCACAGCCTTCCAGAGCGACTGATAGGTCTGTCCTGATATGCTTGTAGATATGAACAAGATAGCCGTTGCTATCGCCAAGAATCTGCTTTTCATCTTCGTAATGTTTTAAAACGATAGCACAAAGATACGAAAAACTCGTTAAACGACCAAGTCTTTTAACGAGTTTTACCAATAATATAATATCCTTTAGGATATGCGCAGCGCTCTCATGGCATTCAAAACCGCGAGTACGGTGACGCCCACATCGGCAAAAACAGCCATCCACATCGTAGCAATGCCGACGGCTGCCAACACTAATACGGCTGCTTTGATACCGATTGCTAAAGTTACGTTCTGACGAGCAATGTCCAGGGTTTGACGAGCTATGCGGATAGCTAATGCTATCTTCGACGGTTGGTCGTCCATCAGCACCACATCAGCAGCTTCGATGGCGGCATCGCTGCCCAGCCCTCCCATGGCGATTCCAACGTCGGCGCGTGCCAGCACCGGTGCATCGTTGATACCGTCGCCCACAAAGGCTAATGGTGCCTCCTGCATGTTGCTGCGTTCTGTCAGCAGTTGCTCTACCTTTGCCACTTTGTCCGTGGGCAGCAGTTCGGCGTGATATTCCGTCAGTCCTAACTTTTCTGCCACGTCAGCAGCCACCTCGCGGCGGTCGCCGGTCAACATGACCGTCTTGCTGACACCTAATGCCTTCAGCTGCTGGATAGCAGTCAGGCTGTCCTCTTTAATCTGGTCGTTGATAACGATATGTCCAGCATATTTTCCGTCGATGGCTACATGAATTATTGTTCCTCGATGGGTCGTGCAGTCATGCCAGGAAGCACCGATGCTATCCATCAGTTTCGTGTTGCCCACCCAGACCGTCTGACTTCCTACCTGAGCACGAATGCCTTGTCCGGCAATTTCCTCTACATCGGTGATGCGACACCCGTCGGTAGCTTCTTCCGGGAAGGCGTTGCGCAGGGCTGCACCAATGGGGTGAGTCGAGAAGTGTTCTACGTGTGCTGCCAGGTGCAACAGTTCTCGTTTATCGATGACCTCAGGATGTACGGCATCTACGGCAAACTGCCCATGTGTCAGCGTTCCCGTCTTGTCAAAGACGATGGTCTTCACCTTTGCCAGCACATCCATATAGCATGCTCCTTTGATGAGGATGCCGTGCCGCGAGGCTCCTCCAATGCCTCCGAAGAATGTCAAGGGCACGCTGATAACCAGTGCGCAAGGACAAGACACAACCAAGAACATCAGCGCACGGTAAATCCATGTTACCCATTCGCCGCTGAGGAGGGGAGGTATGACAGCAATAGCGACGGCAGCAGCGACGACCACAGGGGTATAGACGCGTGCAAAGCGGGTGATGAAGGCCTCGCTCTTCGACTTGTTATCGGTGGCGTGTTCCACCAGACTGATGATTTTCGACACCGTGCTTCCACTGAAGTCCTTCGTGGTTTTGATCCGCAGCACGCCTGACATGTTGATACATCCCGATATGACCTCGTCGTCCTTTGCTACGTCGCGCGGCATACTCTCGCCGGTCAGCGCTACAGTGTTAAGCGCCGACGTTCCCTCGATGACGATGCCGTCCAGGGGAATCTTCTCGCCAGGTCTTACTACGATGATGCTTCCCACCGTCACTTGCTCAGGGCTAACGGTTTGTTCGCTCTCCTCCTGTCCGTCAGTTGTCACAATGTGTGCAACGTCTGGTCTGATATCCATCAGGTGCGAAATACTCTGCCTGCTTTGCCGCTCGGCATAGCCCTCGAAGAGTTCGCCCACCTGGAAGAATAGCATAACTGCTACCGCCTCGGCAAACTCCGTCTCGGCACCGGGCAGAAAACCGATGCAGAGGGCACCTATCGTTGCTACAGCCATCAGAAAATGCTCGTTCAAGGCTTCGCCGTGTGCAATACCTTCCGCAGCTTCTTTCAGTGTCTCGTGACCGATAAGAAGATAAGGTACCATGTAGATGATGAGCAGTTGCCAGGTGGCGAGTGAGAAGGAGTGCTCAATGATGACAGCTATCGCCAACAGCAGAGCTGTAGCTGCGCAGGGAATCCAAGGATAATGATGCTCGTGATGATGTTCGTGATGATGCTCGTGTGCCATAGTGTTTTCTGATTTTTCGGCAAAGGTACGCATTCTTTTCAGTTTTCGCTTCGTTATTAGCGGGAAAGTGCGTTTTTCTGCAATCGGGTTGCAAACCAAACAGTTTGGGTAACTCCCCGCAGTGCCAGAAAGAGCATCATCGACAGCCATAGCCCATGATTGCCGATAGTGACTGTCAGCGTCGCTGTTCCTATAAAAAATGCTCCTGCTGCTATTGTTGCAGACAACAGCATGCCGCGCGTCTGGGTAGTGCCGATGAAGATGCCGTCCCAGACGAATGCTCCTACGCCACAAATGGGAATCAAGTAAGTCCATCCAATATACGTCTCGGCGGCTTCCATGACCTGCTGCTCGTCGGTCAGCAACTGCAAGAACGAGGTGGCACCAAAGACGTAAGCAATGGTAAACAACAGCGTCATGACAGCTCCCCAACCGAACAGGTGGCCGACGATAGCTCGGAAGTTCTCCCACTGTCGGGCTCCCCAGTAGCGACCTCCCAAGGCTTCACCGGCATAGGCAAAACCATCCATGATGTAGGAAAAGGGTAGGAATAGTTGCATCATCAGCGTGTTGACAGCCAAAATAGTAGCACCTTGTCGCGCTCCTGCTGAGGTAAAATAGAGGTTCACCGCTACCAGGCAGAGGGTGCGCAGGAAAATATCACGGTTGACGGCGAGGAATTGGGGGGTACGGGGGTGCGAGGGTACGGAGGTACGAGGGTGCGAGGGTACGAGGAATAGCAGTTTTTTGTAATAGTGCCACAACAAGGCTATGGCGGCGAGCAGTCCTGCATATTGCGCAATGACGGTGCCGAGGGCGATACCTTCCATCTTCATGCCATATCCATAGACCAGTGTCAGCGACGCTCCGATGTTGATGATGTTCTGCAGAATGCTGATGGTCATGGGCAACCGCGTGTTCTGCATACCGATGAACCATCCGCTCAGACTGTAGAGAGTCAACATAGCAGGAGCTCCCCACACCACTATATTAAAATAAGTGACAGCCAGCGGTCTCACATCGGCAGTCGGACCGATGAGCCATAACATCAGTTCACGCAGCGGCCATTGCAGCAGCAGTATTAGTGCGGCAATACCCAAAGAAACGGTCGTAGAACGCTTTAGCAGGACTTTTACATTCGATAAGTCGCGGCTTCCCCAGGCTTGTGCCGTCATGCCGCTGGTACCCATGCGCAGGAATCCGAAAACCCAGTAGATGAGGTTGAAAATCATCGTTCCAACACCTACTGCCGCCAAATAGGTAGCATCGCCCATGTGTCCTACAATCGCCGTATCCACCAGTCCGAGTAGCGGAACGGTGATGTTCGTAACAATGGCGGGCAGCGCTATGCGTAGTATCTGGCGATGATAGTCTTGTCGTTTCACGCTGCGAAGTTACAAAAAAATACTCAAAGAAGTGAATCGTTGTTTTGACTTTTTGTCCTATAGTCATCATTT
Organism: uncultured Bacteroidales bacterium; assembly: GCA_902775975.1. Lineage (GTDB taxonomy): Bacteria > Bacteroidota > Bacteroidia > Bacteroidales > Bacteroidaceae > Prevotella. Next base: position 44,369 of record CACYOC010000007.1, on the reverse strand, counting down.
TATACATTTTCCTGCAATTTCTTTGGAAGTTTCGGGATTTTTCGTATATTTGCATCCCGAAACTTAAAGCATTATTCATGATTAACCGAGAACTATTAGAACCGAAGAGCATTGTCGTCGTTGGCGGCTCGAACAACGTTCATAAACCAGGTGGTGCCATGGTGCGCAATATTTTACAGGGCGGCTTCCAGGGCACGCTCCGTGTTGTCAATCCCAAGGAAGACGAGGTGCAGGGCATCAAGGTCTTTCACGACATTCGTGAACTGCCGCCCACTGAGTTGGCAGTATTAGTGATTGCGGCGAAGATGTGCCCTGACACCGTTGAACTGCTGGCTAAGGAGAAACAGACAAAGGCTTTCATCATCATCAGTGCAGGCTTCGGTGAGGAGACAAAGGCCGGTGCCGTCTTGGAGGAACGCATTCTGGAGATTTGCCAGCAGTACGGCTGTTCGCTCATCGGTCCGAACTGCATCGGACTGTTGACGCGTCATCATCATAGCGTTTTTACCAAACCTATTCCGACTCTCAGTCCCAAGGGTGTCGATTTCGTCAGCGGCTCTGGAGCTACGGCAGTGTTCATTCTGGAGAGTGCTGTCATCAAGGGTCTGCAGTTCAATAGCGTGTGGAGCATCGGCAATGGCAAGCAGATAGGCATAGAGGACGTGCTGCAATACATGGACGAGCACTTCGATGCCGAAACGTCCTCGCACGTCAAGCTGTTGTATATCGAAAATATCAGCGACCCTGACAAATTGCTGTTCCATGCCTCCAGCCTCATTCGCAAGGGTTGTCGCATAGCAGCCATCAAGGCTGGCTCGTCCGAGAGCGGCAGTCGTGCGGCCAGCAGTCATACGGGAGCGATGGCGAGTAGTGATTCTGCCGTTGAGGCGTTGTTCCGCAAGGCAGGCATTGTGCGCTGCTTCTCGCGTGAGGAACTGACGACGGCAGGGTGCATCTTTATGGTGACATCCACCACCCAGCAACCATCACCCACCATCCAACACCCTTACCGCTTTGCCATCGTTACTCATGCCGGCGGTCCTGGCGTGATGCTGACTGATGCCCTGTCGAAAGGCGGCATGAGCGTTCCTAAGTTGGAAGGTCCTGTTGCCGAGGAACTGAAAGAGAAGCTATTGCCAGGCTCGGCTGTATCAAATCCCATCGACATCTTGGCAACGGGAATGGCAGAACAGCTGAATGTGGCTATCGACTATTGCGAAAACAGATTCCCCGACATTGATGCCATTGCAGTCATCTATGGTACGCCAGGACTGACAACGCTCTATGAAGCCTATGAGGTGTTGCACCAGAAGATTCAGCAGTGTAGCAAGCCTATCTTCCCCATTCTCCCCAGTCTGCATACGGCTGGTCCCGAGGTGGCAGAATTCTTGCAGAAAGGTCACGTCAACTTCAGCGATGAGGTCACTTTGGCAACGGCACTGAGTCAGGTGATGCGCACACCGCCTCCAGCCCCTTCCGAGATAGAACTGTTTGGCGTCGATGTACCGAAAATCAGAGAGATAATCGCCAGTCTTCCTGCTTCCCAGTCGAAGGGCGGTGACTACGTCAGTCCTGACGTTGTGCGCCAACTGTTTGCTTGTGCAGGTATTCCGATGGTTCCTGAGCTGGTCTCCACGTCGAAGGACGAGCTGTCTGCCTTTGCTGATAAAGTAGGCTATCCTGTCGTTGCTAAAGTCGTCGGTCCGGTGCATAAGAGTGATGTCGGTGGTGTGGCGCTGAACATTCGCAGTGCGGAGAACTTGAAGATGGAGTTCGACCGCATGATGAAGATCAAGGATGCAACAGGCGTGATGGTACAGCCGATGCTCAAAGGAACAGAGTTGTTTGTCGGTGCCAAATACGAGGAGCGTTTCGGACATGTCGTGTTGTGCGGCCTTGGCGGCATCTTCGTGGAAGTGCTGAAGGACGTACAGTCCGGTCTGGCGCCCCTGAGCTATGGCGAGGCTTACTCTATGATACACTCGCTGCGTGGCTATAAGATTCTGAAAGGCACACGCGGACAGCAGGGCATCAACGAGCAGAAGTATGCCGAAATCATCGTGCGCCTCTCCACGCTGCTGCGCTTCGCTACCGAAATCAAGGAACTGGATATTAACCCCTTGTTGGCAGACGCTGGCAATATCGTTGCCGTAGATGCCCGTATGAAGATAGAGAAGTGAGGAGTTGAAAGTTGAGAGTTTAGAGTTTAGAGTTTAAAGTCAGTTTAAGAGTTTAAGGGGAAAAAAGAAGCCTGCCGAGCGGCAGGCTTCTACGTTTCATGTTTGATATTACAGGAGATTGTCTTTCTCGATGTCTTTGAAGTACTTGTAGGTGGCAACCTTCAGCTCGTCGGTGGCAGGCTCGTCAGCAACGATGATGCCGTGCTGGTGCATCTGCAGGGCTGAGATAGTCCACTCGTGGGTAACAGCACCCTCTACGGCAGCCTTCATGGCGCGGGCCTTGTGATGGCCGTTGACAAGGATCATCACCTCGCGGGCATCCATCACGGTACCTACACCTACGGTCAGCGCCAGCTTGGGCACCTTGTTGACATCGTTGTCGAAGAAACGGCTGTTGGCGATGATGGTATCTGAGGTAAGTGTCTTTACGCGGGTACGGCTGGTCAGTGAGCTGTAGGGCTCGTTGAAGGCAATATGACCGTCGGGGCCAATGCCGCCGATGAAAAGGTCGATGCCGCCAGCTTCCTTAATCATTTCCTCGTAGTGAGCACACTCGGCAGCCAAGTCTTTGGCGTTGCCGTTCAGGATGTGGATGTTCTCCTTCGGACAGTCGATGTGGTCGAACAGGTTGCGAGCCATGAAAGAGTGGTAGCTCTCGGGATGGCTTTCGGGCAGACCGACATACTCGTCCATGTTGAACGTCAGCACGTTTTTAAATGAAACACGACCTTCCTTGTTGGCTTTCACCAGGCAGGCATACATTCCCTCAGGAGAAGAACCAGTGGGCAGACCCAGCACGAAGGGCTTCTCCTTAGTGGGCTTGAAGGCATTGATACGCTCGATGACGTGCTCAGCAGCCCACTGTGACATTTTCTGATAATCAGATTCAATAATTACTCTCATAAGTCTAAAAATATAAAGTTTTTCGTCTTATCGGCTGCAAAGGTAATAATTTTTGGTGAAAAGTGAAGAGTGAAAAGCGAAAAAATTGCAGTCGCATAGAATAATTTCCGTTTTTTTTGTAACTTTGCAGCCGTTATTTATTTAAATGAAAGAATTTGTCATATCAGAAGTCAAGGCTGAGACCGCTGTGCTGGTGGGTTTGATTACGCAGCAGCAGGACGAGGCGAAGACGAAGGAATATCTGGACGAGCTGGAGTTTCTGGCTGACACTGCAGGAGCTGTCACGGTGCGGCGTTTTACGCAACGTGTGCAGGGACCGAGTCAGGTGACGTATGTCGGAAAGGGTAAGCTCGACGAAATCAAACAGTATATCAAGCAGCAGGAAGATGCCTACTACGACTGGTTGGATGCCGGTTCTCCCGAACCTGAGGACGGCATGCCGACGCCGCAGCCTGTGGGTATGGTTATCTTCGACGATGAGCTCAGCGCCAAGCAGATACGTAACATCGAGGCAGAGCTGAAGGTGAAAATCTTAGACCGCACATCGCTGATTCTCGATATCTTTGCCATGCGTGCCCAGACGGCGGAAGCCAAGACACAGGTGGAGCTGGCGCAGTACCGTTATATGCTGCCCCGTCTGCAGCGTCTGTGGACGCACTTAGAGCGTCAGGGCGGCGGTTCTGGCAGCGGTGGCGGAAAGGGTAGCGTAGGACTGCGCGGCCCTGGTGAGACGCAGTTGGAGATGGACCAGCGCATCATTCGCCAGCGCATCTCGCTGCTGAAGGAGCGCCTGGTGGAAATAGACAAGCAGAAGACCACGCAGCGCAAGAACCGCGGTCGCCTGATACGTGTGGCACTGGTAGGCTATACGAACGTGGGCAAATCAACGCTGATGAACCTCCTCGCCAAGAGTGACGTCTTTGCCGAGAACAAGCTCTTCGCCACGCTGGACACGACGGTGCGCAAGATGGTCATTGACAATCTGCCGTTCCTCTTGGCAGACACCGTAGGGTTTATCCGCAAGCTGCCCACCGACTTGGTGGATTCCTTCAAATCGACGCTCGACGAGGTGCGCGAGGCAGACTTGCTGGTACACGTGGTGGATATCTCGCACCCCGACTTCGAGGAGCAGATTACCGTCGTGGAGAAGACCCTCGCTGACCTGGGCTGCGCAGAAAAGCCCTCGATACTGTTGTTCAACAAGATTGATGCCTACCGCTGGACACCGCAGGACGCTGATGACCTGACGGCTCCCAAGCGTGAGAACGTGTCGTTGGATGAGTTGAAGCGCACGTGGATGGCGAAAGTCAATGAAAAGGGAAAAGTGAATGGTGAACAATTTGCTACCGCACCCCTGTTTATCTCAGCCCGTGCTAAGGAGAATATCGACGAGCTCCGCGAGGTGCTGTATAAGAAGGTGCGCGAGTTGCACGTTCAGAAGTATCCTTATAACGACTTCCTGTATGATATAGATAATTAGTTTACAGTTTACGGTTTACGGTTTACAGTTTACGGTTTACGGTTTACGGTTTACAGTTTACGGTTTACGGTTTACAGTTTACGGTTTACGGTTTACAGTTTATAGTTTACAGTTTATAGTTTACAGTTTACAGTTTACATTTGAGAATTGAACCAAACACAATAAGTTTATGAGAGACTACAGACATTTGACAAATGAGGAAATCAGTGTGCTCGAGAGCAATAGCTGTTGGGCAGAAGACTGGGACAGAGTGATGGTTGATGAGGACTTCCGTCCATACAACTTTCACCGAGTAGTGCTTTATGGCGACATCCGCCTGGGTAAGTTCGAGAAGACCGTCGAGGTGGCTAAGGGCTTTACCAAGCACTCGGGTATCAACGACGCCACGCTACGCAATGTGACGGTGGGCGACGACTGCCTCATCGAGAAGGTGGGCAACTTCATCAACAACTATACCATTGGCGACGACTGCTACATCTCGAACATCTCCACCATGGAGACCACCGAGGGTGCAACCTACGGCGAGGGCCACATGGTCAGCGTGTTGAACGAAATGGGTGACGGCAACGTCATCTTGTTCCATAACCTGAACTCACAGTTGGCAGCCTTCATGGTGAAATACTTCAAGGACAAGCAGCTGAAGGACAACATCACACGACTCATCAATGAAGAGATACGCTTCACCCAGCCCGAGCGGGGAACCGTCGGCAATGGCGTGAAGATTATCAACTCGAAGGAGATTACCAATACCGTGGTGAAGGACGACTGCGAAATCAATGGCGCCGCCCGTCTTTCCGACTGTACCATCATGTCGTCGGCTGACGCCTCGGTGTATATTGGCACGGGAGTCATCTGCGAGAACTCCATCATCTGCAACGGCTGCAGCATCACCAACAGCGTGAAGATGCAGGACTGCTTCGTTGGCGAGGCATGTCAGATTACCAACGGCTTTACTGCCGAGGCCAGCGTGTTCTTCGCCAACAGCTACATGGCTAATGGCGAGGCGTGTGCCGCCTTCTGCGGACCCTTCTCGGCATCGCACCATAAGTCGAGCCTGCTCATCGGCGGCGAGTTCTCGTTCTACAATGCCGGCTCGAACACCAACTTCTCGAACCACGCTTACAAGATGGGTCCCTTGCACTACGGAACGCTGGAGCGCGGCACGAAGACCGCCAGCGGTGCCTACGTGCTGATGCCTGCCAAGATAGGCGCTTTCTCGGTGTGTTTCGGCAAGCTGATGAACCACCCCGATATGCGCTGTCTGCCCTTCGCCTATCTGTTGGCGTATGGCGAGACGATGTACATCGTACCGGGTCGTAATATCACGACCGTCGGCCTGTATCGTGACATCAAGAAGTGGCCGAAGCGCGACAAGCGTCCCGCCTCCTGCCGCAAGTCCGTCATTAACTTCGACTGGCTGTCGCCGTTCACTGTCGGCGAGATTGAGCAGGGTAAGAAGATTCTGGAGCAGCTGCAGAAAGCCGGTGGCAAGAACGTCTCGTCGTATAACTTCCAGGAGTACATCATCAACGCCTCGTCGCTGAAGAAGGGTATCAAGTATTACGATATCGCCTTGCGCATCTATATGGGAGCCGTGATGAAGCGTCAGCTAAAGTGGCTGAAGGAGCACAACAGAGTGCCTTCCCCTGAAAATTTCCTGCCTGTAACCCATGTCGGCGAGGGACAGTGGAACGACTTGTCGGGACTGCTGTTGCCCGTCAGCGAGGAGGAACGTCTGCTCAGCGACATCAAGAATGGAGGCATTGAGAGCATCCAGGAGGTGCTCGACCGCTTCAATGACATCAACGAGCACTACCGTGAATACCAGTGGTCATGGACCTATCGCCTGATTCTGGACTACTACGGTCTGGAAGCGCTGGACGATGCTGCCATGCAGCGCATTCGTGAGGACTACATCAAGGCTCGCCGTGCGTGGATTGCTGAAATCCGCAAGGATGCCCAGAAGGAGTTCGACATGGGCGACGTGGAGCAGGAAGTGTTCGACGACTTCATCTCGAAGCTCGACCACGAGGTGGATTATGAAGACTGATAGAATAAAAGTAGAAGAACGATGAAGAATATGAAACGTTTGTTATGGCTGCCAGTAGTGCTCGTGGGCATGCTGTTGCTGACAGGTTGCAGTAAGTATAAATATGAGACGGTCGATGGCGATCCGCTGCAGACGCGTATCTATACGCTGAAAAACGGACTGAAGGTCTATCTCAGTGTCAACGACGAGAAACCCCGCATCCAGACATTCATCGTGGTACGTACGGGTTCTAAGAACGACCCTGCCGAGACTACTGGTCTGGCACACTATCTGGAGCACCTGATGTTCAAGGGTACTGACAAGTTCGGTGTTACCGATCCTGAGGCAGAGGCTCCGCTGTTGGCCGACATCGAGGCTCGCTACGAGAAGTACCGCACGCTGACAGACCCTGCCGAACGCCGGCAGGCTTACCATGAGATAGACAGCGTGTCGCAGTTGGCTGCCAAGTATTTCATTCCCAACGAGTACGACAAGCTCATGGCGATGATAGGTGCCGAGGGTACCAATGCCAACACCTGGCACGACCGTACTTGCTATGTCGAGGATATTCCCTCCAACCAGGTGGATACGTGGCTGAAGATTGAGGCCGATCGTTTCAAGAACATGACCATCCGTGGATTCCATACGGAGCTGGAGGCTGTCTATGAGGAGTATAACATCTATCTGGCCAACGACAGCGAGAAGATGTACGACGCCATGATGAACAAACTGTTTCCCTCGCATCCATACGGTACACAGACCACTATCGGCACGCAGGCTCACCTGAAGAATCCCAGCATCACCAATATCAAGAACTACTTCAAGAAGTGGTACGTGCCAAACAATACCGCTATCTGTATGGCTGGCGACTTCGACCCTGACGAAGTGATTGCCCAGATTGACAAGTACTTCGGCGACTGGCAGGCAGTTCCCGAGGAAGAGGTGCAGCAGCCGGCGTTTCCCCAGCAGCCTGAGCTGACACATGCCGTCGATACGACGGTGATTGGTCTGGAGGCTGAACAGCTGCTGCTGGGCTGGCGCTTCGACAAGGCCTCCTCGCTGCAGACCGACACGCTGCAGGTCATCGACTACATGCTGACCAACGGCAAGGCAGGACTCATAGACCTGGACATCAACCAGCAGATGAAGATGCTGCGAGGCCAGTCGGGTGTAGAGCCGCTGATGGACTATTCCACGTTCCAGCTGATGGGTACTCCCCGTGAGGGACAGTCGCTCGACGAGGTACGCACCTTGCTGTTGGGCGAACTGGAGAAGTTGAAGAAGGGTGATTTCAGCGACGACCTGCTGCCCAGCGTTATCAATAACCTGAAGTTAGACTACTATCAGGCCATGGAGTATAATGCGTGGCGCACCAACATGTTCCTCCAGTCTTTCGTCAATGGCGAGTCGTGGGAGCAGAGCGTCAAGAGACTCGACCGCATCAGCGGCATGACCAAGCAGCAAATCGTCGATTTCGCCAATCGCCACTTCAAGGACAACTATGTTGCTGTCTATAAGCGCCAGGGTGTTGACGTCAACCAGAAGAAGATTGACAAGCCCGAGATTACGCCTATCCCCACCAACCGCGACACCATGAGCCAGTTTGTGCAGGACATTCAGAAGATAGAGGTGAAACCCATCGAGCCGCACTTCATCGACTTCCAGCGCGACCTGACGTTCTCTACGGCAGACAACGGCTTACCTGTCGTCTCCGTCAAGAACAAGGAGAACGGGCGCTTTGAGCTGGCCTTCCGCTACGACTTCGGCGACGAGGTGAATACGGGTTATAACTACGCCGCCTCGTACCTTAATTATATAGGCACAGACTCGCTGACCGCCGAGCAGGTGCGCCAGCAGTTCTATAAGCTGGCTTGCAGCTACTACATCTCCGTCGAGGCTCGCAACATAACCGTCTGGCTGACGGGTCTTAGCGAGAATATGCCGCAGGCTTTGCAGTTGCTCGAGCATCTGATGCAGCGTGCCAAGGTCGATCCGGAAGCCTACCAGCAGTATATCGCTATCGTTAACAAGTCGCGTGCAGACAATAAGCTCGACCAGCAGGCCAACTTCGGCGTGCTGCGTACCTATGGCCTGTATGGCACCTATAACCGTGCTCGCAATATCCTGACGGGCGAACAGCTGAAGCAGACCCATCCGCAAGACCTGCTCGACCTGCTGAAGCATCTGAAGGAGTATGAGCACACCGTGCTCTACTATGGTCCGCTGACCGATGGCGACCTCTCAGCAGCCCTCGCCGCCCATACCGGGTCCAACGGTTCTGCCGTAGGAAAGACACCTGCTCCTCAGGCCAAGCACTACACCAAGCAGCCGACCCCCGCGAATGAAATCCTGCTGGCTCCCTACGATGCGAAGAACATCTACATGCAGATGTATCACATAGAGCCGCTGAAGTGGAATCCCGAGGAGGCAGCCCTGAAGGCGCTCTTCAACGAGTACTATGGCGGGAATATGGGTAGCGTCGTCTTCCAGGAGATTCGCGAGTCGCGCGGTCTGGCCTATAATGCTTTTGCCGGCTATCAAGACCCCGAATTCAAGGACGACGACTGCGAATACGCCCTGGTACACATCATCTCGCAGAACGACAAGATGATGGACTGTATCCGTCAGTTCCACCAGATACTGGATGTCATTCCTCAGAGCGAGGGAGCCTTCCGCATTGCCAAAGAGGCGGTGACAAAGAAGATTGCCAGCAACCGCACTACGAAGTCGGAACTGCTGTCAGCCTGGTTAGAGGCCAGAGACCTCGGCATTGATTACGACCAGAACGAGCGTATCTATCGTGCACTCGACCAGGTGACGCTGCAGGATATCGTGCGTTTCGAACAGCAGCACATGGCGCATAAGACGTGGCGCTATGTCATCCTCGGCAACGAGAAGGAGCTGGACATGAAGGCGCTGGAGAAGATAGGCCCCGTCAAGCGTCTGACGCCGGAGGAGACCTTCGGTTACTGATACAACAACATAAGGACGCTCTCAAACCTGAGGGCGTCCTTTTCTTTGTGGAGGGCAGCACGGCTGACCGATGCGCTTACAGGATGCGTATCTTCAGCTGGTGCTTTTTCTTTTTGTCGATGGTGTATTTCTTCAGCACACCCGGACCGCACGAGCTGTTGCCTAAGCCCATCACCGCACAGTCGATGCTGAGGAACGTCTTGCCCTCGTCCTGCAGTTCGTAGTCGTGCGTCTTGCTGGCAATATACTGGGCAGAGTAGGGCAGTGCCGAGAAGGAGAAGGGCTCGTCGATAGCCTCGATGCGCAGCCTCTTGCCTTTCTTGGTCTTCAGCTCCACATAGGTGCAGTCCTCGTGGTTGCCGGAGTCCTGCGGACGGGGGTAGTGAACGTATTGCTGCGACACCGTCGATGTCCATAGACCTATGGGGCACGACACCTTTCGGTCGGGATAGTTATCCCACGGTCCGCGACCGTACCACGTCAGCAGCTCGTATTCCCGTGGCAGTTCGATGACGATGCCCAGTCGCGGCAATGGCGGTAGCGAGTCGGGAATCTCGAAGGTGAACGTCAGCTCGTTGCCGTCCTGCTCCATGGTCATCGGTATTGTGTAGCTGTCCAGTCCGCAGCGCTTCCAGTCCTTGGCGAGCCAGTTGCCGAAGCTCTTGTCGTTGTCCGTCGGTGCACGGAAGCACTGAGGTCTGATGGAAGAGGTAAGATGTAAGATGTTTGATGTGAGCGCTTTCTTCTTTGAGGTCTTCGGCTTGGTGGCTTTGGTCTCAGGATATTGGTCGGCAATCTGCTGCTCGCTCATGGCGCCATAGACCGCCTGCACCTCGTAGTATTTGGGTGTCAGCGTGCGGTCGCTCATCACCACGCCGTTCATGCAGAACGCATGCAGGTTGGGCTTGTCGCCGAAGTCGCCGCCATAGAGAACAGCTAATTTCTCATTCCTCATTCCTAATTTCTCATTTAAGATGATTCCCTGATCCACCCAGTCCCAGATGAAGCCTCCGAGCAGTCGTGGGTTGCTGTTGATTTCGTCCCAATACTCTTTGAAGTTTCCCAAGGCGTTACCCATGCAGTGTGCATACTCGCTGGTCAGCACGGGTCGCGGACCGCCGTCGCTACCTTCCCACGAGCAGTGGTCGCCCGTCCTGTTGGCTATCTCCACCAGCCGTTCCCAGCGGGCATTCTCGGCACGCTCTTGGTCAGAGCCTTCGGCAATGCCTGGGTTCAGGTATTCTTGCATCACGCGTGGATAGAAGCGGCTGATGACATCCACCGTCTGCGGGTCGGCTGCCGTGCGCTGCATGTCGCTGGCCACGGAGGCAGTGCCCTGTGCCCCTTCGTAGTGAACAGGTCGTGTGGGGTCGAACTCGTGCAGCCATGCCGACATGGCGGCGAAGTTAGCACCGTAGCCGCTCTCGTTGCCGAGACTCCAGAAGATGATGCTCGGATGGTTCTTGTCGCGCTCCGCCATGCGTACCGCACGGTCCATGAAGGCAGCGTGCCAGTCGGGTGTCGAGGCCAGTGTGCCGCGCAGACCATGTGTCTCGCAGTTGGCCTCGTCCATGAGGTACATGCCCATCGAGTCGCACAACTCGTACCACCGCGGGCAGTTGGGATAGTGGCTCAGTCGCACGGCATTGACGTGGGCAGCCTTCATCAGTTGCAGGTCGCGTTTCATCAGTTCTTCGGTCATGACGCGGGCCCTGTAGGGGTCGTGCTCGTGGCGGTTTACGCCGCGAATCTTGATGGCCTGACCGTTGATGAGCAGTTGTCCGCCCTCGATGCGGATGTGGCGGAAGCCTACCTGCTGCGTGACGCGCTCCACGGTGCTGCCGTGCTGGTCTTTCAGCTCTAACAGCAGCGTGTAGAGGCTTGGCTGTTCGCAGGTCCATAGGCGCGGGTTGCTGACCTTGATGCTCATGCGGTCGAACTTGCGGTAGCCGCGCTGCGAGAACCATTCGTTCATGCGCTTGGCCTTATGTTGCAGGTCGAGCACCTCGTCGGCAGCAACCGTATCGCTGCCCACCGTCGTGGCACCATCCTTCAGCGTAGCGACGAGGTGGTAGCCCTCTGCGGTTTCACTATTATATACAGAGAACTGCGGATTAATAGCGAGTATCCAATCCCCCTCCCTTGGGGAGGGGTTAGGGGTGGGCTTCTCTTCCCCCTCCCTTGGGGAGGGGTTAGGGGTGGGCGTTGTGCGTACCGCCACATCCCTTATCCGCACATCGGGCGTGTGATAGAGCAGCACGTCGCGGTGAATGCCGCCGAAGCGCCAGAAGTCCTGGTCTTCCAGGTACGAGCCGTCGCTGTACTTATACACCTCCACGGCTATCAGGTTCTCGCCTTTCTTGAGATAAGGCGTGACGTTAAACTCCGACGCCTCCATAGACCCTTGGCTATAGCCTACACGCTGACCGTTCACCCAGACGTAGAAGGCGGACATCACGCCCTCGAAGCGCAGAAACGTCTGACCGTCGGCAGTCCAACTGTCAGGCACGGTGAATGTGCGGCGGTATTGTCCCGTCGGGTTTCGCTCTTCGTAGGTTGTCCATGCGGTCTTTGGCTCGCGCATGACGTATGGCGGGTCAATCTTGAAGGGGTAGCCTGCCGAGATGTAGATAGGCGTTCCGTAGCGCTTTCCGCTCGTGTTGACTTCCCAGTTGGCAGGCACGGGAAACGTTGTCCAGCCTGTCGCTTCAAAGTCCGTGCGGTAGAAATCCTTGATGCGCTCTTCGGGCGTCTTCGTCCAGCGGAACAGCCACTCGCCGTTCAGGCTGAGCCGGCGGTCGCCCTGCTGCTCGCCGTAAGGAATGAAATACGCCCGTGCCGGTTCGCAGTTGATTTGCAGCACGTGGTGGTCTTCCCAGTCGTGGTGCGCCCACGACAAGGCTGTTGCCGATAGTAATAAGGTGGTGAATAGAAGTCTCTTCATAATGCGTTAGTCTCTATACTATAAAGACTGACGACACGTCGTTTTGTCGTCAGTCTATGCAGCCTGCTACCAGCGGCACATTGTCGATGACTGACGATAGCACGCCGATGATGCCTATGGGCTAAGGATGGAAGTGAAGTAAAAAAGGACATATAGGATGAACATCCACTTTTAGATTCTTGTCTTCTGATAAATCGCCAAATTTCTAAGAATGTTTCTGCCAACACATCAGTCGTGTTGGCAGATTTTTATTTGGCACGATTGTTTTATTCGCAAATCTGATGAGCGAGAGCGTTGAGGGTGAGGCACTGGTTGCGGGTGATGGCGGTGCGCTCGTTGTGATGCTCCCAGGGGGCTAATAACAGTAGTTGTCCGCGTGCGCAGGCATCCATACGCTGACCTCCGGGTTTTGCGAGGTCTGTGAAGCCGTTCTCTTGTAGGATAATGAGGGGCATGCCTGCATCGAAGGCAGCCCGCATGATGAGCTTTTCGCCTTTTGAGATACAGGGTGATACCAGGACAGCCCCCTGCCGAGCCAGGGAAAGCATTTCTTCCGTTTTTTCTGCTATCTGCTCCTCGGTCAACCTGCGCGAGCATTGTACTTGCTGGCGTATAGGGCGGTTTAGCAGGAAGCGGTTGCCGATAGCGGAAAACTGCTGCCCCTTGATGATGAGGTTGCGCTGCACACGGAAAAGGTCGGGGTGCTCGCGCTTCATAAGCAGACGGCGGGGGTTGTCGCGCAGGTAGTCCAGCCACGTCTGCAGCTGGCCTTGGCTAAGCAGTAGCTGGTCATTAAAGCCTGGAGCGAAGAGAAGGCCGTGCTTGGGGTGGGAGCCCTTGGGGTTGGAGGGTGCTCTTTGTTGCGACTGAGTCGCAACACACGGAACTGCAGGAGAAGCAGAGAAGAGGGCGCGGTAGGCGCGGTTGCAGCCTGTCTTGAAGCCGCGGATGACGCGGCTGAGGTCTTTCTGCATTTTCTGTTTGACAAAGAGGATGCCATGCAGATGGTCGGGCATCATTTGCAGGGCGATGATTTTGATTTCGGGGTAATAATTGGGTATGCCTAGCCATTCCTGCTGCACTTTTGTGCCCAGTTCGCTGAGCACGATGCGCGGAGCGTTGTTGTCGCCGGCGGGAGCATCGCTACGGCCTACCACCTGCCCGAAGAGGGGGCGTCGTCCCTCTGTGGTCATGGTCACCATATAGATTTGCCGTTCGGTATAGTCGTGGCCTACTCGGCGTCGCAGCATGGAGGGTTTCTTCTCTCCAGCAAATGCCTTTTGTCGTTCGAATGTTTCTTTATCCATTGCATTGCAAAGATAAGCAAAATAATCGAAATAACAAGGTTAAAAACAAAAAATGTGAGTTCTTTGATTTCTATGGTTTAACTCAAGAATGACACGGGGACAGGTGAGTGACATCTGAAGTCTGACGGGAGATGTATGATGGTTGATGGAAGACGGATTAAAATAATTGCTCCCAAATACGGTCGTTTCGAATATACATGTCGCAGGCGAATACTATACTTGCTTTGAAGGAGTGCCGTTGTCGCAGGGTGCGCGAACGGCTTTCGATGGGGGAGAAGACGTATTTCGTCGGGTGGAAGACAGGTTCTCGTTTATTTTTAGCTCCCGCTAAAAACATTCACGGCTCCCGCCAAAAATATTCACGGCTCCCGCCAAAAATGAATTGAGCGCTCGCCAAAAACCTTTTTTAGAGCTATCATTATAAGCAGTAAAAAGAAAAGAAGCCTCCTGAGTCAGGGGGCTTCTGTTCTTTTAGTCGTCGAACATGTCGTTCTGGCGGGCACCGTTGGGGTCTTCACCGTAGGGGTCTTTACCTCCTCCTCCTTCGGCTGGAGGCCCATCAGAGCCATCTTGAAGACAAGGCAGGGATCTCATCTTGATGACGTTCAATGCCGGTTCTTGGTAATTCTTCTTTTGGTCTTTCATTTTTGCGTTTTATTGATGGATGTATTTCTTTCCGTTCTTGATGTATGCACCCTTGGTGGGCTTGCCGTTGAGTGGACGACCGCTGAGGTCGTAGAGATGTTCGGTGCCATCGAGGTCGATGGTATGGATAACGGGACGGATAGACGTGGCGTCGTCTTCCACCTCGAAGTCATAGTCGCTGGCATAAGCATCCGTGGGGAAGTCGGTGATGCCATCGTCTGCTACGCGCTGACGGGCTTGGCTCGCACCAGACTGATAGTTGGTGAAGTAGCGGTTGCGCACAAAACCGTCACTTCGACTGAAATAGGCACGGAAGGGCCATACTTTCGCTTGTCTTTGCGCCGCTGTTTTATTGGCGACACGATGCCAGTTTCCGGATGACTGGATGATATAGGCGTGGTCGTTCACCGCCTCTTCGTTGGTTAGGAAGGCGAAGGTTCCCTTGAACTGTCCCACTGTGGCGCCAGTGTTGTAGTCAGTGACAGTCAATGGATGCAACTGAGCACTTAACTTTGTCTTATGGTCATTCGACAGGAAAAAGCCACCGCCATCGACAACGATGAAGTAGGGCTCGCCAGCCTTGAGCTGCTGGGGCACTTCCACGAAGATGAAGTGGAGGTTGTCCTTGACATACTTCAGCTGGTAGGCTTTCAGCACACTCTCGTCGTTAATTTCCATGGCCTTGAGGTCCACGTCGAAGGGCAGGCAGACGGCATAGGCCTTGCGCTTGTACTGGATGTCGAAGAGGTCGAAATCGACTTCGCGTGCCAGCGACTCGTTGGTGCCGTCCTTGCCATCGACTTTCATTTCTTCCACATCGCCTGCTTGGTAGTTACTAACGATATTGGTCTTGGCCCACAGCTGATTGGCATATTGCACGTAGTCGGCATAGAAATCACGGGGAGGAACGAATGAGAACTCATCGAACAAATACAGCCGCTTGCACTGGTCGCCCATTACCACGTTCCACTCGTCGTCAGGCATGGTGTAGCCTGCATCGGCAGAGGGCAGATAGACGATGGTGCTGTCGTTGAGTCCGTAGAAGGGGTTGTCTCTCTCCCTGCGAGCCACGCGCAGCGTCTTGATGCTGCTGGGCACGGTGACCGACCAGACGGGCTCTTCGTTGCCGTAGAAGACGTTCTTGCCCATGGCGGTGACGGGAATGCCCTCCACCTCGGCAGGAATGGTGATGTTCTGAGGGTCGCCGTAGTACCACACGGCCCGGCACGACTTCCCGTCGTCGCTCTTCTTGTAGGCGAAGAGGTCGTCGAAGAGGTCGGCTTCCACTTCCTGCGTGGGTTCTTCGCTGACGTCTGCGATGTCGAGGTCAGTGACGTCGTCGAACTCCACCATTCGGGCGTTGATGGTGTTCACTGTGAGATAGGCACGGTAGGGCTGTATGAAACTGTTCTTGAAGTAGAAGAATCCTAACTGCTTCTGACTGTTGCGACCCAGCGTGAGGCAGTTGCCCTGGTTGCTGTCGCCCTGATTGACGTTCATGCCCTTCTCGCCAACGCCATTGAGGCCGTTGAGGTAGAGGGGAATGGTGACGATGTCGGCGCCCGTATAGGGGAAGAGCTTGACAATGCCTGCGTAGGGCGACCGCACCACGACGGCAGTCTTCTTTGCCAGCTTGTTGTCAATCTTCTTGCTGATGTTCAGCAGCATGGCGGTCCCGTCGTCGGTATCGTCCTTGCTGACCAGATAGACGCGCTGGTCGGCGGGCAGCTGTGTGTCGAAGCCCAGATAGAGCGTGACAGCCTTTGCGTCGTTGAAGGTCAGCGGATAGTATCGTCCTAACAGTCCGGCATCGGCAATATCTGCCCACGTGTCGTTGTTCATATACCGCTTGTAGAGTGTGGCATCCTCGGTGCCGTCGTTGATATAGACGCGCATCTTCGCCTCGCCGCTATAGTGGGTAATGCCGTTGTTCTGCAGATACGTTATCTTGTCGGCACCAGGGTTGTCGATGAAGATGGAGTCTAACTTGTCAATCTTGTAGATGGCGTTGGGCAGGATGTTGCCGATGGTTCCCGAGAGGGTGATGCTGGTGCCGCTGCGCCCGTTGGGGTAGCACACCAGGTCACCGGTCTTGGTCAGCAGCATGCCGTCGCGCGACTGATAGACGGAATTGAGCGAATCGACGAGTATCGTCTTGACGCTGGAGCCATAGAACGGATGCCCCTTCACCGTGGTCAGCTTGGAAGGCAGCGTGACGGTCTCCAGGTCGGTGCAGCCTTCGAAGGCTCCGTCGTAGAGTGCCGTGATGTTTCCCGGCAGGCGTACCTCCTTCAGGTGCTGCAGGTTCTTGAAGGGTTTTGTTGCTCCCAGCGCATCGCCGGCGCCGTGAAGCCTGGCACTGGCATCGTCGGCACCGAGGGCGGTGATGCCCGTGAAGTAGGACAGCTCGAGGAACTTCTCAATCTGGGAAGCCTCTGCCTCGCTCGACGCCATGGCCGTGCCGAGGGCTGATGCCGTCACGCTGTTGAGCTCGCGGAGCGTCAGCTGCTGGTTGCCGTCCGTGTCGAAATGGGCGGTGCAGACGTTCTTGGCATGTTCGTCGGCAAAGGTGATGCCCATCTTGCAGCCGCTGCCCAAACAGATGGGTAGCAGCACACGGGCATCGTCGAGCTGGCGCACCAGATAGCAGTCCTCGTCTTTCAGGGGTACCATGACGAGGGCATCGTTATCCACCTCCACCGCGTCGTTGTTGCTCGACCACGCCGTGCTGCCGTAGCCGAACTCGGTGGATTGCATCATACCGTTGATGCGGTTCTCCATGGTGGAATAGACGGGCAGCGACAACAGGCGCCCGTAGCTGGTCTTGGCGAAGGTCTTCAGCATGGGATAGTGGCCGGGCTCCGACTGCCAGCGCGCTTCACCGCTGTATAGCGTGCCGCTGGTCAGGTCTTTGGCAGAGCGTGCATATTCTTCATCCTCGCCCACGTACATGCTGCTAGAATAGCCCTGGTGGTAATAGGTCTTGTCGGTGCGCGTGACGTCCTGTACGAAATGGATGCTGCTCGCCGCCGTGAGCACCAGACAGCGATTGATGTGGCTGGGTTCTTTCAACACATTGCCGCTACCCAGCAGGTACATGTCGCTGGAATAGTTGAACTGAATGGCTATCACGCAGTCCTCGATGGTGACTTTCGCCTCGGGGGTGTGCAGGTAGGAGTAGCACAATGCCCTCGCATCGGATCCCTTGCTGTGTACGAAACCGTCGAACAGACAGTTGCGCACCACGGCGCCGCCATGGATGTATTGTGCGAGGAAAGCCGCATAAGCTGGATAGACATTGGGAACCTCGACGCGGCTGTTGACGATGGCAAGGTTCTCCAGGACGGCGGTGCCTGCTATCTCGTCGAAGATGCCGTAGCCATTCGTGACATGCAGTCCGCGAATGAGATGGCCGTCGCCGTCGAGCTGGGCGCGCCACACAAATTTCTCGTCCGACTTGCGCTCCCAGGCATACTTGCCGCTGCGAGGCTTGGCATTGTCGTCGTACAGGTCTTTGTTGAACCAGATGTCGCCCATGAGCTTGTAGTACTCGTCGGCCTTGTTGTCGCGCATGGCCTTGACGAACTGGCGTACATTATAGATCTGATAGGGATCGCCAGCCTTTCCTGTTCCGCCACCGTAGTTGTTGGCCACGGTGCCGTCCCACTGCTCGCCGGAGGAGAGGACAAGCAGGAAGTCCTTGGTGAGGCGTTCAGGCGACGTCACAGAGAGGGTGACTTCACCCGGATAGAGGGGCGTCACGGTAGTGCCGTCCTTCTGAACGGAACCGGAAGGTGCATCCAGGTTGTATTGGAAGGTCTTGTCCTCTATCGTCTTGTCGGCAACCGAGAAGGGAGCATCCAGGTGGTAGGCTTCGTTGGTATTGGTGAAGCCCGGCGGTATGGCAGCCATCAGGGCATAGCTGGGGAAGAGCACAGGCGTCTTCAGCTCCGTGGCATCGTCCCAGGCAGCCTTCACTATGTCGATGGTAGCGTCCATCATCTGACCGGCAGTGGCGTTGTTGGCGCTGGTGATGATAATCTTGGGATAGCGCCCCTCCACAAACTGATAGCTGACGCCCGTGACCTCGATGGCACCGGCTGACTCGCGGGTGTTCTTGAGCGTCGTGACGTTGGCGGTGGCCAGCGGCAGACTGTTGCTTTGACCGTTGATCAGCGTGCCGACGGGTAATGCCGTGGCATCCTTGTCGGAAGGAGCATTGAACAGGTTGAGGTCGAAATAGCAGCAGACGTTATCCTCGTCGCGCTTGTTATCGGTAGGCTGACTTACGGGATGCGTCTTGCAGGATGTGCCCACCTTCATAGTGCCCAGGAACAGCGAGTTGGTCTCGCCGACAAACGACGAGCGTGCGGCAATGCCTCCGGCATAGCGCGAAGCAGTGCCGTCGAGATGGCCGCTATAGACGCAGTAGGCAATGCGTCCGTAGTAGGACTTGCCGCCGATAGTGGTGTCTTCGTTCTTTCCGACAATGCCGCCGACGTTCCAGCCGCCCGTCAGACGAGCCACGCTGACACAGCCGATGACATTTCCCATATTGCGTCCGCAGATGCCTGCCGACGTGCCGTTCTTGGCAGTGGTGATGGAGCCCGACGAGGCACATGCCTCAATGTTGCCGCCGTCGTTGTCGCCACAGATGCCTCCAGCGTGATAGTGCTGCAGCTTCTCGTCGCCGGCTTGAATATCGACCTGAGCCGTACAGTCGAAGACGAAAGTCTCTAAGGGTCCCCATTTCTTTTTCCAATGATCTATCTGATTGCCGTCATAGCCATTGATAAAGCCTACGATGCCGCCAATGCTGCGCATGTCGGTGGCACGCACGGTGACCGTTGCCTGGCAGCGGTAGATGCTCACGGGATTGTTGGCATAGCCCACCAGTCCGCCTACGACGCCACGGTCGCCAATGTCGTCAGTCATATTGCCCGTAATGGTGCCATCGACTGTACAGCCATAGACAGCGCCGTAGATGCAGTTGTAGGCCTCCTCTTGCCTGTCGTAGAACAGATAGCCGCACAGCAGTCCCGCATAGAGGCTCTTGATGCTGGAACTTCTCGAACCGAGACGCATGTTAGCCGACTTGATGATGACGTTCCTGATGCCTCCACGGCAGGCCCCGAACAGTCCCCAGCTGAAGTGCTCTTCTATGCCGGCTTCCGAATCGATGCGCAGACCGGTAATGGTCTTGCCATTGCCGTCGAAATAGCCGTCGAAGGGGTGCTTGCGATTCACGCCGATGGGAATCCAAAGGCTGGGATAACCATCCACCTGAGCTTCCTGCAAGTTGATGTTGTTGCTGAGCTTGAAAAACTTGCCCTTGAAAGTGTTGTGGCGCACATTGACCTCGTAGGCCAGCTTGGCAAGACGGTAGGCATCCTGAATGATGTAAGGGTCGTTCTTGGTGCCCGAGCCGCTGAAGCCGCCGTAGCTGTCCTTGTACATTTTATCCCACATCCACTCCCAGTTGTTATGTCCGAAATAATAGGACTCTGCCGACACCTGCACTTGGGGCGTCAGAAACAGCAAGGCGAATAGCGCTGTGCTGATGTATATGATACGTTGTTTCATCATGGATAAAGCTTTAATAGTTGAACTTGAAGATTTCACTGTTGGTAGAGATGAGATAGACTCCGTGCTGGCTGACGGGAACGAACATCGTACCCGTGGTCACAGGAGCACCATGGACGGGCGTTGCCTTGGCGTCGAACACGCGGACGTAGCCGTCGGCATCGGTCAGTCCGGAGAGGCGGAAACCACCCTCCGTACGAGCAACCGTGATGTGGTGCTGACGGGCTTCGTCGCTGCGGACAACGGGAATACCCGTCACCTCGTCCTCCTCGGCAGGAATGATTTCGACACCTGTATGGCAGTCGCCACTCGACAGGTTGCCGACGACGTAGTAGTCTGACAAGTCTTCATCGGTCTCAAGGTCTAACAGGCGCTTGTCATAGACAAAGGTATTGATGCAGCCCCACGTGTTCTCGCTGACATTCTGTACGGTGACGGTGACGTAAGCCTTGCGCTCGCCACCGATGATCTCGAAGTCGTCGGCTGTCAATGTCTGCTCGGCAGTGTCGCAGAAAGGAATGTTGTAACACGGACCGGGATAGACGCCTACATAGACGACGTGGTTGTCGCGCAGACCGTCCTCGGAGTGGTCGGTGACCTCGATGTCGAAGGTATTGACGGTGCCCTCGACCGAGTGGTTGACCAATCGGCAGCTGATGTTTTCATAGCCGTTTGCCAACTCACACTCGTTGTCCTCGTTGGGTTTGACGGTGCGGCGCAGGCTGGCACCACGGCGCTTGGAGTAGCTGGCCATGAAGACGTTCTCGTAGTCTGCGGCAATGTCCTTGGGCAGCAGAACGCCGTTGAAGTCGGCAGCAACAGGATATAGCAGCGGGATGGTCTCCGCGTCGTTTGGAGCAATATAGAGGTTGTAGCGGTCGTCGTCAGTCATCATCGTCGTGATGTCCTGGTCGTTAATCTTACCCGAAACGCTGATGATAGGCGAAGTACCGGTATTATAGATAGTCAAATCCACAGGCATCTTGTTGCCGCCTATGAGGGCTGCATCGTTGCAGCTCAGCCTATACTCGAAGTTGTTGTAGAACTCCTGCGTGCTCAGCATGATGCGCGACTGGTAGGTCTCAGGGTCGGTCAACGTATAGACCGTGCGTATCTCGTTGTCGTTCAGATAGGCATCGAAGGCATCCAGCACCAGTTTGTCGCGTGTGGCACCGATGGTAATATGCGGCGTGGCAGCCATGTTGTCTTCCATAAAGATGCGAGAGACGTTGAGAATGGTCTGCATGGTGGGCAGGGATATCATCTTGCCGTCCTTGCGAATGATGTTGTCGTTGCGCGTCCACACGATGGCAAAGTCGGTGGGGTTGTCGAGCTTTTGGTCGGCCACAATCTTGACACTCTGGGGCATTTGGTTAGACAGGGCGAGGTCTGTGGAGAACTCGCAGTCGGCAATACCCCGCATGCTTAATGCCTTGACGCGGATGTCGCGGATGCTGTCGGGGGTCTCGATAATGGAAGCACAGAAGAGGCGGTCGCCAACCATGCCGAGCGAGAACTTCTGGACGTTATCGACGTCGATGGTGGAAGCCAGCTGCCCGTTGACGTAGCTGTGATACCACAGCGTCACGTCGCGCTCCCAGCGACCGTTCTTTTCTTCTTCACCAACGATATTGACAGCCATCAGCAACGAGTCCTTGTGCATGACCAGCTGGTAATCGACGGGCGTGCTGTGGCTGTTGATGGAGGGAAGAAGGGTCCGGGGGGCTGTCCACTGCTGACCGTCATAGACGGAGAACATCATCTTTCCGCTGAACTCGCGGCATGCCAGCGAGTCTTCTACCGTCATGTCCGAAACCTTGCCGTCAAAGACAGGCATCGTGAACTTGCCGTGCTTCCACAGACAGGCTGCCTTGCCGTCAGCCTGGACGGTCACGCGTGGAGCTATATCGACATAGCCTTCAGCGGCTCCTTCACCCTGTACCTTGGGAACAACGGTCTCCTTCCACGTGCCGCTGGCGCCTTGGCGTATCTTCACCACGATGCGCGAGTTCTGCATCACCTCGTTGTCCAGGTTGAAACGCTGCTGTGTGTTAGCCGAGGCAGGAACGGAGATGTGCTGTGTCACCTCGCTGAAGCCCATCGCTTCGCAGTCGCCGGCAGTGGCAGCACTGAACTCGCTGGCCTGACGGTTGGCAGACGACTGACTGGTTGTGGTCTTAGCGCTGATGTCGTAAAGTTCTACATGGTCGTCGTTCAACTCGCTGCTCTGCTCGTTGAGCAGGGCGACGGTACCGTTGTGCAGGAACGTGGGATTGGCTCTGCCTCCCACATTGCTGATGATGCAGTCGCCGACATCCACAAAGGAAGTGGTGGGAGTCAGCTCCTCCCTGCCTTCTTCTCCCGTTTCACCGGCACGGTGTGAGAAGTCCCTCGCATTGTTGTTCGCCTTTGCCCACCAGGGATAGTCGGGGTGGTAGGGATTACCCGTGTTTTGTGGCAAGATCCATCTGTTGCCTAAGCAGCCTGAAATACGCGGACGCCAATGGCACACCGGTGTCTTGATGTCGGCCATGAGTTCGCCACCAGCCATGATTAAAAGTTTGAAGCCCCAGTCACTACCGGAAAACCCCTGATAAATCTGGCCACCCCAGGCAAAGCCTCCTTGTGCCTTGGCACCGACACGAACGTTACCGGACAGCGAGACGAACTTGGACAAGTAACCCCATGTGCCCTTAGGATCATATCCTCCCAGCGGGTCCCATGTCAGCGAGAGAGCTAAACCGGCTCTGGCAACCAAGTCAAGTTGAAAAATCCATCCCATCTTGCCAGCTTTCAATACACCATTCTTACGCTTGAAACCATAGCGCTTGACGCCTATTGTACCCTCACCATATAGAGCTGCATTCATCATGGCCTTGAACTGAAGCCAATTCGGGAGCTTACCAATGACTCCTTCGTTAAGCCGTCCGAGGATATCCTTCGCATCACCTCCCCAGGCAGCATGCATACCATAGCCAAGGGTTGCGGTGATGTCTTTCACGTAGAATCCCTCAAAGTTCAAAGGAAGGCAGAAGGATACCAGAGCGTCCAGATACGCGCCCTTGCCCATTTTGTTGCCCTCTACCTTGAAGATGTCGTCGAACTCAGTCAAAAACCACTCTTCCTTATCCTGCTTTTTCAGGGCAAACGATTTGTTAGTGGGGTTCAAGGTCAACTTCCTTGACGGTACATTCTCACTCTCACGAGTCTTCGGGTGAATCTTGTCCTTCGAGCCTGGTTCGCTGTACAGCAAAAGACCCTCCTTGACGTTGTAGTTATTCACGGCATCACGGCTTTCTTTGGTCCTGCCTTTCTCTTTAACCTTACCCCAGCCAAGGGAAAGCTTTAAAAACAGGTCCATATACATTTGATCCCAATGAAAGACAGGCACCACGCTGAAAGCCAGACCTGGTATGGAGGCCAAGTTGAAGTTAAAGCTGGGCGCGAAAACGAAGTTGATGTCTGAAAAACCGGAAAAACCATGTGCCATCTTCGCAGGGTCTAAGGCAATGGTCTTTTTACCCTCTTCCTCGGCTTTCTTCTCGGTCTTCTTATAATCTAACGTACGGCGTTTCAGATAGGGGAACTGTCCGAAACTGCGGTCGCCGATGGTTAGCAGTAGCTTGTAGGGCTTGCCCTCAGGCAGCTGCGGGTCGAGCAGGTTGTAGTAGAGGTCGAAGTAGTCGCGCGTCAGGCCAGGATAGTTGCTGGCAAGCACTGACTGGCGGTCCAGATAGGTGAACGAGTACGACGTGCTGCCACCCTTCTCCTTGGCAGTCAGCGCAGGGCTTTGCTGGTTCTTGCCCTTGGGAACGGACATCGTGATGCGCATGCGGGCGTACTTGTCTATCTGCTTGCCGTTCAACATCTTGGGGTCTTGATAGCCGCCGTCCTCGATATAGATCACCTCGCTCTCCTTGGAACGGGTTTCCGTCCTGATGGAGTCGATGCCAAACTTCTGGTACTTCTTGTCGCCGACGGTGGTCGATGTGTTCAGGTTCTTCAGCAGGAAGATAATCTGCTCGCTGATGACCTCCTTCTGGCTGTCGTAATTGCCTGGCAGCAGCGTCACGCTGGCGTGGCAGCGCTTGGTGTCGAGTACACCGGTGGCTGGGTCGCTGGCACCGAGGTAGCGGTAGAGGCGCGGACAGTAACCAGGTGCCAGGATCTCTATATATGCCGGATTGCCCATCGTGATGACGCGGTAGGCATTCTTCTTCGAGTCGTATTTATCTACCTTCACGTTGCTGTCGGCAACGTATTCACCCTTATGGTTCAGACTCACCACGTTCAGCGTGGCATTCTCCACAAAGCGGTTCTTGCGTCCATGAACTGTCAGGAATAGCGTGTCGAAGCGTTCTACCAGACCCGTGCCTAACATGTTGAAGATGGTCAGCTCACGGTTGGCGTGCTTGTCGAGATTGAAGGTGGTCTCCAGACGCGGACGCATGAAATCGTCAGCCAGCCAGACACCATTTAAAATCTTGTTCAGGTCCATCTTCAGCTTCTGCTGGTTGCCGTTATTGTTGCTAATCAGGTTCACGGCGGTCAGCAACTCCTCGTCGGGAACGTAGAACGACTGGAACTTGTCGTTCTTCAGCTCTAAGGTCTTGGTGGTCGTCTGCCCGTTTTCTTTCTTCGTGGTGTATTCCAGCAGGTAACTGCGGTTCTCAGCCTGACGCTTGGAGTCGAGCTGGAAGGTATATAGGCGGTCGTCGTTCCAGTCGAACACCTGATAGGTAAAGGTCGTCGTGTCCGTCTTTTCCACATTGCCGGAAACGTTCTTGTTGACCTTGATAGTCACCTTGTCGTCCTTGTGGGGAATGTTCACGAAGAAGTAGTTGCTGACACAGAGGTAAAGGAATTCCTGGTTGTCGTTATAGTACATGTGTACCTCGTACGACGCTCCCTTGTTGTTGCCGTCGTTGATGCGGAAACACAACAGGGTATTGTCGCGCATCTTCCAGAACTGCTGCTGTTGCTCACGACCTTTCATGGTCGTAGCGGCAAACATGTCCTTCACGCCTTCCACCTGCACCTTATTGGTGGCCAAGGCACCGTTGGTGACGAGCTGCCAGTTGAGCTGATTCGACTTGCGGATGCTACGCAGATTGGAAACGTCGCTGATGTTGTTGGCAAAATATAAGTTGAAGTCCTGTGCCTGCAGGCTGAGGATGCCGATAGCCAGTAGTAATAGGGAAAAGATGCGTTTCATATTCGTTATTGATTAATTATGTTTTTTTCGTTATTGTATCTAAAGAGGTGTAAAGTTACGGTTTTCTGTTGAAAGTATATTAAAGGGGAGCGTATTATTAACTCTTTTTAACGGGTTATCAATCAAACAAAGGCGCTTATCTATGCTCTTAAAAACGACAAAACCCGCCGAAATGGCGGGTTATTGCGGAGAGAACAGGATTCGAACCTGCGAACCGGTTTTGCCGGTTACACGCTTTCCAGGCGTGCCTCTTCAACCACTCGAGCACCTCTCCTTTTGTTTTTGCGGCTGCAAAATTACAAAGAAAAGCGCGAAATGCAAAATATTTCGTGCTTTTTTTATCTCTTTTTTTCTATTTGTACGAAAAGTGGGACGTTTAGCGCTTCAACTTGAAGGAAGTCTCAATGCTGGAGAGCTCTGCCACGAAGGACTTATCGACTTTCAGGCGCTGCTCGATGGTGTTGCAGCTGTGGATGACGGTAGAGTGGTCGCGACCGCCGATGAGCTGACCGATGCGCGAGGCAGGCATCTTGGTATATTTCTGGGCAAGATACATCGAGATTTGGCGCACAAGGACGTAGTCGCGCTTGCGGCTCTTGCTGAAGACGTTCTGCTGCGACACGTTGTAGTGGTTGCAGACTTGCTCCAGGATGTCGTCGATGGTCAGCGGCTTATTATCGATCTTCACGGCACGCTTGATGATGCGCTCTGCCAGTCGCATGTCGATATTGGAGTTATAGACGACGCTATAGGCCAGCAGGGAGTTGATGACGCCCTCGAGGTCGCGCACGGAGCCGTTGGCGGTCTCGGCGATGAACTGGATGACATCGGCGGGAATCTTCAGGCCGTCGCGCAGGCACTTGGCATTAAGGATGTCGATGCACAGCTGGGTATTGGGCTTCTCCAGCTCGGCAATGAGTCCGCAGGAGAAACGGGTCAGCATGCGATCCTGCAGCCACTTCAGGTCCACGGGGGGACGGTCGGAGGCGAGGATGATCTGCTTGCCGAGGCGGAACAGGTGGTCGAAGATATGGAAGAAGGTGTTGACCGTGCGCTCGGCAGTGGCCCACTCCTGCACATCGTCGATGATGAGCACGTCGATGGTCTGGTAGAAGTTGATGAAGTCGTTGACGGTGTTCTGACGGCTGGCGTCCGTGAACTGCACCTGGAAAAGGCGTGCTGAGACGTAGAGCACTCGCTTCTGGGGATAAAGCTCCTTGCAGCGGATGCCGATGGCGTTGATGAGATGCGTCTTGCCGCATCCTGACGGGCCATAGACGAAGAAGGGGTTGAAGGTGGTCTTGCCCGGATGCTCGGCAATGGAAACGCCGACGGCGCGGGGCAGTTTGTTGGAGTCGCCTTCGATGAAGCTCTGGAACGTCTTGCGGAGATCCAGCTGCGGATTGAGGTCTTGGGGAACGGCAGCGTCGATGGTCGTAGGCGACTTGTTGACGCGATTGCTCTCTGGTGCGGGGTCGATGCTGACGGCTTCGCTGCCTTGCTCATCGACGGTGAGATGGTGCTCAACGTCCATCATCACACGATAGGTCAGGTGGACGTTCTGCCCGAAACAGCGGGTCAGCACTTTGCTCAGCAGGCCCACATAGTATTGCTCCAAATACTCATACACGTACCGGCTCGGCACTTGTACGAGGAGAGTCCGCGTCTCTTCGTTGTAGTTCTCGAAGACGATGGTCGCGAACCATGTTTTGTATTGCTGCTCAGTGACGATCTCCCTGATGAGTTCAAGGCAGTTGTCCCAAAGCGCCTTTGGATTGTTTACCATGCGGCGTTACCTATTTAATAATAATAAGACGTGTGGTCTCTTGTTTTGATTTTGCGAGTGCAAAGTTCGCAATTTTTTCGGAAATAAACAAATGCTCCCATTTGGGAAAATTTCTTCTAAAATGCGTAACGCTCTAATATTTCGCCATTTAAAGTGATTTAATAATTTTTTATCATCTGAGGCTCTTGCGTAAATCTAACAATTTGTCTTTCAGTGTGTTGTAAAAAGTATGCACACCACAGCATGGCCGTGCAAGGCAATTGTTTCACGCTCGCTAACTACCTAAGATATCAGGCAGTTTGGAATGTTTCATAGAAACTTCTTGGAGCGAGCCTCCTATTTAGACAAATTAAAAATAATTGAGTTTTTTATTTGTCTTTTTTTCCAAATATCGAGAAGTGAACGTAGCGCTTGGGGTGCTGCTTGAGGTCTATCATCAGAGAATCGGCATCAGCAGCGGTGCGTGTAAGGTTCTGATAGAGTGACTTGTCGCGCATCAGCAGACCGAGGGTGCCTTCGGCATTGTTCAGACGTTGGGTCATCTCCTCGACGTTTTTCAGTGTCCTATCAACCTTTGCCATCATGTCTGCCACGTCGATGGTCGAGAGGTTGGCGGTCAGCTGCTGGGTGTTGTCGAGCACGCCGTTGGTCTTCTGTAGCATACCGGGTACCTCGCTGTTGAGTGATGCTGACAGGGTGCGCAGCTCGCGGCTGGTAGCATCGAGGTTGGCAGTCATTCCTTCTACGTTGTGCAGTGTGTTGCGCAGGGCGGGGTCTGCCAACAGCATATTCAGGCTGCTCATGATGGAGTCGAGCTTGGGAATCATCTTCTCGATAGCTGGCAACATGCCGCCCAGCTTGCTCATGACACCGACTTCGGCAGCACCGGGAATGGTGTCACCAACAGCCAGCATGTGCAGCGGGTCGTCGGCGAGTACGAGGTTGATTTTGATGTTTCCTAACAGGTCGCTGGCGAGTTCAGCCCTGGAGCCTGCAGGTACGCGCATCTGCTGGTCGAGTTCCAGCGTGGCAATGATATTGCCGTCAGGGGCGTAGTCGTAGTTCAGTGCCTTGACGACACCCACGCGGTAGCCGTTAGCATAGACCGGCGAGGAAGTGGAAAGTCCTGTAGCGTCGGCGAAGGCTACGAAATAGGAATTGTTGCTGGACAGGATGCTGAGTCCTTTGAGGAACTGCATGCCGAAGAACAATACGACGAGGGCGAAGATTGCGACCAGCGCGATTTTGATTTCCTTGGTAAATTTCATATTTGTCATCATTAGTATGTTCGGTGTTACTTTTTTTTCTTGTTGTTCATAAACTCCTGGATGGCAGCCCTCACGTCGGTCTTCTGTCCGTTCTTAAAGGCGACGACGAAGGCTTGCGGGAACTTGGCCGCCAACTGCTTGCGCAGCTGGTTGATGGCGTTGTAATCGGTGGAGGAGCCTACGGTGTATTTGTACATGCCGCCTTCCTGGAAGTATTCTACCTGTGTCTCGCCTTTCAGATGGGGCGACGAGGGTTTGAGTTGGGTGGAGGCAGCAAGGATCTGGACTTTGAAGACAGGAGACCCACCCTCAGTCCCTCCCTGAAGGGAGGGAGAAGAAGGAGACCCACCCTCGGTCCCTCCCTGAAGGGAGGGAGATACGGCAGCGGCTGCTTCACGTGCCTCTTGCTCTGCCTTGGCGGCAGCTTCACGAGCTTCCTGCTCTGCTTTGGCGGCAGCTTCGCGGGCTTCCTGCTCTGCTTTGGAGGCAGCTTCACGAGCTTCCTGCTCTGCCTTGGCGGCAGCTTCGCGGGCCGCCTGTTCTGCCTTTTCCCTGCGGCGTCTCTCACGCTTGCTTTCCTTGACAGGCTCCTGCTGAGCCTGCGGCTGTGGGGTAGGGGGCAACACTTCCGGAACGGTGACTTCCGGCTGTGGCTCGGGCTTATAGGGGACGCTCACGCTGGGCGCATACTTGCGCTTGTAGTCGAGGAATGCCTGGTAGATGCCCTGTCCCAGCAGGCTGACGCCGTTCTGCGAATGCAGGAAACGCTCTTCGTCGCTGGTGGAGATAAAGCCTAACTCTATCAGACAGCTGGGCATGGACGTCTCGCGAAGCACCAGGAACCCTGCCTGCTTGACGCCTTTGTTCTGGCGTCCTGCCGTAGCACAGGTGCGGCGCTGCACGAACTTCGCCAGTTCTACGCTCTGTGCCATGTTGTGGTCCTGGATGAACTCGAACATGATGTAGCTCTCCGACGAGTTGGGATCGAAGCCCTGATAGCGCTGGCGGTAGTCTTTCTCATAGAGGATGACCTCATTCTCTCGCTTAGCCACTGCCAAGTTGTCGGCAGCGCGGTGCATACCTAACGTATAGGTCTCCATGCCGCGCGAGATATGTCCCTTGGGCAGGGCGTTGGTATGGATGGAGATGAAGAGGTCTGCCTTGTTCTTGTTGGCAATGTCGGCACGTGTATGCAGGGGGATGAAGACGTCTGTCTTGCGGGTATAGATGACCTTGACATCGGGGCAGTGCTGCTCTACCAGTCGTCCGAAGGCCAGCGCCACGTTGAGGTTGATGGTCTTCTCCTTGGTGAGTGCTCCTACGGCTCCCGCGTCGTGACCGCCGTGACCGGCATCGATGACCAGTGTGAACTTCTTCGACTTGTTGGCTGCGGCGTCGTTCACGGAAAGGTCGGCAGCACTGCTGGCGAGTGCCGATGTGATAGCGATGATGAGTATCAGAAACTTTTGTTTCATGCTTGCTTATGATTTTACGATGTGTAGTTTGACTCCTGCCCCCTGGCAGTCGGCACCCATAGGCGGATTCTGCTTCGTGACGGTCAGGTCGAGGGCTTGCACTTGCGGGAAGTTGTCCATGACGGCTTTGCCGATGCGTGCCGCCACGTGTTCCAGCAGGTTTGAGGGGATGAGCATCTCATGCTTGATGACCTCGTACAGTGCCGCATAGTTCAGCGTCTGCCCCACGTCGTCCGTGGCAATGGCGTCAGTGACGTCGGTCTCTACCTCGACGCTGACGGTATAGTCGCCGCCGACGATGCGCTCCTGTGGCAATACGCCGTGGTAGGCGTAGAAGTGCATGTCCTGGAGGATGATATGTGAGGAGGTTATCCGCATCGACTGCTTCCACAGTTTTTACAAATGAGACAACCCTCCTGATAGACCAGGCTCTCCGCACCGCAGTTAGGACACTTCTGCCCTTTGGCTTCCGTGCCGTCGGCAATGTATTTCTTCAGGGCACGCTCTACGCCAACCTTCCACGTGTTGATGCTCTCTGACTTCAGCTGCAGTGAAGACACGAGTTTGATGACATGGTCGATGGGCATGCGGTAGCGCAGCACGCCGCTGATGAGCTTGGCGTAGTTCCAGTATTCGGGATTGAACTTTTCCGAAAGGCCTTCGACGGTCGTCTTGTAGCCGCGCTTGTTCTCGAACTGGAAGTCGTAGCGCTTCGTACCGTCATCGTTCATCTGCTTGATGATCTTGCCCTTGGTGACCGACTTCGGCAGCATGATGCCTTCCTCGTCGTCCTGCAGACCGGTAAAGATCTCGTAGGGATAGCCGTCGAGCAGTCCGACGAAGGCCACCCACTTGTCCTTGTTGTTCTGGAAACGCACCACGTCGCACTCCAGCTCCTTGGGACGTACCTCCGTCACTTCGGGGTGCTGGCAAGGGCTGACGGGCTGCTCCTCGATATTGTTGTCCTTGGTGGTGTCCTCCTGGGCGGAATCGTCTTTCTTGTCTTTCTTCGACACGCTGATCATCACGCCCGAACGCGAGCCGTCACGATAGATAGTACAGCCCTTGCATCCGGAGCGCCATGCCTCGACATACAGGCGATTGACCAGTGCCTCATCGACATCGTTGGGAAGGTTGACGGTAACGCTGATGGAGTGGTCAACCCACTTCTGGATAGCGCCCTGCATGCGTACCTTCATCAGCCAATCGACATCGTTGGCAGTAGCCTTGTAGTAGGGTGACTGGGCTACCAGCGCCTCTACCTCCTCGGGGGTGTAGCGCTTCTCGGCATCCATGCCGTTGGCTTTCATCCACGTCAGGAACTTGGGGTGATAGACCAGGTACTCTTCGAAGCAGTCGCCCACCTCGTCCGTATAATCGACATGCACGTCGGCATCGTTGGGATTCACCTTGCGGCGACGCGTATAGACGGGCAGGAAGACGGGTTCAATGCCGCTGGTAGTCTGCGTCATCAGACTGGTCGTTCCCGTCGGAGCGATGGTCAGACAGGCCAGGTTACGACGACCGTACTTCACCATGTCCTGATACAGTTGCTCGTCAGCTTGCTTCAGACGGAGGATAAAGGGATTCTGGGCTTCGCGCTGGGCATCGAAAATCTCGAAGGCTCCACGCTCCTTTGCCATCTCCACACTTGAGCGGTAGGCGTTCAGCGCCAGCGTCTTGTGAACCTCGACGCTGAAGTCAGTAGCCTGCTGCGTACCGTAGCGCAGTCCCATGGCGGCAATCATGTCACCCTCGGCGGTGATGCCTACGCCGGTACGGCGACCCTTCGAACTCTTGGTCTTGATTTTCTCCCACAGGTGGTATTCTGAGCCTTTCACCTCTTCCTCCTGCGGGTCTTTCTTGATCTTGTCCATGATGAGGTCTATCTTCTCCAGCTCTAAATCGACAATGTCGTCCATGATGCGCTGTGCCTGCTGCACGTGCTTCTTGAATAGCTCATAGTCGAAGTAGGCATCCTTGGTGAAAGGGTTCTTGACGTAGCTATAGAGGTTGATGCACAACAGGCGGCAGCTGTCGTAGGGACACAGGGGAATCTCGCCACAGGGATTGGTGGAGACGGTGCGGAAGCCCAAGTCGGCATAGCAGTCGGGGATGCTCTCGCGGAGGATGGTATCCCAGAATAGCACACCGGGTTCAGCACTCTTCCAGGCATTGTGGACTATCTTCTCCCACAGTTTCTTGGCAGAGATTTCCTTCTTCACCAGCAGTCCGTTCTCGCCGGCCTTGCCGTCAATGGGCCATTGCTGGGTGTATGGCTTGTCCTCTGTGGCAGCCTGCATGAACTCGTCGTCAATCTTCACGCTGACGTTTGCTCCCGTCACCTTGCCTTCGGTCATCTTGGCGTCGATGAACGCCTCCGAGTCGGGGTGCTTGATACTCACCGAGAGCATCAGTGCTCCACGGCGACCGTCCTGCGCCACCTCGCGCGTACTATTACTATATCGCTCCATGAAAGGCACAAGACCTGTCGAGGTCAGTGCGGAGTTGTTGACGGGCGAGCCCTTCGGACGAATGTGGCTCAGGTCGTGACCTACGCCACCGCGGCGCTTCATCAGCTGCACCTGCTCTTCGTCGATGCGCAGAATGGCGCCATAGCTGTCGGCATTGCCGTCCAGTCCGATGACAAAGCAGTTCGACAGCGATGCCACCTGGAAATTATTGCCGATGCCTGTCATGGGACTACCGGCAGGAACAATGTAGCGGAAATGATCCAGCAAGTCGAACACCTGCTGAGCCGTCATCGGGTTCTTATATTTCTGCTCGATGCGGGCAATCTCGTTGGCGATGCGCCAGTGCATCTGCTCGGGCGACTTCTCGTAGATGTTGCCGAAAGAATCCTTCATGGCATACTTGTTCACCCACACGCGAGCTGCCAGCTCGTCGCCGCCGAAATAAGCTAACGAGGCTTCCATAGCCTCTTCGTAAGTATATGTCTGCATAAGTAAATTACATTTTGGCTGCAAAATTACTAAAAAGTTTGCTCTTTGGGCAACTTTCTCTATTAAAAAACAAAAAAAGTTTTCCGATTAGGAAAAGTCTTTGTATCTTTGCAGCATGAAAAATCTATCAACACGGCGAACCATTCGCCAATATAGTGAAAGAGAAGTGACGGAGGAACTGCTGAACCGACTGATGACGGAGGCAGCCCGAACGCAGACCATGGGCAATCTGCAGCTCTATTCTGTGGTGGTGACACGCAGTCAGGAGATGAAAGAGCGGTTGGCACCAGCACACTTCAACCAGCCGATGGTAAAGAGCGCTCCGGTGGTGCTGACCATCTGTGCCGACTTCCGACGTACCACGCGTTGGTGTGAGGAGCGCCAGGCACACCCTGGCTACGACAACTTCCTGTCGTACCAGAATGCTGCCATCGATGCACTGCTCTATACGCAGACGCTGTGCAACCTCATGGACGAGGAAGGACTGGGTTACTGCTACTTGGGAACAACGGTCTATATGCCGCAGATGATTATCGACACGCTGCAGCTCCCGAAGTTGGTGATGCCCGTTGCCACGCTGACCGTCGGCTGGCCCGCTGAGGAAGGAAAGATGAGCGACCGTCTGCCGCTGCAGAGTTTCGTACATCACGAGACGTATCAGGATTATAGTCGCGCCGACATCGACGCCTATTATAGCGATAAGGAACAGTTGGAGGAGAACCGTGAGTTCTGCCGCATCAACAACAAGGAGACGCTGGCGCAGATCTTTACCGACATCCGCTATACCAAGAAGGACAACGAGGCGATGTCGGCAGGACTGCTCGAAGCCCTCAAGCACCAAGGATTCCTCTAACCCATAAGCCCTATAAGACCCATTAACCCTATAAGACCCATTAGCCCTATGAAAATTGGAATAATTGTAGCTATGGACAAGGAGTTGCAACAGTTGCAGCACTTGTTTGCTGACGGCAATGTCCGTGTAGAGAAGTGTGGCATCGGTAAGGTGAATGCAGCCCTCGGCGCCCAGCGTATGATTAACGAGTTTCACCCCGACGTCATCGTTTCCAGCGGTTGTGCTGGAGGTCATGGTGACGACCTCAAAATCCAGGATGTGGTGGTCAGCAAAGAGGTGAGTTACCACGACGTGTATTGTGGAAGAGCCATCGACGACACGACCATCTATGGTCAGGTGCAGGGACTCCCTGCCCGCTATCAGGCTGATGCCCAGCTGTTGGAGAAGGCCGTGGCGCTGTCGAACGACGAGGTGCGCATTGTCCCGGGACTCATCGTGACGGGCGACTGGTTTGTCGATACAAAGGACAAGATGCGTAGCATCATTGAGAAGTTCCCCGACGCCAAGGCTGTCGATATGGAGTCGTGTGCCATCGCCCAGACGTGTTACATCAACCACGTGCCGTTCATCTCGTTCCGCGTGGTCAGCGACATGCCGTTGTCAGACACCGATGCCTCGCAGTATCATAACTTCTGGGATACCGTTGCCGAGCACTCGTTCCAAACCACCAAGGCGTTTGTGGAAAAGATTAAAGATGAAGAATTAAAGATGAAAAATTAATATTAGAAAATGAGATGGAAGTTATACAAAGTTTCACCATCGACCACACACACTTGAAGCCCGGCATCTATGTGTCGCGTGTGGATAAAGGCTTCACCACGTTCGACCTGCGCATCACCGAACCCAATAAAGAACCCGCTGTGGCACCTGCTGCCATGCACAGTCTGGAGCACCTCATGGCGACGTGGTTCCGTAACTCACGCGTCAAGGATGACGTGGTATATGTCGGTCCGATGGGCTGTCTGACGGGCATGTATATCATTATGACGGGCAGCTATACCGTCGAGGACATGCGCCAGCTGACCATTGAGTGCCTGGAGTGGATAGTCATCCAGGAGCAAGTGCCTGCCACCGAACCGCAGACCTGCGGCAACTACCTGCTGCACGACCTGCCGATGTGCAAGTGGGAGAGTCGGCGTTACCTCGATCGCCTGCAGCACGACTTCCACTGCGAATACACCCAGTTGCAAGTGACACTCGACGACGGCAAGACGTTCGCCGATGCATAAGAAAAAAAGGGAACCGAATGCGGTTCCCTTTTCCTTTACTGTTATTGCTCCGAGAGCATCGTCACCTCGATGCGACGCTTGGCAGCCAGAATCTTCTGAGCCATCTGCTGCACCTGCTGAGGCGTCATCTGCCGCACCAGGTCGCAGTAGTCTTTGTCGAAGTCTGTCTCGTCGTCCAGCTCATGCCAGATGATGTAATTCCAGTAGTCGTTGGTGATGACCGCCTGCTGATATTGCTTGACGAGATACTCCTTGATTTTCTGCATCGATGCTTCTGCAGGTCCCTGCTGGGCAATGTGCTGCAGTTGTTCGTAGATGATGGGGTTCAGCTCCTCGTAGCGTGTGGGGTCGGCATTGTACGAAATGGACAGCGTGGTGTTGGGACGGTCGTCCTTGTCCAGTTCGAAGGCTACGCTAACGCCGTACGTTCCACCTTTCTCCTCGCGCACGCTGTCGGTATAGGCAATCTTCAGCACACGCGTCAGGAAGTCCAGCTCCAGATCGCTCTGCGGTGTGAAGGGTACGTCGGCAGTATAGTAGATGCTGACATTCGCCAGCGGCGTAGCCATCTTTTTCTTAAAGGTGCTCACGAAGTCGCCTTCCACGATGCGGGGCACGTTTGCCCAGTTTGTCTGCTCTCCCTTGTGGGTGGCGGGCAGCGTGGCCAGATACTGACACATCAGGTCTTTCAGTTGCTGTTCGTCGTAATTGCCGATAACCACTGCCTTGAAGCCCGAGGCATCGCTGAAGCGCTCCTTGTAAATCTGCAGGATGCGGTCGTAGTCGGCCTTCATCAATGTTTCCTGCGTGACAGGCTTCAGACGTGGATGATGGTCGTAGAGAATGGCGCGGATGGAGTCGTTGTAATCCACCTTCGGTGAGGCATTGCGGTTGGTGAGGAAGGCATGTGTGCGGTTGATGAGGCTCTGGAAAGCCACCGTGTCACGCCTCGGTTGCGTGAAGTAGAGGTGTACCAGCTGGAAGAGCGTCTCCATGTCCTTCACCGACACGCCGCCGCTGATGCTCTGACCGCGTGTTCCTACCGACGGCTGCACACGTACCGACTTGCCGGCCAGCATCTTGCGCAGCGTCATGGCGTCGTAAATGCCGACACCGGCATCGGTAATCGAGCTGTTGATGAGCGAGAAGTTAGGAATGTCGGCATCGGTATAGACCGACGTACCGCCGTCGCCACGGAGGTTCAGCGATACGGCGTCCTTGGCAAAGTCCGTCTTCTTGGCATACACCTTCAAGCCGTTCGACAGCACGTATTCCGTAAAGCCGTGGCGGTAAGGCTTCTCGCTGACGATGGTGCCTTTCTTAGCGGTAAGCGGTGCGAGGTAAGAGGTGAGGTCTTGCTCCACCTTCTTCTCCTTGTAGGGAGCGTACTGCAACTGCTGGGCAGCGGTGACGACGTTCTCTATCTGCTGTTCGGTGGGCAGCACCAGCGTCTCCTTGGCAGGGGCATACATGATGACTACTTGGTTCTGGTCGGTGATGAGTTCCTTGACGGCGTTGTTCACCTCCTCCAGTGTCACCTCACGGTCGAAGCGGCGTGTCAGCTCCACCTCGTCCTCGATGGCCATCAGCGGTTCGTTGTTGAGGAAGTGGCGCACGCAGGCTCCCACAAATTTCGAGTTGCGGCGGTCGTCGCGCTCACGCAGCTTCCGCTCGTCGTGGTTCAGCTTCAGGGCCTTGGCACGCTGCAGCTCAGCCTCGGTAAATCCGTGTTGGCGTGCTTGTTCGCAGACTCCCACAGCAGCGATGATGCCGCCGAGAATGTTCTTCTCCTTACAGCTGATAGACAGCGAGAAAGCGTCCTTCGTCCTGCTGATGAAGAAGCTGCCGGCACGTGCCGTAGCACTCTGGTAGGGCGGATTGGCCAACTGTCGCAGTTCTGCCAGACGGTCGTTGAGCATGTTGCGGATCAGGAAATCGACATAGTCGCCACGCACATATTTCACGTCGTTCTTCTCGGCATCAGGTGTTGCCTCCCGCTTCTGGTAGATGTGGCATAGCACGATGGGCTGTTCCTTGTCACGCTCGATATCGACTATCATCGTGTCGTTGTCGTTCACGGGATAGTACTCGCGCTTGGCACCGTTCTTCACAGCAGGAATACCCGAGAAGAGCTTCTTGATTTTCTTCTCCATCTTATCCACGTCGATGTCGCCGACAACGACAATCGCCTGCAAGTCGGGGCGATACCACTTGTGATAGTAGTCGCGCAGGTCGTTGTAGGGGAAGTTGTCCACGATATCCATCGAACCGATGGGCATGCAGTCTTCATACTTCGTACCTTTATATATTTTAGGGGCAGCCTGCTCCATCAGTCGGCTGACAGCCTTTCCTGCACGGCGTGTGCGCCACTCCTCGTGGATGACACCGCGCTCCTTGTCTATCTCCTTGTCCTCCAACAGCAGGTAGTGGCTCCAGTCGTGCAGTATCAGCAGGCAGGAGTCGGCGATACCCTCACGTTTCAGGGGTACGGCAGAGATGTTATACACCGTCTCGTCGATGCTCGTATAGGCATTGAGGTTCGCACCGAACTTCACGCCGATGGTCTCACACCAGGGAATAACGCCCAGTTGCTTGCCTTTGCCCGAAAAGTGCTTCGTGCCGTTGAACGCCATATGCTCCAGAAAGTGAGCCAGTCCGCGCTGACGCGGTTCCTCCAGGATACTTCCCACGCGCTGGACGATGTAGAAGTCTGCCAGCCCGGGTTCCTTGGAGTTATGTCGGATATAGTACGTCAGTCCGTTTTTCAGCTTTCCCTGACGGACGGCAGGATCCTGCTTCAGCGGTTGAGCCGTTGCCACAAGGGTGGCGAGTAGCAGGATAATACTTGTCAATAGTCTGTTCATATCTTTTAGTGCTATCATTGTTTTCGAGGTGCAAAGGTAATAATAAAATAAGGAAACGTCGGAAGAAAAAGCAACTATTTTCACAAAATAACAACTATTAGGTAGTAGTTTAACCGTTTCTTGTGACGATATTTACCGATAATTTGGTATTGCCAGTTTCTACAGAACGCCGTACCTTTGCAGCCGACAAAAACGTACTGAAAATTGAGAGTCACGAACGTCCATATCCGCTACGCTGTTTTCCTGTTGCTGATGCTGCAGGAGACGTTGGCTTTTGCTCAGTTTACGCTGGCAGGAAAGGTCGTCGATGAGGACGGTCGTCCCATCGGCTATGCTTATGTTGCCGTCAGCGAGAGCGGACAGTGGGCAATGACCGACGACCAGGGCTCTTTCCGTATCAAGGATGTCGTCGAGGGCAAGCTGACACTCGCCGTCCAGTGCTTGGGCTACCAGAAGCGCACCCTGCCGATGAACGTTACGAAGAATGTCCTCACCCTGCGCCTGGTCATGAAGGAAGATAACCTGCGACTCAGCGAGGTCACCGTCGTTGCCAAGCGTAAGACCGACGAGGCCACGACGTCCTATACCATCGACCGCACCGCCTTGGAGAACCAGCAGATTGTCAATGTCAGCGACATCGGTTCCCTGCTGCCCGGTGGTACTACGGTCAATCCCTCGCTGATGAACGATAACCGCCTGGCGCTACGCAGTGCATCGTCCGAGGGTGGCAACGCCTCCTTCGGTACTGCCATCGAGCTGGACGGTGTCCGTCTGAATAACAATGCCGAGACGGGCGAGTCGCGGGCTGCCTCCACACGCATGCTCAGTGCCTCAAACATCGAGAGCATCGAGGTCATTGCCGGTGTGCCTTCCGTGGAGTATGGCGACCTCTCCAACGGCATCGTCAAGGTGAACACCCGCCGTGGTAAGTCGCCCTTCGTCATCGAGGGCCGCATCAACCAGCACACCCGCCAGATAGCCGTCAACAAGGGTTTCGACATGGGTAGGCGCAAGGGTGTGCTGAACGCCTCCTTTGAGCATGCACGCTCCTTCTCCAATGCCGCATCGCCCTATACCGCCTATCAGCGTAACATCCTGTCGCTGAACTACATGAACACCTTCCTGACGGAGAGTACCCCGTTGACGCTGAACGTGGGGTTCAGTGGCAACATCGGTGGCTATAACTCAAAGGCCGACCCCGACCAGGAGTTAGACGATTATAATAAGGTCCGCGACAACCGCTTCCAGGGCAACTTCCAACTGCAGTGGCTGCTCAACAAGCGCTGGCTGACGAATGTCTCGCTGAAGGGTGCCGTCAGCACCAGCGACCACCGCTCCGAAGCGTATAGCCACACCAGCAGCGCCTCCACACAGCCTTATCTCCACGGTCAGCAGGAGGGCTACTTCATGGCTGCCGACTACAATACCAACCCCTATGCAGAAATAATATTAGGGCCTACGGGCTATTGGTATGTGAAGAGCTACAACGACTCCAAGCCCCTGAACTGGTCGCTGAACCTCAAGGGCGAGTGGTCGCGGAAGTTCGGTGCCGTGCGCAACTTCGTGAAGGTCGGTGCCGACTATACCGGCAGCCGTAATACGGGGCGTGGCACGTACTACGACGATATGCGCTATGCTCCCACATGGCGCGAATACCGCTACGACGCCCTGCCAACGCTCCACAACCTCGCCTTCTATGCCGAGGAGAAAGTGTCGATACCTACCGCCCGCCGCTCCGTCTTCGAACTGACGGCAGGACTGCGCAATGACCAGACGCTCATCGGCGGCTCTGACTACGGGACGGTCAGCAGCTGGTCGCCGCGAGCCAATGCCCGCTACGTCTTCTGGCGCAATCAGCGCAAGCGGTGGGTCAGCGAGCTGCAGGTACATGCAGGGTGGGGGAAGTCCGTCAAGCTGCCCTCCTTCCAGGTGCTGTACCCCACGCCCGGCTATGCCGACCGGCTGGCCTTTGCCTCGACGAGCACCAGCGACAACCGTTCGTATATGGCGTATCATATCCAACCCTCGAAGGCGCTCTACAATCCCGACCTCCGCTGGCAATATACCCATCAGACGGACATCGGTGTAAAGATGACCCTCCTGGGAACGCAGATTTCCCTGTCAGGATTCTATCACCGCACCCATCGTCCCTACATGCTGACCGACGTCTATCGCCCCATGACTTACCGCTATACGCCGCCCTCGTCGCTCGACGTGCTGACCACTTCTCCCGATGTTTCTCCATCGGGTGTTACCACTTCTCCCGATGTTTCTCCATCGGGTGTTACTTCTCCCGACGACCGCCGCTTTACCATCGACCGTCAGACGGGCATCGTCACTGCCTACGACGCCTCGGGTGCTACGGCTCCCCAGCAGCTGGCCTATACGGAGCGCAACACATACGCCGTCAGCGACCAGTATGTCAACGGCACGCCCATCACGCGCTACGGTCTGGAGTGGACCATCGACTTCACCCCCATCAAACCGCTGCGCACCAGCATCCGTGTCGATGGTCGCTACTATCACTACAAAGGTCTGAACGAGACCCTCTTTGCCGATATTCCCTTAGGTGCCAACAGCACCATGAGCGGCAATCGTCCGTACGCCTACGTCGGCTGGTATCGCGGCTACAACGCCACCAGCACGGGCTACAGTGCCAGTGCCTCGGTGACCAACGGCAGCATCTCACGACAGCTGAACCTCAACGCCACCATCACGACGCACATCCCGCAGATACGGCTCATCGTCGCCCTGCGCATCGAGTCGTCACTCTACCGCTACAACCGCTCGCTGTGCGAGTTCAGCGATGGCATTCGC
This sequence comes from uncultured Bacteroidales bacterium, assembly GCA_902775975.1. GTDB lineage: Bacteria > Bacteroidota > Bacteroidia > Bacteroidales > Bacteroidaceae > Prevotella. The sequence continues at coordinate 3,855 of CACYOC010000007.1, read as the reverse complement.
GGCATCGTCCTTGCCGACAAGGGCGACCTCACGGGTGTTCCCTACGACGGCAGCAGCGAGAACCGCTTCGTGGCGCTCTATCCTGAGTACTACTCCACGTGGGACAACCCCGGCGAGAAGATACCCTTTGCCGAGAAGTTCCTTTGGGCGAAAGACAACGACCCCACGCTCTATAGCGACCTGTCGCAGCTCGTGGTGAAGACGAACTACGCCTATACGCTCAATCCCGACCGCATCAGCGCCTACTACTCCGCCAACCTCAGCGTGACGAAGGAAATCGGCGACCATGTCAGCGTGTCGTTCTACGCCAACAACTTCTTCAACACCATGCGCAAGGTACACTCCTCGCAGAACGACCTCGAGACGTCGCTCTTCAGCAGTGCCTACGTGCCCAGCTACTATTACGGACTGTCCATGAAACTGAAACTTTAGTTTTTAACCACATAAAAGTATGATGACAATGAAAAAGTATTTTGTAATGATGATGGCAGCAGTAACGTTCTGCCTCACCGCTTGCGGCGACGATGATCCCGCTGTTTCTCCAGTGTCTTCGGGCACGGTTGTTGTTAGTCTGACGGGCGTCTCCGGCGACATGTCGAACATCGAGATTACCCTGCGCGGCGTCAGCACCTTTACCGTCAAGGCCAATGCCGAGGGCAAGGCTTCGTTCAACGTAACCACTGGTGTCTATGAGGCTACAGCCTCTGGCACTTACGCCAAGAACGGCATGATCTACACTGCCAACGGTACGGCAGGACAGGTCGTCGTACAGGCCAACGAGACCAAGAACATCACCATCGAGATGAAGGAGGCCAAGAACAGCCAGGTCATCGTCAAAGAGGTGTATTTCGGCGGTTGCCCGAAAGACCAGGGCACGGGTGACTTCTCTAACGACAAGTGCATCATCCTCTACAACAACAGCGGTCAGCAGGCTGTCCTCGACAATCTCTGCATCGCCTACACCACGCCTTACAACGGCCATGCCAACAATAAGAACTACGGCGATGACGGCAAGCTGTCGTACGAGTCGGAAGGCTTCATTCCTGCCTACAACGGCATGTGGTGGTTCCAGGGTTCGCTGACCATCGAGCCTTACTCGCAGGTGGTCGTCAACGTCTCGGGAGCCATCGACAACACGCAGACCTACAGCCAGTCCATCAACTACGCCAATGCCGACTACTACGCTATGTACGACCCTGAGAGCGGCTTCACGAACGCTTCGTGGTATCCTGCTCCCACCGCCATTCCTTCGTCACACTTCCTGAAGGCCAAGCGCATCGGTCTGGGCAATGCGTGGTCGCTGAGCAACACCTCGCCGGCACTCTTCATCTTCCAGACGCAGGACGTCACGCCTGCCGCCTTTGCCGACGATGCCAACCAGCTGTGGTACGACGGTGGTGGCACGGGAGCTGTCAATGCCTGCCACAAGGTGAAGAACAGCTGGATTCTCGATGGTGTCGAGGTCTATCAGTCCACCAAAGTTGCCGACAGCCAGAAGCGTCTCACCGCCGACGTCGATGCCGGCTATGTGTCGATGACCAACCAGCAGGGCCACACCGTCTATCGTAACGTCGATAAGAAGGCCACCGAGGCACTGCCCGAGAACGCCGGCAAACTGGTGACGGGCTACAGTGCCGACCCCAGCGGCATCGATGCCGAGGCCAGCATGAAGAACGGTGCCCACATCGTCTATATGGACACCAACAACTCTACCAACGACTTCCACGAGCGCGAGAAATGCTCACTAAGATAAAGGTAAAAAGGTAAATAAGTAAAAAGGTAAAATGAAGGTGAACAATTATTTGATAAAGAATGGGGTAAAGGTTCTACTGTTTTACCTTTTTACTTTTTTACCCTTACATGCTCAGGATTCTCTCTTGCTTCGCAACCTCCTCTTTGTGAAGCAGCACGACGCATGGCTCACCAGCAGCAATGCTGCCGGACTGTCGCACTTCCAGCGTCCCAGCATCTCTACGGCGGAGCTGTCCTTGCAGTATGCTACGGGCAGCCTCACACCATTTGGCGGCGCCAGCAACGTCGTGCAGGCTACCGCCGCTGTCGAGTCGTTCTACCGCATCAGCCCGCGTACGGTGCTTCATGGCAGCATCGGCTACGACAACTGGACGGGGCGCAGCATGACCGGCTCGGTGTTCATGGGCGAGCACCTGCCCTTCGACATCGTCGAGCAGACTGCCGACAATACGGGGCGCAAGCACCGCGACACCTACCGCCTGCAGGGCGCCGTGGGCGTTGACCTCTGGCGGGGCTACAGCGTCGGCGCACGCATCAATTACCAGGCTGCCAACTATGCCAAATACAAGGACTTGCGCCACAGCAACAAACTTATGCAGCTACAGCTCAGCGTGGGGGCTACAGCGCCGCTCACGCCGTGGCTGACGGTCGGTGCCAACTACCTGTACCACCGCCAGACCGAGAGCGTCAACTACCAGACCTATGGCAAGACCGACCGCGTCTATCTTTCGCTCATCGACTATGCCGCCTTCATGGGCTTCTCCGAGCAGTACGGCACGGCGGGATTCACCGACAACAGCCGCGAGATGCCGCTCGTCGAAGACCGCAACGGCGGCAGCGTGCAGCTTGACGTACGCCCCCTGCGCGACCTCTCCTTCCACAACGAGCTGACCTATACCCACGGCAAGGGCTACTACGGTCGCAAGTCGCCCTATACCATCGTCTATACCAACCACCAGCGCGACGTCTTCTCCTATCAGGGCAGGGTAGTGCTGCAGCGTCCGCATACCCACCACCTGCTCGACCTCTCGGCGGCGGTGGAGAAACTCGACAACAACCGCGAGAACTACCGTGAGCGACAGAACGAGGCAGGTTCGACGTATTACGAGTACTATTCCGACGTGCAGACCGCCAAGAAGCGGTGGTACCACTTCTCTGCCCTCTACACCCTGCATCTGGGCATCCGTGGAGAGCAACCCCTGTGGACGCTCTCTGCCGCCTACCACTGGCAGCAGCGCCAGCAGACCGCCTACCTCTATCCCTACTACCGCCACCAGCAGCTCACCACCCACACGCTGACCGCCAGCATTCTTCGCAACATCCTGACCCGCCGCGGTGTCTGGACGGCATCGCTGCAAGGCTCCTATCAGAAAGGCTCCGGAGCACCCTATACCGACGGCACCTATGCCACGCCCAGCGAGAAACAGGCGCCCCCTGCCACGATGAACACCTTCCTCTACCAGGACTACCACCTGCTCACCTCGCCGCAGTTTGCCCTCGCTGCAGAAGGGAAATACGCCTTCCGCTTCCCTCACACACAGCTGCTGACGCACGTTCGCTTGAACGTCCAGTACCGCCGTGCCACCCAGTTGGCCAATGATGATTGCGGTCGCCAGTGGACAGCCATCACCCTTGCCGCCGGCTGCACGTTCTGAAATATTCAGATACAAAAAATGGGCTGCCCACGAGGGACAGCCCAAATAGATGAACGTATCTTCCTAAATGTCTTTGTACTCCTCCTGCGCATCGAAGCAGGGGCACTCTTTATGGACGTTGGGGAGGTCACGGTGACCGAGGATGACGGCTTCGGGGTAATCGACGCGCAGCGACTTCAGCAGGGCATGCAGAGCGGCTTTCTGCGCTGTGGTGCGCGTATCCTTGGGATGACCTTGGGCGTCGAGACCGCCCTCGTAGCAGATGCCGATGCTGTGCTGGTTGTAGTGGAGGGCGTGGGCGCCGGGGAGGTTCTCGTGGCGGGTCTGGTACAGTTGGCCGTCGCGCTCAATGTAGTAGTGGTAGCCGGTGAAGCCGAAGCGGCTGTCGTGGCAGGCGATGAGCGAGGTGACGGGGAACGGCCGGTTCTCGCGGGTCGCCGAACAGTGA
>CACYOC010000006.1 GCA_902775975.1 uncultured Bacteroidales bacterium | reverse complement strand
GGGGGCATCGAAGCAGGAGGACATCAAAACGGTGCGCAAGAGCCGTAGTTACCGCACGAGCGGCGAAAAGCAGCAGAGCATCGTGGCTCATATTGCGGTAGCTGCGGACACGAAAGACCCTGCTTATGAGATGTACAGGGACTTTCGCGAGGAAAAGGGGCTTTCGGCAAGGGCGAAGTTACGATTAGCGCCCCCCGAAGTTACGTTTAGCAGGCCGCGAAAGTACGGCTGAAAGTAAAGGATGTTTACATCTTGTAGTTTAGAGTTTCAAGTTTCAGGTTTCAAGGTTCAAGTTGAAAGTTCAATAGAAAGAACTCTGTATCTCTGTGCCTCTGTGTTCAATAATAGATAGAGTAATCATAATTTCTAATTCCTAATTCCTAATTTCTAATTTAGACTTTACAGGTAATCATAATTTCTAATTTCTAATTCCTAATTCCTAATTTAATATGAAGAAGAGTTTGTGGGAGGTCATTGTGCGCATCGCCATTGCAGCACTCTCGGCAGCACAGACCGCTATCACCACCACGAGCTGCATGGGCCACGGCCCGTTCTAAAGCCCACCCCCGACCCCTCCCGAGGGGAGGGGAGGTAAAAATGAAAAAGAAGGAGGGAAAGTCCGAAACAGCTTTCCTTCCTTTTTTTGCTTATTCAAAAAAGTTCTTATAAATCATGCAGCAAATCCAGGAAGGGCGCACAGGAAATGTGAAGGTGTGAGTAACGCTCAGTAGCCTCTTCATTCCATTTCCTTGCCTCTTCCCCTGCCTCACTTCTTCTTCATCCGTTCTTTCAGAGCCTTCAGGGCATATACAGCCTGCTCGTTGCCATATTTCTTCGCCTTACGGTAATCCTTTTTGGCTTCCTTGAAATAGCCTAACTTTTCATAGGCATAGCCGCGCATGTAATACATGTCGGAATTATAAAATCCTGTCTCCAATGCGAGACCAACATATCTTATCACAGCATTCCATTGCCTGTCACTATAGCTGTCGTACGCCATATCGGAATACTGATCCCACTTGGCCTCCCTTCTTGCTCTTTGCCTTGCCGCCATATCCGCATGCTGCATCGCCATGCTCATGGTCTGTGAGTCATACAAATCCCTGGTTGGCAGTTGCACCCATGTGTCTCCACCATACACCTGTGCGTTGCCGCTTGCCGCCATGAGGCACATCAGTGCCATTGTCATCATCTTCTTTTTCATAGTCGTTCCTTATCTTTATAGTTTACCAGCTCCATATCTCTGTAAATGGATCATAGCTCCGCTGGTTCGTCGTAGTATTGCCGAAGGGGTCTGTATAGCTTGAAGACGAACCCACATTCTGACCATATCTGTTCTGATGCGTTGTTGACGTGTTGCCATAACGGTCAGTATATGTCGAGGAAGTGCCCGTTCTCTGTCCATACGGGTCGGAATGAGTGGTCGATGTATTTCCGTAGTTGTCAGTATAGCTGGAGGAAGTTCCGACAGTCTGCCCATATTGGTTTTTGTGCGTTGTCGTGGTATGGCCATAACTGTCAGTATAAGTCGTCGAAGTACCTATTGTCTGTCCGTACTGGTTCCTGTGCGTCGTAGTTGTATTGCCATAGCCGTCCGTATAAGACGATGACGTTCCTGTCGTCTGTCCATACTGGTTGCGATGCGTACTCGTCGAGTTCCCGTAGCTGTCGGTATATCTGGACGAAGTGCCGACGTTGTACTGTGCGTTTGCAGCGATGGCGAATACGACCGCCATCAGAGTCATCATTACCTTTTTCATAATCCTTTGCCATTTAGTTACTGTATATACTTTTCGTTTGCAAAATTATTCTTTTTGTTTGTACACACCAAGGAAAACTCAATCGCAAGCCTTGTGAAAGTGAAAAATATTGTTGTCAATTGCTAACATATCAAGAAAAAGCTGTATCTTTGCAGGATAAAAACTTAAAACGTTAAATTTTAAACACTAAAATTATGAGTTTTATTGATTTATTCAAATCTCGCGAGAGCCGAGAAAAGTTGAGCCACTTGAAGAATCTTATGGCTGTAGCATTTGCTGATGGTAAATTGGAAGATAATGAGATGGCCGCAATTGCAACTGTGATGGCTAGAGATGGCTTAACAGAATCAGACCTAAAAAGATGTATAGAAAAACCTGAGGGGATAAAATTCTTACCACCAAAAACAGATAGTCAAAGAGTCGCATATCTCAAGGATATGGTATTGTTAATGATGTGTGATGGAGACATTGACAATAGAGAGATAGCTCTTTGCAAAGTTACGGCAATTGCCTTAGGATTTAAACATGAAGTTATTGATGCAATAATTAGAGACATTATAACTGACATCAAGAGAAATCATAATTTCTAAATCATTAGCATCTATCATTAGTGTCGCATTCTCAGGTTTAGTATCTATATTTGATAGGATAAAAAACATAAACAAGTAAATACAATTATGGGATTATTTGATTTCCTTTTTGCCTCGAAAAGTAACAGTAGTACGTTATATTCTTCAGAGGAGATGATACAGTTGGCATCTAAATGGACAACTGACTTCCTTCAATCAGCCCCCAAATTGCAGGCAGCAACGTATGACAAAGATGAAATATATATGTTTTGCGCCTGGATAACTCTCGATTATGGCAAGAACTACGGTTATCTGGGCAAAAGCTCTGACAGAAGCGAATTTTTCGATACGATTTTCCAAGCTGTTCGCAATACAGGGCAATATAATCAATCAGATATGGAGCAATTCATGTTTAGAGTCAGCCAATACAAATCACAAATGACGGGAATGTTGAAGTGCGACTATCCTCGTACGAAAATGTTCTTCCCAGAAACTCTTTATGCGAGATTTGTACACATTAATTTTGACCACTACCACCCAGATCCTTTTGGTATAGATGAAAACTTGATTCAGTTTAGTGAATTTTTGGGAGACTTTTGGAATAAGGTTAATCGCGAACTAATGAGAAAATATCCAAAGAAGTGATTTATGAAGTATTCAAGAGAACAGGTAAAAGCGATGACTCAAGATGAATATGAGTCCGCAATTTGCAAGGAACTGAACGATGCAGGTTTCAGACAGGAGTTTCATGGTGAGCAGTTAGAGTACCATCCTGACGAGTCCACTTTTGGCGGTGCCATAGTATTCGACCCCGACGCAGTGAACCACTTGAAACGTGTGGGCTTGCTTGATAATGGCAAATGTCCCATGTGCTCTATTAGAGAGGACGATCTAATGTATAAATTGCAAAATCAGCATAGTGGAGCCATCTATCATGTTTGCAAGTCGTGCTATAAACAATATGCAAGCCAAGAACAAGAAAAACGGGCTAAGGGATGTTGCTTGGTAATAGTTATCATCATTGCTCTTGTCATTTGGGGTGTTATTAAACTGGTAAGTTAAGTTATGGTTTGGGTATTAGTTTTTATTGCTGTTATTGTTGCATGGGTGTTCATTAGGTTCCTGATGGATTTCAATAGACAACGTGACGTTATAGCTGCAAAAGGTGGAATTAAAACTATCTACAAGCTGCTTATTGACGGTTTGTTAGAATACCGCAGTGCTCGTATCATCCAAGACAATAAAGATTTGGTGACGATTGGTGGAACCTTTACTGACCCCATTTTTAACAGGGAGTGCGGTTTATGGTCTGTCATCATTCAGCCAACTTTCAAACTGTTGAATGTAAAATATCAAGCACATATTGACTTGGGTGGAGGTGAGACAACCAAGCAAATGTGGGATTTCCCAATAGATATGCCACAAGAAGAAATATTGTCTGTTATCAAGAAAAAGGCTGATGAATTTGAAGTTTATGGTGTTTTTAAATAATCGTCTTTGCTATGTCATTTTGGATTAATGCAGCAATTTGGGCTATTATCATTGGTGTCGGGATGTGGGAGTCTAAGCCCAAGCCACTTACTATTGCTTTCATAGTCTCACTTTATGTGGGTTTAGAAACGTATTTCTATGTAAGTGATTGGTTGTCGTATTTACCTACAAGATCGCATATCTTGTTCTATGTGATTCCTATTGTAGTCTTCCTCTTGTCTTCTGTCGTATATTGTAAGAAAGAAAAGCTAAAATGGGAGGAAGCAATGTCTAGTTCTAAATGTTGGTATATTTGCGTGATTATTACTGTCTGGTTGACTTTTCCAACTATTTTTATGTTTTATAATTGGCACGAAGCAAGAATGGAGTATGAATCTGAAATGGAAGAACTATTCGGCGAGGATTGGGAGGATGAAGTTGAAGAAATGAAAGCTGAAGAGTCTATTAGATAGAGTTGTTGTTATTAAGTAAAATAGAAATATGGCATCAAAATTAGTTGAAGCAGTTTTGCGTAGAGCAATTAGGCAGGGTGGAAGTGTAGGTTACAATCCTGATATGTATGACTATGGATTTGCTGATAATATTCCGCCTTCTGAAGAGTTTAATAATGAATTAAAGAAATATGGTAAATTAAAATATACCTATGGTGAATTTTTATATGGGTGTGAAACATGGGATTCATTTGTTATTGACGAAAGAGGAAGAGCATATATTCAAGAAATTAACAGAATTAAGGACGGCCCCTTTAGAATAAAGAAGATTTTACGCTTTTTATTGATGTCTATTTTCGTCGGGTTCGTTTTGCCTGTGGTTATTGTTTTAGGTGTTGAAGTTGGCTTAGCATGGCTGATTTGTAATATCGACACTTCGGATTCTTATTCGTGGATTAGCGGTATATTGCATGGTCTCTTCATTGTTCCTAATTATCTAAGACACTCTATAGATAACAATGTATTGTGGTATGCTCAGAATCATACTACGGCATATAGTATCTTCTTTTGGATTTCCGCTATTTTTATTTTATACCATCAGATTGTCGATTTGATAAAAGTGATTATTAGAATAATCAAAGAATGGTTCATGTGACTATGAATTAATTGCGACTAGTTTCAATTGTATGAAGAAACAGATATATCTCCTTCTTGCAGCTATGCTGCTACTATGCTTGGCTCCTATGCCATACGGCTACTTTATGCTTGTACGCTTTGTTATGCTAATTGCATGTGGCGTGATGGCCTATCAGTACTATCAGCGTAAGAAATTGACAGCAGTATGGGTGTTTATAGCTCTCGCAGTATTGTTTCAGCCCATCTATAAGATTGCCTTAGGACGGACGCTGTGGAACGTGGTAGATGTGATAGTGGCAGCGCTAATGATTGGACTGTACTTGTTGGAACGACGACAGGCGCAGAAGGTTTATATCACTCAAAACACGAAAGGTCCAGACGAACAAAAGGCTCTGGAGGATGAGAACAGGATCGAGTTTCGCATGGAAGGCAGATTGGCTCCTAACGAGCTGTTATATGTTGCCAGCGAAGAGGATAAGGCTTTGACGGAACTGTTTGAAAGACGGCCTGAACTGCTGGAGGGATGGGGGCAGATGATTGGATTCCGTGTAATTTATCTGCCTCTACTGATCAAACGACTCAAGGATAAAAAAGTATTAGCGTATCGTGCGCCTTATCTCCATGAATCGGAACTGAAGGATATCACCATTGGGAATGACTATCTGTTGGGGTTTCTGGATAATCCGAAGGATAAGGATAAAGTGAAGCACGGCTTCATTAGGACGGAGGATATCCATAGGGGTGATGATGGAAAGGACAAGGCAACGAATCGCTTCTATCCTGTGTCGTCAAAGAGCGGTGAGCCTCTTGCTGATCAGCTGCATCGGATTGGCAAACAGATTTCCGAGGAAAAAATCCAGCAGCAGCAATTGCTGGAAAGCAAAGAGACAAGTTGGGATGATTATGGATATCCTGTTCATCAGGATGCTGACGATAGCTTTAACTCGCAGATAAAGGAAGAGAATATAGATGATTTGATAGAGGAGATTAGGGAACGAATCGGTAAGTTGAGGCAGAGAGGAATTTCTCAAAGCATCTTGGAACAACTGATTCATCCTGATGACAGACTGAGCAAGTTGGTAATAACGAAGGACTATAGGCTGTTGTTGCCTGACTACAATAATATGGAGATTAAGATGGAGCCACTGGTAAAGGCTGTGTATCTGTTGTTCCTAAAGCATCCGGAGGGTATATTATTCAAGCACCTGCCAGAGTATCGTCGGGAACTGACGGAGATATATGTGAAGTTGCGTCCAGGAGGCATGACGGATAGGGCACTACAAAGTATTGAAGATGTTACCAATCCTCTTCTGAACTCCATCAACGAGAAGTGTGCCAGAATCCGTGGAGCTTTCGTTTCGCAGTTTGACGACCATTTGGCAAGACATTATTATATTGATGGCTTGCGTGGTGAGGCAAAGGAAATCGCTTTGCCTCGTGACTTAGTGGTCTGGGAGTAAAAACTTCGCTAATTATTTGGAATTTTCACCACTTATTTGTATCTTAGCCCCAAAATAGAGAAAAGATGGTTGTTACGTACGACATAGAAGAGAAGAAATTCGTGTTCGACTTTGAACATGATGGAGCAGAGGATATCGTTAGTCTGACGGGTAGCGGCTATCAGGTAGAAGCGTTTGGTAAGTGCTTCTACTATGGATATGAGTTTGCTCCTCAGGTTGATGGTCCTGTACGTACATCTTTTATTCATCATGTCAAGTTTACAGAAGACCTTCAGAACAATTCAGACCTCACTAATTTCATCAAGAAAGCGGTCGATAATCTAAGTCATCAGATAAATTTGTATGACTATAATCTGGTGGTAATGCCGGAATCTTCGAGTAAGGTTAACCAGTATATGCTACGTTACATCTACCGCTTTGCCCAGCCAACGTTGAGGAAGATGGAACTTGTAAAGGCTCTGCCCTCAAATATCTCGTTCGATATGGATGCCTATGAGCAATCTTACTTGAACGATGTCTTGGAGAACGGTCGCCCGCGTTATACTGAAGCACAAAAAGAAGAGGTAAGGCAGTCCATATCTAAAATGCTTGACCTAATTCATCAGAAAGACTATTTCACGATAGCCAAGGACGTGAAAAAGAGCCGTTTCCGTCCATATATGATGCAATTCCTGAAGTTTGCATCGAAAGCTGATGAGGTGCTGTGTGCGTCTATTCGCAATCAGAACATATTGATTATTGATGACGTTACTACAAGTGGTTCTACACTTAATGAGATTTTAAGAACGCTTCGTATTCTTAATGAGGACAACGACATTACTATCTTTAGTCTTTTAGGACGCAAAGACTTAATGGCTGAATCTATTTAGACAAAATAGCATTTTCACAAGGCTTGTGATGAATAATTGTTTGGCTGCAGAGTTGGAAATGTCTAACTTTGCACTAAGAATAGTGCGAAGCTGCTTACGCTCGGCAAATGAAAGCTAGCTTTCTTTGCTCTCGCTTAACCGCAGCCTTGCAACCAAACATTATTTAAGGCAATTATGACAGACTACGAGTACATTATTCAGCAAGCGAAGAGAGCTCATTATTCGGGATGGGATGATGAGGTGTTAAGGAAATGTGTGGAGATGTTGCCTGGGCTGACCAGAGAGCAACAGCTGAGTATCTATCGGAGCAAGTGGGTGGCGCATGAGAAGACGATGAAGGATGCTATCTTCAACCTGCTGTTCAAAGAGCGGATAGGTGAAAGGGACAGGAAGATTAAGGCTATGAGTGTGGATGAACTCATTGAGAATCTGAAAGACGAGAACGGCTATGGGAAGTTTATCGTCCTTGAGATGAAGGAGCGTTTCGACGCTTTGGAGGATAAGGACAAGATGAAGATTATCGAGACCTTGTCTGATACGACTAAGGCGAACCAGCGGTGGGCTGAGGGGAAAAGGAAAAAGATAACAAGCGAGAAAAAGTAGTCAGGACTTTCGACCTTGAAGAAGATGTACCATTCTAATTTTCTGAACTATGACGTGGCATATCATTGGAATATTGGCATTTGTTGTGATATACAACATCTGGTGCTACTACCATGAGGATGATAATTGTGAGTATTATCCAGTGGATACAAAGACATCAAGTATGAATCAAGCAAGTGAAAAGGTGATGGAAGAGACAATTAGTACAAGGCAACTGGCATTAAATACAATTGAGCGTATTGGAAGTGAGCCCAAGTACACAGAAGAAGGACGTATCCAGTTTGAGTATCAGGGAGTGATATTTCTGATGGAAACTGCGAACGACTGTGATTTTGTTAATCTGATATGGCCTTGGTGCTATAGCTTTAGTAAGTTCGATATTGACGAGTTCGCAAGGGTTCGTCAGGTGGCAAATGATATTAATGCGTATGGTGTTGTTTCTGTGTTTTATGGAGTTACTGATTCTGACGAAGTGGGTGTGCATATCAAGAAGCATTTTCTACTGGTGCCACAAATTCCAAATATGGAAGACTATATGAAGTTGATGCTGGATAGTTTCTTTAGAACAGCCAGAACTCTGGACCTGGAAATTGAGAAACTAAAAATGCAGGAGTGTGAGAGGTAATTCGAAGTTTTTTTATTAATTTTGTAACAAAATTGTATGGAGGCAGTAGAGCTTCTACCTACAATATTAACAAGACATTAATGACAAAGAGTAGAACGAAAAAGATAATGGCTGTAATGCTTTTTGTTTTTATTTCACTTGTACTAACGAAAAGTATATGGGTTATGTATGCCACAAGCGGACACGGATCTTTTGATGGAGAAAAGAAAGAAATAATCCGTCGGGCTTTCGTTTCGCAGTTTGACGACCATTTGGCAAGACATTATTATATTGATGGCTTGCGTGGTGAGGCAAAGAAAATCGCCCTGCCTCGCGACTTGGTGGTCTAGGAATAGGAATTTTATATAGCCCTATCTTCAAGTTTTATACCCTCAATACGGCTAAAGTGCTTGGTGTTATGGGTGACTACTGTCAAATCGCCAATTACGCCAGTGGTTCCAATCATTAGGTCAAAATCCTCAATAACATTACCTTTCTTCTCTAAGCGGTATTTCTCGCTACTGAAAAATTCAGGAATATCGTCAATGCCGACAATTGTATAGTAATCTATAAGCAGTCTTGCCTTTGTCAGTTCTTGCTCACGATATTTTTCTGGAGCATTATGGGCTCCATACAGCAGTTCAATAGCCGTAATAGCAGAAATGCAACAATATTGATTCTGCTCAATGCATTTTTGACGTACAATTTCATTACCTCGCAATAACTCTATGCAGGTTGATGTTTCCAAGAGATACTTGAAAGTGGTCATGGTCAGAACTTTGGATAAGTGTTTTCTGTGCGTCCTTCGCGAATTTGCTGCATGATTTCTTCGGTAGTGCGTGGATCATCACTCCAACCTCCAAAGAACCGGTCAATTTCTGAGGCTACACGTGCCTGACGAACGCTATCTGTCTCGTTGACACTCTCGCGTAAACGGCGTGATAATGCCAACCTGTCACTGGCGGATAGACGCTGTGCCTTGCTCCAAACACTCTCAATTGAAATACCCATATCTGTTTATATAACTATTGATTACGGCAGCAAAGATAAGGATATTATTGCAAAAAAACAAGTTTTTCCTGCTTTTTCTGCATCTAAACTGGTAAATTTAAATTTCACAAGCCTTGCAGAGATTTGGAGAAGTGAAGATTGTTTACTAACTTTGCAGCTGGAAATAAAGAAAACGAGAAATGGACGACGTAAAATTATTGGATTTCGGGCCTATAGAGGATAAGATGCAGGGCATCATCAAGGTGATTGGTGTGGGCGGAGGCGGTTGTAACGCTGTACGCAACATGAACGACGAACATATCCCCGGAGTGACGTTTGCCGTTTGTAATACGGATAGTAAATCGCTGGCGCCATCGCCTGTTCCTGTCAAGATACTATTGGGAGAAGGGCTTGGAGCAGGAGGTAAGCCTGAGGTAGGTCGTTCGGAAGCCGAGAAGAATATTGAAGATATTGAAAAACTGCTCAACGACGGCACTAAGATGGTTTTCATTACAGCAAGCATGGGTGGTGGCACGGGAACTGGATCTGCTCCTGTGGTGGCCAGTGTGGCAAAAAGAATGGGAATGCTGACCATTGGCATTGTCACTATTCCTTTTTATTTTGAAAAAACTCAGAAGATTGTCCGTGCCCTGAAAGGAGTGGACGAAATGAGGAAAAACGTTGATGCCCTACTGATTATCAATAACGAACGTCTTTGTGACGTGTATGCTGACACGCCCATATCTGTTAAAGAGTCGTTTGCCAGGGCTGATAATATTTTGAAGGAAGCGGTGACTGGTATTTCGGAACTAATAACTGTAAACAGCAATGGTGGTATTGACCTGGACTTCCGCGATGTGGAAACAACTATGCGTGATGGTGGTGGCGCCATCATGGCCATGGGCAGAGCCAGCGGAGAAGGACGTGTGGAGAGAGCCATACAGAATGCGCTGAATTCGCCGCTGTTGTATGGTAGCGACATCACGAAAGCCAAACGTATTCTTTTTAATATCTATTCCAGCGAGGAAGCACCCATTATGGTGCCCGAGATGCAAGAGATAGACGATTTCTTTGACAAACTGGATTCGAAGATTGAGGTAATTTGGGGTATCTCAACTGACAATTCCATAGGTGGAGATGCTAAGGTTACTATCTTGGCAACTGGTATGGAAGAGGTTAGTAATAATACGGATGAGGTAAAGGACGATGCCTATTATGAGAGTCTGATACCGAAGCTTTACAGGCCCATAGCAACTAAGCCTATTCCTGAGCCTGCCCCTGAGCCGATATTTGTCGTTGAGCCGGTCAAGGAGCCTGAACCGTCCGTGGTGGCAGAAGAGCCCAAACATGTGCCGACTAAGTTTGAAAGGTTTAGCCAATGGCTGAAGGGTATTGTTCAAGAAACTGATGAATAATGCTGATAACGGATAGGACACCTGAGGATATTGCAACAGAACTGGCACAACTAGTCAGTGAACTGGTGGCTGCGGGACGCAAAGATTTGCTATTGCGTTCCATTGGCGTGTCTGTATTGGAAGAGTTGCGCATAGAGGCCGCGAAGAGCCGTTTGAGTAGATTGCTTATCACTAAAGACTATAGAATAATCCTTGTAGATTTCGACTACAGGGAAGTTGAGATGACTCCTGTGCATAAGGCTGTTTATCTGCTGTTTTTGAATCATCCCGAAGGCATCGAGTTCAAAAAGCTCCGTGATTATCGGAACGAACTGCTTGGATATTACATGGCCACAGCAAGACTGATGGACAAGCAGACCATTATAGAAAGTGTTGATATGCTGGTAAACCCTCTGAATAACTCTATCAACGAGAAGTGTTCACGCATCAAGAGTATATTCCTTAGCATGATGGATCAGTACACCGCCAATTATTATATTATCAGTGGTCATACGCAGAAACATATTGCCGGTTCTTCAAAAATTTGGTATGAGAGGCTGAAGAATATTAAAATATCCAGAGAACTTGTGATTAGGGAGTTCTCGGAGAAAACTACGGTTTCAGTGTAACTGGAGGCTGTGCCCTTATTTTACCCTAAAAAGTTTGAGGTGCAAGCAAATTATGCAAACAAAATTATTCGATTTGCATAATTTTACTTGCATAATTCGGAATTAATGCGTATCTTTGCCGTGTAAATTTATGCCAGGAACGGGGTCCTTGGCATCTTTTATTACGAACAAATGAAAAGGAAGAGACACTATATCTCACTCGGATGGGTGGTGGTGGCGGTGCTCGTGAGCATTGCCATTCATGCATTCTCGCATCAGGAGGTGCGGCAGGAGGAGTCGCAGGAGGTGACAACGACGCAGCAGCAGAGCGAGGGGGCATGGACAACGATGCCGGACTCGGTGGTGGAGCTGTGCATGGCTGCTCCGCTGAAGACGGTGCCTGAACAGGTGGTGCGGCGCACGGCATACGTGGCGTCGTACAACAAGCGGACGCGCTGTCCGAACTGGGTGGCGTGGCAGCTGACGGCGGAGCATACGGACGGGGAGCTGAAGCGCATGAACAACTTCCATGAGGACGAGGAGTGCCCGCTGCCTCGTGCTACGCCGAAGGACTACAAGGGCAGCGGATGGTCGCGAGGGCACATGTGTCCGGCGGGCGACAACAAATGGAACAGGAGGGCGATGTACGACTCGTTCTCGCTGGTGAACGTCTGTCCGCAGCACCCGAAACTGAACAGCGGCGTGTGGAACAGCATTGAGATGGACTGCCGTAAATGGGCGCGGAAATACGGAGAGGTGTATATCGTCTGCGGACCAGTGTGGACGAAGGGCAAGCACGAGACCATCGGAGAGAACAAGGTTGCCGTGCCTGAGGCTTTCTTCAAGGTGGTGCTGTGTCTGAAGGGCGAGCCCAAGGGTTATGGGGTCATCGTCAGGAACACGGAGGGTAACAAGAAGAAGGACCTGTATTACAACTCTATTGACGAGGTGGAACGGATGACGGGCATCGACTTCTTCCCTGCCCTGCCGGATGATGTGGAGGAGAGAGTTGAGGGAGACCCACCCCAGCCCTCCCGGGTAAAGCCCACCCCCAACCCCTCCCGGGGGGGAGGGGAGTAAAGTTTAAAGTTTAGAGTTGAGAGTCAGTTTAAGAGTTTAAGAGTTTAAGAGTTTAGAGTTTAGAGTCAGTTTAAAAGTTTAAGACTTTAGGGGAAAAAAGGGAGGGGAAGAAAATAAAACCCAATATTTATTTTTTTGTTACAATATTTTTTCGTACCTTTGCAGCCGAATACTATTACAAAGTGAAAAGAAGAGAGTAAATCACATTTACGAACGTACCCTTTAGCGCTTGTGGCGGAATTGGTAGACGCGCTAGACTTAGGATCTAGTGTTTATGACGTGCAGGTTCGAGTCCTGTCAAGCGCACGAGAAAAAAGGGAAAAACGACAGACGATATGAATCCATTTAGTCGAATTATACATTGGTACTTCAGCAGGAAGGCCTTACCGTACTGGAGTGTGCTTATTTTTGACAGTGTTGTCATTTTCTTGTCAAGCTTCATCGCCTACTGGCTGTTCCATCGCGGATATGCCACGCAGCAGCACTCGTACCAGATAGCGATGGTCATGCTCATCTATATTGCCCTCAGCTGGATTCCCATGCGCATATTCAGCACGTATTCGGGCATCATCAGATACTCGTCGTTCGTCGATTTGCGACGCCTGACGTTCGCCAACTTCACGTCGCTGTGTATCGCCTGGGCGGTACACTACCTGATTTACCTGACTCCCCCTACGCTCTTCGAGCACTTCTCTACCCGACTGCTGGTGGTGACCTATGCCATCGCAACGGTGCTGATGTATCTCTCGCGCGTCATCGTCAAGACGCTGTTCGACATCACGAAGAATAACAACAAAGCAATACCGGTGCTGATCTACGGCACGATGTCGGGTGGCGTGGCACTGGCGAAGTTCATCCGCTCACAAGACCCTATCCGCTTCGTGCTGAAGGGCTTCATCACGCACGACCCGCACGACAGCCACGGTCAGCTGATGGGTGAAAAGATTTACAGCATGGACGATGAAGAGCTGAAGGCTGTCGTCAAGAAGAAGGGCATCAAGGCCGTGCTGGTATCGCCACTGCGCAGCAAGGACTTCCGCGACAACCAGCAGCTGCAGGACCGACTGATCAATGCCGGACTGCGCATCTACATGGTGCAGGGCGCCGAGGAGTGGACGGGCGACACGGATGACATCCAGCTGAAGGAGGTCAGCGTGGAAGACCTGCTGCCCCGCGACGAGATCAAGGTGGATATGCAGTCGGTAGGCCGTGAGTTGACGGGCAAGAGCATCCTCATTACGGGCTCGGCAGGTAGCATCGGTTCGGAGATGGTGCGACAGATTGCCATCTATAAGCCTGCACAGATGGTTCTCATCGACCAGGCAGAGACACCGCAGCACGACATCCGCCTGATGATGAAGAACGAGTTCCCCGACGTGAACGCGAGGGTCATCGTCACGAGCATCAGCCGCAAGACGCGCATGGACACGCTGTTCGGCAAGTATAAGTTCGACTATGTGTTCCACGCCGCTGCCTACAAGCACGTGCCCATGATGGAGGACAACCCCTCGGAGGCGGTGCTGAACAACATCTACGGCACGAAGGTCATCGCAGACATGAGTGTGAAGCACGGCGTGAAGAAGTTCGTCATGGTATCGACCGACAAGGCGGTGAACCCCACGAACGTCATGGGCTGCTCGAAGCGCATCTGCGAAATCTACGTGCAGAGCCTGGACCGTGCCATCAAGGCGGACGGCAAGGCGGAGCACACGACGCAGTTTGTCACGACACGCTTCGGCAATGTGCTGGGATCGAACGGCAGCGTCATCCCCCTGTTCAAGGAGCAAATCAAGAACGGAGGACCGGTAACGGTGACACACCCCGATATCATTCGCTACTTCATGCTGATTCCTGAAGCCTGCAAGCTGGTACTGGAGGCTGGCACGAAGGGCCATGGCGGTGAGATTTTCGTCTTCGACATGGGTCAGCCTGTGCGCATTGCCGACCTGGCAGCACGCATGATCAAGCTCTCGGGAGCTCCGCATGTGGAGATTAAGTTCACGGGACTGCGCGAGGGCGAGAAGCTCTACGAGGAAGTGCTGAACAAGGAGGAGGGCACGAAGCCGTCGTTCCACGAGAAGATTCGCATTGCCGAGGTGCGTGAATACGACTACGAGGAGGTCAGCAAGCAGATTGACGAGCTCATCGAGATTTCGAAGCAGTACAACAACATGAATACGGTTCGTAAGATGAAGGAGATTGTGCCGGAGTACAAGAGCAATAACTCGGTTTACGAGCAGCTGGATAAGTAGAAGACCCACCCCAGCCCTCCCGGGTAAAGCCCACCCCCAACCCCTCCCGGGGGGGAGGGGAGTTAGTTGAGAGTTGAGAGTCAGTTTAAGAGTTTACTGTTTACGGTTTACAGTTTACAGGTAATCATAATTACTCATTACTCATTTATTCTCTCCCCCCGTACCCCCGAAAAAAAATCTAAGAGTTTTTAAGTTCAATGCGGAAGGTGGTGCCTTTGCCCACTTCCGACTGCTTGACGAAGATGTGACCACGGTGGTACTCCTCGACGATGCGCTTGGCCAGTGAGAGACCAAGACCCCAGCCACGCTTCTTCGTGGTGAAGCCAGGAATAAAGACGTTACCCAAATCTTTCTTGCGGATGCCCTTTCCGGTATCTTGCACCTCGATGACTACTAAGGATGAGTTGTTGGCAGACAGCGCAGCACTACCCTCTTCGGTCAGCGTGAGCGTGATGGTGCCGTGGCCCTCCATGGCATCGACGGCATTCTTACAGAGATTCTCCACGACCCACTCGAAGAGCGAGGCGTTCATCTTCACACGGACGTCGTGATCGGGAACGCGGAGCAGCATCTGCACCTGACTGCTGGTGCGGCGGTCCATATACTCCACGACGTGCTGCAACACCTCGTTCATGGAAGCCTCGACGGGCTCGGGCAGCGAGCCAATCTTCGAGAAACGGTCGGCAATGAGCTGCAAACGGCGCACGTCCTTGTCCATCTCGGGCAGCAGTTCATCGTCGGGATACTGCTCCTTGAGCATCTCCACCCAAGCCATGAGACTCGACACGGGCGTTCCCAACTGGTGAGCGGTCTCCTTGGAGAGTCCTACCCACACCTTGTTCTGCTCGGCACGCTTGCTGGAGAGCAGGGCAAAGATGGCCACGACGACAAAGATGAGCACGATGCCTAACTGCACGTACGGCCATGCCTGCAGGCGCTTGAGCATGATGCTCTCGTCGTAGCACACCAGCTGACTATCGACACGGATGGTATCGCCAGCCTGTATCATGCGGCGCGCATATCTCGCCACCTGCAGCGTATCGTCGATGTTGCGGAAGTCGTCGATGCCGCCCTCGCTGTTCACCACGATGACGGGAATGGTGTTGTTGCCCTCCATGACGTTGAGCACCAGTGAGAGATCGGTATTCTCGTCGGCAGCATTCAGCGCATGCAGCGCCTGTGCCCACACCTCCATGCGGTGATGCTCCTCGGTAGAGAGGTCGCGCACGAGGAAGTGCGACACCAGGAGGCTCGCCACAGCTATCAACACGGCTGCCACCACGAGCAGAATCTTCACTTGACGAATACGGTCAGTCCATTGCATAATGCGAAACCTTGGGTTTAAAGACGATGCTTTATGAATACTATAACGTAAGAAACAAAAAAATATTTAAACTTTTCATTCTTTTTATTCTTTTATTCTTTACTTTTTTAGTACCTTTGCCCCGAATAATGAATCGACTATGGCACTGAATCTGAACAAGAACTTGAAATTGTACTACTCCATCAAGGAGGTAGCAGAGATGTTCGACATCAACGAGAGTACGCTGCGCTATTGGGAACAGGAGTTTCCTTACCTGAAGCCTAAAACCAGCGGACCTGCCAAGATACGCCAGTATCAGGAGAAGGACATCGAACAGATTCGCCTGATTCACAACCTCGTGAAGGTGCGTGGCTTCAAGATTGCGGCTGCCAAGAAGATTATCAACAACAACCGCAACGGTGCCGACCGCAAAGCGGAGGTGATGACACGCCTCATCGGAGTGCGCGACGACCTGCAGGCACTGAAAAAACAATTGGATTATTTAGGATAGGACTCTCCCCTATCGGCAAGGATGCCACGTGTCGTCGTTGTGGAACACGGCATCCAACGTTATCTGCTGAGCTTCTTTCTTCGTCAGCTGCCGGCTCCACGGAACACGCTGCGACGTCGCTGCTCCCTCACCGCTATTGTTATACTCTAAGTAGCGGGCGGTCTGCTCGCGCTCTTTCTGCCAGTGGTGCCAACCCTCAGGACGTATCTGACGGGGCAGCTCGCAGTTCATGAACAGCGTATAGCCGTAGTCGCGCCACGGACGTCCGAGATAAACCTTCGTCACACCTTCTGCACACGTAATGCGGCAGTTATTGAAGATGTAGCCGTAGCGCACGTCCTGCGGCGTCGAGGCTGCTGTGATGTAGCTGTTGAGCTTGCAGAAGATGTCACAATGCTCGAACCACGCCGTGGAGGGTCCGAAGATGAAGTCGGTGGTACCCTCGATGTAGCAGTCCTTGAAATACTGGCGGCAGTGGCCGTTGCCGGTATAGATGGTGTCCTGATGACCTAAGAAGCGGCAATTGACGAACGTCAGGCGGTCGCCGTCGGCATGCAGCGCAACGGCCTGTCCCAGACGGGCGGCATTATTCTCGACGGTCAGGTTCTTCAGGGTAATCTTGCTGCCCTGTATCTTCAGCGTGAAGGTGCGGAAGGTTCCTATCTTCGCCCTGCCGTCAGTGGGTCGCAGCGCCTCAGCAATGTCGATGGGCCATGATGCCAGCGCCATAGCAACGGGGATGTTGGCATGGTCGTCCCATGTGATGACGGTCTGGTCGCGGTCTTCGCCACACAGCTCGATGTTGGTGAGCCACTGCGGAATGATGATCTTCTCCTTATACGTACCTTTCTTTATATATATCACCTTGTGATACTCCATGAAGGCGCGGCACACCTCTATGGCCTCGCTGATGTTGCGAAACTGTCCCGTGCCGTCGCGGCTGACGACCAGCGTGTCGGGATTATCAAACGGAGAGGCAGCGTATGTGGTCAGCAGGCCTCCAAGGAAAAGAACAAGTAGGTTGAGGAGTCGTTTCATAGCTTATACGATTTGTGTTACGTCTTGCAGTCCGTCAATCTTCTTCAGCTGGTCCATGATCTTACGGACGTCTTCACGGTCATGGACGCGCAACTCGATGGTGCCGTCGAAGACGCCCTCGTCACTGCCGATGGTGAGCTTGCGGATGTTGACACTCATCTGGGAAGAGACAATCTGTGCGATGTCGAGCAGCATGCCCATGCGGTCGATGCCCTGCAGACGCACGGTGGCATCGAAGAAGAGGCGCTTGTGCATGTCCCACTTGGCGTCAAGGATGCGGTTGCCGAAGCTTGCCTTCAGACGCGCTGCCACCGGACAGGCACGCTTGTGGATTTCTATCTGGTGCTTGCCGTCGATGAAACCGAGGATGTCATCTCCAGGAATGGGATGGCAGCAGTGCTTGAACTTATACTGCGTGAGGTTGTCGTCGGTGATGTAGATGGGTTTCTTGCGGTTGAACTTCTCGGGCACGACGAAGAACTGGTCGCCACCATTATCCAACTGCCCCTTCTCGCCCTCGGCAGGCTTGCTCTTCAGGAACGGTACGAGCTTGCGCCAGCCGCCCTTGCCCTGCGCGTTCTTGCCCATCAGCTCATCGACGTCTTTCTCGCCCAGCAGGATAGACTTCTCGGCAATGGCCTGGTAGAACTCCTCACGATGCTTGATTTCATGGAACAAAGCCAGCTGGTCGGCAGCATTGAGGTGGTCGGAAAGGTTGTTCTTCTGCAGGAACTCCTCGAGCATCTCCTCACCCTTCTTCTGCTTCTCACGACTGTTACGGCGCAGGATAGCCTGAATCTTCGCCTTGGCCTTCGCCGTGCTGACGAAGTTGACCCATCCCGGCTGGATGTGCTGCGACTTCGACGTCAGGATTTCCACCTGGTCGCCGCTCTGCAGCTTATGGCTCAGGGGTACGAGCTTGTGGTTGACCTTCGCTCCGATACAATGTGAGCCGAGGAAGGTATGGATGGAGAAGGCAAAGTCCAGCGCGGTACTGCCCGTCGGCATGGTCTTAATTTCTCCCTTGGGGGTGAAGACGAAGATTTCCGAGGCGAAGAGGTTCAGCTTGATGGCATCGAGGAAGTCCATGGCGTCGGGCTGCGGGTCGTCGAGAATCTCCTTGATGGTGCGCAGCCAGTTGTTCAGCTCGGTCTCGTCCTCGGTAAACTCTTTCTCCATGCCGTCCTTGTACTTCCAGTGGGCGGCAAAGCCCTGCTCGGCAATCTCGTCCATGCGGTCGGAACGTATCTGCACCTCTATCCAACGGCCTTGCTTCGACATCATCGTGGTGTGCAGCGCCTGATAGCCGTTGGCCTTCGGATGGTTCAGCCAGTCGCGCAGACGGTCGGGATGGCTGTTGTAAATCTGCGATATCTCGACATAGATCTTGAAGCACTCGCTGATTTCCATGTTGCGGTCTTCGGGGGTGAAGATGATGCGCACAGCCAGGATGTCATAGACCTCGTCGAAGGTGACGTGCTTGTTCTGCATCTTGCTCCAGATGGAGTAAGGGGTCTTCACACGCTCCTTGATTTCGTACTTCACACCCATCTTCTTCAGCGCTTCCTCGATAGGTGCGGTGAACTCGTCGAAGAGCTCGCGGCGCGATGCCTCGGTAGAGGCGAGCTTGGCCTTGATGCTGTTATACTCGTCGGGATGCTCGTACTTGAAACTGAGGTTCTCCAGCTCGGACTTCACCTTGTTCAGTCCCAGGCGGTTCGCCAAGGGAGCATAGATATACAGTGTCTCGCCGGCAATCTTATACTGCTTGTTGGCAGGCTGCGACTCGAGGGTTCGCATGTTGTGCAGGCGGTCGCAAATCTTGATGAGGATGACGCGGATGTCGTCGCTCATGGTCAGCAGCAGCTTCTTGAAGTTCTCTGCCTGTGCCGACGCCTGCTCGCCGAAGATGCCGCCGCTGATTTTCGTCAGACCATCGACAATCTGGGCTATCTTCGGACCAAACATATTCTCAATGTCTTCCGTCGTGAAGTCGGTATCTTCCACCACATCGTGCAACAGGGCGGCACAGATGCTCGTAGAACCCAAACCCACCTCCTCGCAGGCTATCTGCGCCACGGCAATGGGGTGCATGATATAGGGCTCGCCACTCAGACGGCGCACGCCCTTATGAGCCTGACGGGCAAAGTTGAAGGCCTTGGTGATGATTTCTACCTTCTTGCGGTGACGTGATGCCAAATAGCTGTCCAGCAGTCGCTGGAAGGCATCATTAATCAACTTGTCGTCCGCGGCTTCGCGCAACTTGTCTTCATCCATAGTCCTTACCTCCTTCTTCTTCTTTTCGTTGACTTATGTTTTCTGCCTCCTCTATGGCCGTGCCTGCGACTGACGGAGTGCTTGCCACGATGGTAGCGGCTGCCGTGCTTCTTGCTGACATAGCGCTTGCTGCGGTGGTAGTACGTGGGCACGTCGTCCTTCACCTCTACCTCTAAGCGGTTGGTCAGCAGTTCGTCGCTGCGATGGTTGTAGATAGAGTCCTCCAAATCGATAAAGCGGTTGATGTCTGCCAACTGCAGGCGCAGCGGCATGGGCTCTGTATTGCCAGGTATCACGTCGTGGCGATACATGGGATTGAGCGTTCGCAGCTGGTCGATGCTGATGTCTAACACATCGGCAATCTGCTGCAGGTGCACCTGCTTGCTCACCATGATGGTATCGGACTGCGCCGGCAGGCGGGTGTTCATAGGACAGATGTTGTGCTGCGAGTAGTAGGTCATCATGTAGTTGGCAGCAATGAAGGCGGGCACATAGCCGCGGGTCTCCTTGGGCAGATAGGGATAGAGCTGCCAGTAGTCCTTCTGACCGCCAGCACGGTGGATGGCCTTGGTGATATTGCCCGGTCCGCAGTTATACGCTGCCAGCACGAGGTTCCAGTCGCCAAAGACTTTGTAGAGGTCGCTCAGGTAGCGGGCAGCGGCATACGATGCCTTCACGGGGTCGCGACGCTCGTCAACCAGCGAGTTGACTTGCAACCCGTAATGCCGACCGGTAGCCAGCATGAACTGCCAAAGACCGGTAGCACCGACGCGCGACACGGCATTGGGGTTGAGGGCTGACTCGATGATGGGCAGGTACTTCAGCTCCAACGGCAGCTTGTAAGCCTCTAAAGCCTCTTCGAAGATGGGCAGGTAGAAGTTCGACGCTCCCAACATGTAGCTGATGCTACGGCGCAGACGACCGCTGTAACGGTCGATAAACTTCTGCACGACGTCGTTATACGCCATTTCCATGATGGTCGGCAGACGACTCAGTCTATCGACATAGTCCTCACGGGAATAAACAGGGTTGTAGTCCTGCATATTGCAGTCCGACGGCTCGTCGAGATAGGTCTTCGCCATATAGAGGTTCAGCAGGCTGTCCAAATCGTAGGTCATCGCCTCAGGAAACTCGATCACCTCCTCGCGACCGTTATCGTCGGTCACAGTGATTTCATCATCGTCGGCGACAGCCCCTGTCTCCACCTTCTCCTGAGCCTGCAACGTCAGAGGCATCAGAACGAAAAGACAACACGGCAACAAGCGCCTTACCACTTTATTTATCTGTATATATTTCATTTTTCACTACTTATTTCTCACTTCTTATATTTCTCAACTCCCTCCCTCACAGGGAGGGCTGGGGTGGGTCTTCTCCTAAAAACTCAAGCTACAGCTGACACCCAGCGACTGAGCTTGCAGCGAGCGCGCCCCTGCCTGATTAGGAATGACGGTAGGCCTGACTTTGAGACTGAGGTCTTTGGAGATGTCAAACTCCGACAGTTCCGCATCAACGTAGGCATCGACCACCGAGAGCGCATAGACCGCCACCATAACGATGACACTCATGTCGCGCCAGCGGCGGTACTTGTCCTTACGACTCTTGAAGAGCGACTTGTAGCGCTCCTTGTTGTTGTCGTTAATCTCTACTCCTAAGTGCAGGAACTTATTATAGCTCGCCGTTCCCGGATCGTTATCGGAAATGTCGAGGTAAGCCTGCGAATAGTCCTTATACATCATGTTATTCCATGACAGGGCGTAGATGCAGCCCAGAAAACCACCATAGAAGATGGGCAGTTTCCAGTATTTGCGATTGTAGATCTGTCCGGCACCCGGCAGCACCAAGGCGAGCCACAAGGCTTTCTGCGGCTTCGGGCGCCAGGTGGACCAGTCGCGACCTTTCGCAACATCGGTCTTCACCACCACGGAGGAGGAGTCGTCAGGCAACAGAATGCGTGCGTCGGAGGCAGCGATGGAGTCCATCACGGCCAAGGTGGAGTCGGCTTGCTGCGACCAGCCCGCCACCACTCCACAGATGAGCATCATGCTCACCAGCAGTCCTTTCCGTATGTTGTCACTGACTTTCAATGTGTTATGCTCTTATCTTGTCGAACGCATTGATGATGCGCTCCAAATCTTCTTCGTTATCAAAAGAAATACTGATCTTACCCTTGCCCTTGGAAGAACATGTCATCTGCACCTTCGCCTGGAAAAACTGCGACAGGCGCTGACGCAGCAAGTTAAACTCTTCCGGCAGGTTCGACTTACCGCCAATCTTGCCACGGGCCACCTTCACAGCCTCGCCATTCTTCAAAGCCTGCACCAGCTCCTCCACCTTGCGGACAGAGTACTGATGCTGCTGCACTTCCTTGAAGACTTTGATCTGCTCCGAGGGACTGTCGATAGAGAGCAGCGCACGGGCGTGGCCCATCTCTATCTCATGGTTCTTCAGGGCTATCTGCACTTGGGCAGGCAACTTCAGCAGACGCATGTAATTCGTAACGGCAGCACGGCTCTTGCCTACCCTCTCGGAAATCTTAGCCTGGGTCATGCCGGTGGCTTCTGCTAAATGCTGGTACGCCAAGGCTATCTCGATGGCATTCAGGTCTTCACGCTGGATGTTCTCGACCAGCGCCATCTCCATTACGCCCTGGTCTTCCACATCAACGATGTATGCGGGAATCTTTTCCAAACCAGCCAACTGCGAGGCACGCCAACGGCGCTCACCGGCAATAATCTGGAACTTGTGGTCGTTGACTTTTCTGAGGGTGATGGGCTGGATGATGCCTAATTCGCGGATGCTGTTGGCAAGCTCCTGCAGCGCCTCTGGAGCGAACTCACGACGCGGCTGGTTGGGATTTGGTTCTATCTGTGCAATGTCTATCTCGCTCAGATTGGAACTGCCTTCTGTCTGCACGTTGGTGCTGGTATCTATCAGCGCATCCAGTCCGCGGCCGGTACCTATATCATCCAGACCACGACCTAACACGCTACTTGCAAATTTCTTCTTTACGGCCATTATAATTTACAATTTGACAATTTACAATTTACAATTGATTTTGCAATTTACAATTTACAATTGATTTTGCAATTTACAATTTGACAATTTACAATTGATGGGGTCTCCTATTTACTGATAATCTCCTTTGCCAAAGCCAAGTGATTCTTGGCTCCAGTAGAATCAGCATCATAAAGAATGACGGGCAGTCCGTGGCTGGGACTCTCGGAGAGCTTGACGTTACGCTGGATAACGGTCTTGAACACCAACTCCTGGAAATGGCGCTTCACCTCGTCGTAAATCTGGTTCGCCAGACGCAGACGAGAGTCGTACATCGTCAGCAGGAAACCTTCGATCTCGAGCTTCGGATTGAGCTTCTGCTTGATAATCTTGATGGTATTCAACAACTTGGAAATACCCTCCAGCGCAAAGTATTCGCACTGCACAGGAATAAGAACCGAGTCGGCGGCCGTCAGCGAATTAACCGTGATGAGTCCTAACGACGGTGAACAGTCGATCAGAATGTAGTCATACTCGTCGCGGATAGGCTCCAACAGGTGGCTGATAACTTTCTCACGCCCTTCGATATTGAGCATCTCTATCTCGGCACCTACCAAGTCAATATGACTGGGAATAATATCCAATCCCTCGATGTCGGTCGTATAGATGGCATCGCGGACATCGGCCTTGTCGATAATGCACTCGTACAACGAGCACTCCACTTCCTGAATATTCACACCCAGACCGCTACTTGCATTGGCCTGAGGATCGGCATCGACCACCAGCACGGTCTTTTCCAGTGTGGCCAGCGATGCTGCTAAATTGATGGTTGTCGTGGTCTTTCCCACGCCTCCTTTTTGATTTGCTAACGCTATTATCTTACCCATATTTCTTACTTAACATGATATAATAGGTTGCAAAGGTACGAATTATTATTGATAATTGACAATTGATAATTGATAATTTAAATAAATTTTGTATCTTTGCAGCCAAATTGCATAATATTATGAGACCTTTGATACTTATTTCCAACGACGACGGCTACCATGCCAAAGGCATCAACAGCCTGATAGAGATGGTACACGACTTAGGCGATGTCATCGTCTGCGCACCGGATTCAGCACGTAGCGGTTTCTCCTGCGCCTTCTCGGCAACGACACCGCTGACACTGAAACTGCGACGCGAAAAGGACGGTGTGAAGATTTGGTCCACCAATGGCACACCGGTGGATTGCATCAAACTGGCACTCTCGGAACTCTGTCCGCGAAAGCCAGACCTGATCATCGGCGGCATCAACCACGGAGACAACGCCTCGGTCAATACGCATTACAGTGGCACGATGGGCGTGACACTCGAAGGCTGCATGAAGTATATCAACTCCGTGGCGTTCTCGCTCTGTGACTATCGCGACGATGCCGACTTCAGCCCTCTAAAACCCTATGTACGCAACATTGTGCAACACGTGCTCAGCAAGGGACTGCCCAAGGGAGTCTGCCTGAACGTCAATTTCCCGCTTGCTGACTTCAAGGGGGTACGCATCTGCCGCATGGCGCATGGCACGTGGGGTAACGAAGTGTATAAGTGTCATCATCCGCGCAACTACGACTACTACTGGATGATGGGCCACTACACCAACGACGAGCCGGAAGCTGAGGATACCGACAATTGGGCTCTGTCTCACGGATATATCGCCATCACGCCGACACGCATCGATGTCACGGCATACGAGGCCTTCGAAGAACTCAAATCGTGGGACTTCTAAAACTCTGTGTCTCTGATTGCATTGCAACGCCACACTTCGCTCGTCGAAGAACCTCTGTGTTTTAAAAATCTAAACAAATGAAATACTATCTCATAGCAGGAGAAGCATCGGGCGACCTGCACGCCTCACACCTCATGGCAGCGCTCAAACGACACGACGCTGAAGCCGAATTCCGATTCTTCGGCGGCGATGCCATGGCAGCAGAGGGTGGCACGATGGTCAAGCACTATCGCGAACTGGCATACATGGGGTTTATCCCCGTAGTGATGCACCTTCG
This sequence comes from uncultured Bacteroidales bacterium, assembly GCA_902775975.1. Lineage (GTDB taxonomy): Bacteria > Bacteroidota > Bacteroidia > Bacteroidales > Bacteroidaceae > Prevotella. The sequence continues at coordinate 49,618 of CACYOC010000006.1, read as the reverse complement.
CACCATATTAAGGAACATGCGCTTCTGCGAAGAGGACATCCTCCAGTGGAAGCCCGACGCCGTCATCTTGGTAGATTATCCTGGCTTCAACCTCAAGATAGCGAAATTCCTCAAAGGCAAGGGTCCTAAGGTCTATTACTACATCGCTCCGAAGATTTGGGCGTGGAAGGAGCACCGCATCAAGAACATCAAGCGCGACATCGACGAGCTGTTCAGCATACTGCCCTTCGAGATCGACTTCTTCGAGAAGAAGCACCACTACCCTATCCACTACGTCGGCAACCCCACCAAAGCAGAGGTCGATAGCTTCTTGGAGTCGGGAAGGGAGGGGTGCGAGGATGACCTTTCTTCCCTCCTTGAAGGAGAAACTGGGGGTAAATCGCTCATCGCCCTTCTCTGCGGCAGCCGACAGCAGGAGATCAAGGACAACCTGCCAGCGATGCTGGAAGCGACGAGGCATCTGACCGACCGCTATCAGATAGTCGTCGCAGGTGCGCCCGCCATTGAACACGAATACTATCAGCAGTTTACCGAAGGCTATCAGGTGACGGTGCTGCGCGCCGGACAGACCTTCCAACTGCTGCACCATGCGACGGCAGCGTTAGTGACAAGTGGCACAGCGACCTTGGAGACGTGTATGTTTGGCGTTCCTCAGGTAGTATGTTACAATACCAAGATGGCTAAGTTCTTCGGATTCCTGAAACGTCACTTCCTGAAAGTAAAATACGTGTCGCTGGTTAACCTCATCGCCGACCGCGAGGTGGTCTGTGAGCTCATCGCTGACGACTTCTCCGTGGACAACATTCGCCATGAGCTGGAGCAGATTCTCCCTGGCGGCAGCAAGCGCGAAAAGATGCTCAGCGACTACACGGAGATACGCAACCTGTTGGGCGATGGCAATGCACCGGAACAGGCAGCTGCCATCATGACACAACTATTAACACAGCAATAGAAACCTATCATTCATATTTATTAAACAAAAACAATTAACGATTATGAAAAAAATGCTTAGAACTGTCCTTTCTTTCGCATTCGTGGCACTCGCTACGACCATCAGTGCACAAAACATCCAGCTGCACTACGACTTCGGTCGCAATATCTACACAGGCGAGGAAGCTGGTCGCTCGAAAGTGACTGTCACACTCGAGCAATTCAAGGCTGACCCCTGGGGCTCGTGGTACTACTTCGTCGATATTGACATGAGTCGCCACTTCGTGGAAGATGCCTACACGGAGATTTCACGCGAGTTCAACCTCGGCAAACAGTCGCCCTTCGCCGCCCATATCGAGTACGACGGTGGCCTCAGCCGCACAGGCAGCTTCCAACAGGCAGCACTGATAGGTCCTGCATGGAATGGTCATACCGCCGACTTCTCCAAGACGTGGAGCGTACAGGTGATGTACAAGCAGTTCTTCAAGAGCTATGCCAACACACACAGCTATGCCAGCGCACAGCTGACAGGCGTCTGGGGACTGCACTTCTTCAACCGCAAACTCTCCTTCACCGGCTTCATCGACTTCTGGCGCGGCGAGAAAGCCTCCAACGGCCACGGCTGCCTAGTCATCCTCTCCGAGCCCCAGCTGTGGTATAACTTCACAGAGCACTTCAGCCTCGGCACAGAATGGGAATTCTCCAACAACTTCGTCTATAACCAGAAGCCCACGAGTTCGAAGACCTTCTTCTGGAATCCGACCATCGGCGCTAAATGGATATTTTGAAGCCGAGCTTTACCATGAGGCGTAGCGACTGCAGCGCCGTTCGGCGGTCGTAGTCTTTTTCCGTCTCTGTGAGCTCCTCATAGGGGATGAGACAAGGATGTGTCTTCTTGACGTCATCACGCACCATGCCGTACGTCCAGCCATCCTTGACTCTTCCCGCCGCCCATACCTCATGTACATTCTTGGCAATGACCTCGCCTAATTCTATCAGCTCCTTTGGCAGCACAACATCCGTTGTGTCAATCGGCTGCGGAATATAATCTTCTTTCTTCATCGTTATAGATACTTTATATTCTTTATTCAATACGCATCCAGCAAGATAAACACCGCCCAATACTTCGGATCGTTATATCCTTTACTTCGGATATCCTGTTGTGCCTTTACCAAAGCCTCACGTTTCGTCGCTCCGCTCATCAGATGCCTGTAAAAACTAATCATCAAGTCGGCTGTCGAAGCGTCGTAAACCTTTTTTAGACTCATAAGAAGGGTGTGAACCCCTGCATTTTTAAAACCACGCTGCAACCCAAACACGCCATCGCCCCCCAACTTTCCTAAGCCGGTCTCACAGGCAGAAAGGACAGCAAGGTCGCACTGACGCAGATTCATAGATGCTATATCTGCAGCAGTAACAAACGAATTGTCATCAAGATTTGCTCCGGCAAACACCAACATACTATTTTGCATGGATTCAGCATCCGTCGATTGTTTCACGTCCATATACATACCATGAGTTGCCACATGCAGAACATTTACTCGGCTGTCGGTCAATGACATAAATGCAGACTTGCTGGCTTCTGTGTCGCATAGTTGAGGAACGTCTCTCATACCGCTATTTATTAAGATAGAATGTATGTCATCCACCTCACGACGAGTATTCTTCAATTCTGCAAAACTGGCAATTTCTCCAGCACCACGCAAGGATGCCAAAGAGCGTTGAGTGTCTATAGATTGCGTAGCATCTTGATTATAATTAATATCACCAAACAACACAGCCTTCTCCAATTTGACAGAACGATGTTGATAGCAGAGTTCTTTCGTTGACGACAATCGATAAACCTCGAACTGCTCAGAAATAGGTTTCCCATCAAACAACAAATACTCTATACCTATGTTATTCAAGATACCATCGGCAGAAAAGAATATTCTCTTCTTACCTTGCAGATAGGGTGCGAGCCTTCCCCAGACAATCTTCCCTGCCTCAGGTTTAACAAACATATTACTATCCTGTGCTAACAGAGCATTCTGCTTCAAACCATCTTCAGCCCAAAGCACTACAGCTTCAGGATGTGACATATTCTTTGTCAACAAAAGGGCGACCATGTGCGAGTCTGTCTTGCCAAAAGACAAATTAACAGATACAAACTCTATGCTCACATCGCTGTCTTTCAGCCCATTCTGCACGTCCTTCCAATCATAAGATATGTACTGTGTAAAATCCTCCATTTCCTGGACATCTTTATTCAACTGGATTTGCAGACGCTGGTTCTCCTGAGTAAGTTTCAGAATCTTCTCCAAATCCGATTCTGAATTCCCCTCCATTCTCAGCCGTTCTATCTCATTCCTATTAGACTTCGTCTTTTGATATATTTCCAATAAGCGCTGATCATTCTTGTCGTTCAAGAGTTTTTCGAATTCTATAGATGAGTTCAGTAGAATGCCTTTAGATAAGAGTTCTGCATCATACACGATTGACGTTAAATCATTTTTATATTGCAACAACGTGTCAGGCAATGTTACCAGTAATTCTTGTAACTGAGAAATGTTAGACATTTCCTCCTGCCACGTATGCATGCGCTCTGTCTCGCTTTCCATGCGAAATTCCTCTCTAACCGCCTCGCGAATAGCATGAACGTATTGCCGATAGTAATCCACAGCATCTCCATATTCCTCCTTCAAGAAATAGCAACCAGCAATAGTTCCTAACGAACGCGCATACATCAACTTGCCAAGATAAGTACGTGTAAGTTCTAGATTGCTTTTTCATCATTGATCAACTTATCCAGTTTTTCTCTTTCTGCTGCTTTAATAGCATCCTGATTTCTGTTATCTGTCGCTTCACTCATACTTCGTCCTGCATAAGCATAACACATTTTCAACCCATTTTCTGCATTGGCATACTCCTCCATCATGCCACGCTGCTCATAGAGTTGCATCGCCTGTCGATAGTGAGTTATTGATGCATCATACTCCTTATTGAATTTCTCCATCGCTGCCACGCGTTCGATCATTTTAGGGTAATCGCGACTTTCTTTGTCATTGGTTTCGTAATAAACCAATGCGCGAGCATAACACTCTTTCGCTTTTTCATATTCCTTAAGTCCACTAAAAGCATTGCCCTTCATTTGCTGGCATTTGGCAATCATAGGAGCATTGTTCAATTTCTCAAACACGTCATGTGCCTGGTCATAACATGTGATAGCTTTCCGAAAACTATCATCTGTCATAGCAAAAGAATAAAACAATCCCGCGTTAAATATACTTTTAGCGTATTCTGCATCTTCTCCTTTTGTATTTTTTCTCAGCATTGCCGCCTGAAACTGGTATTCAGCTCCAGTGAGCCTGTCTCGTTCCGTCATCGCCTTATAGTGAGCATAGGATTCAAATACCTTAATCCGCATCTCGTCATCCATCGGCATGTCCATAACATTATGAAAACACTCATTAGCCTTAGCCTGATTACCGGCAGAAGAATAATACAATGCCCTGTCAAGCATACATTTCGGTTCATCACAGGGTTTTGTCAGCTCATGTTCATTATGTTCTTCCATCAGAGCCAAGATACGGCTTAGACCTTGTTGGTCGTCAGCATCACTGTATATAGAACCAAGACTATTCAACAGGAACTCATAGATTTCACTGAATTTTTCAACCATCGGAAGAGCCTGTTCCCACATTTTTGCAGCATTCACCTTATTACCATTGAGATAATAGTAACGCCCCATATTTGTTATGAACATCCCAATATTCTTATGTGGCTGTTTCAGCCTTCCACACAACGACAGCACCTGTTCCTGCAGTTCTACAGCTTTTGCATAGTTCTCCTCCATACAAAATGTCAGAGCATAGTTGTTAAGTGAGGTAATATAGTCCTCACTCACCTCACCCAGCAGCGTCTTTCTCATCTCCATTGCCTGACGCGTACACTCCCGACTTTCGGCAATCTTTCCCTCGTTCAGATATGCCCTACCCTGTTGATGCAAACTATCAGCCTGCTGTTTAGTCTGAGCATAACTAAGAAGTGCTACGAATGAAAAAAGTAATAATATTAATCTGTTTTTCATTTAATCTATGATTTAACGATTTCAGTTACTAATCACCACGAAGCTAATATCCTTCTTGCCGCAGTTGACGACTTCCAACTCAACGGTATTGCGGCGGTCGGTAGGCAACTCAAAGGAGGTCTTGCGCTGGGGAAGGCCTCTCTTGACAGATTTCGTGTCGTCGTGGCGCACATCGAGTCCAGCACTGTTGGTAACGTGAATCCTCATCGTAACGAGGCCACCATTTTCTGCCACGACAGCGAGTTCTTGATGTCCTTTTGAGAAGAAGTTGTATTTTGTGCTCTTGCCTGCCTTGACAAAACACGTCTTCGTGAGGATACTGCCATTAGCGGTCTGACCACGATGGGTTCTGGTACGACTCATTTCGTCGGCTTTGTCATAGACTGACTTACCTGCAGCAAGACTGTCAGCAAAAGCTTCGTCGAATACAAGATGTCCATTGAGAGAAGATACGGAATCGTCCTTACACCGGAGGGCATGGAAATCCATAGCGCCTGCTTCCTTCAACTCTTTTGCTGATTGGAGAAGAGCTGTTGTGTCGTTGGCTGCAACAGCATCGCGCATTGCTATACAAGCGTCAAATGCCGCATCAATCTTCAGACTTTCATCCGTAGTTTCTTGGGCATAGATGTTCAGTGAACACAGTATGGAAAAGAATGATAGAATAATGTATTTCATAATTGTAAATTTTGATGGTTATTGTTTCTTAATGACGATACGGAAACCCACTGTCGGCTCTTTGGAATTAGCATCCATACCTTTGCGTGAGACTGTTGTTACTTCCGAAGCTGAAGACAGGTAATTTCCTCCGCAGACCGTATATAATCCGTTCTCTCCGTAAGGGGTGTTACACCACTCGCTGACATTGCCACTCATGTCATAAAGGTCCAGTGTATTTGGTTCCTTTCCTTGCTGCCCATCGCTGGGGTGAGCATGCCCATTGGCATTATCTTTATACCATGCTACAGCGTCAGGGGTATTGCTTCCTACATAGGTGGTCGTTTCATGGAAAGAGCCACCTCGTGCTGCATATTCCCATTCATCTGCTGAAGGAAGCGTAATGTTGAGATTTGTCATATCACCGACATCGCTCAGGAACAGAAGCACCTCTCCGAACGAAACATTGTTCATCGGCATGTTTTTCTGAGCATCGTCATAAGGTTCTCCTTTAATACCGAACCATTGTCCTACGGAAAATTCGAACTGACTCATCCACAAAGTGTCGGGGCGCACAGGAACCATATTGAGGAGCAGCGTATCGATGGTATTCATCTGCGACATGCTAAGCCCTGACGAAAGCTGCAGACCAAAGGTCTTATATTTTTCCTGCAATTCCATTCGCATTGCTTCAAGAGCAGCCAATTCTTTTTCATCTTGCTCTCGGATAAGCTGATGCCGCCAAAAGAGAAGACAGGTAGCAAGCACTATCAGGATAACACCAACAACGCCAACAATGCCTAACCTTCGCATTCGTTTATGATGGGCATCCATCTTGCGGAGCGACTCTTTTGCTGCGTCAAAATCTGCATCAACATGATCGGAAACATTTCGTATTCCCAAGGTGGGTACCAGGCGGTTCTTAATCATCAGGTCGATAGTGATGCCAAGGGTCTGTCCGAAGCCGATCTCTGAGTATTGAAGGGAACCGACTTTCTCCTTTATCACTGCCGGAAAGACATGACCGTCGGTATCTTCAGGAAAGCCGTCAAAACTATTGTCGGGATTAACGGGCACTATATGTTTCCCCTGCTCTAAAGCTAACATGATTTCCTGACGCACCCAATCGGACTCGTTGACGCACCGCGCCATGGAACCTGCCGAGAGTACAAGCATAAAAACGGGGGCTTTATGGATAGCGTCTTTGATATGGTCGCCAAAGACACCGTCGGTGAGCTCGTCGTAGTCCAAGAACACCTTGTAGCCTCTTTGTGTCAGCATAAGCTGCAGGATGCGAGCATACTGTGCACCACCGGTACGGCGGTAGCTGATAAAGATATCGTACTGCTGTGTTGCCATAGGTTTATTGTGATGAAGTATTAATTGTTTATCAAAATGGGGGTAGAGTTTGACACATCTTTTATCGCATGGTTTCTGGCCAGACATCGTCAGCATAGGCTGACTGAGAAGATTCAGCCCCTGTAGGAACGATACGTTTTACCCTACTCTTCTGGGTATTGCGTGTCAGTGAGTCAACAGCAATGTCGTGCAGTTCACGAACGCTGATGCGCTGTGCCGGAGTATAGCATAGGCAGCGTTTTACCACAGCTGTCAATGCCGAATGTTCTTTTCGCAAAGTAGGCAGGGCTGTCTTGGGGTGACGCTTCTGGTATGTGCCACCGTGACCGCCAAAGACATAATGGCCTGACGATGCGTAACACACCAGAGCTCCTAACGACCAAACGAACCCCTGCTCCTCAAAGGGGCTTATCCCTTCGGGTGGGAAAAACTCGGCTGTGGGCTCATGGGTGGCATCGAGCAAGAAATGGTCACCATCGACAATGACGGTTTCTGGTGATGGAACAATCCACTGTCCTGATTGTCCTGCCGTTGATGCTGTCATGTCGACCAGCAGCGTCCATAGTGCCTGCTCATTACTATAGCCTGCTATGGAGCGTATCGTTGTCTTGTCGGTCATTGGTTGCCTCCTTTCCTTTCTTTTTCTCTTGATATCATGTTATCTATCTCTGTAACGGGAACGGCTTTCTTGTATATGCCATTCTCAGTATCAATCTTTGACACGACACCAGCGGCAAAATACGTGTTTCCCTTACGAATAAACAGGGGCCCGCCAGAGAATCCATGAGTAATATTGGCATCAAACTGAATGTTTGGATTGACACCAGTAGTGTCGCTACGGTCTTCTGCGATGCGACCAGAACTAAACTTGCACTTTATCTCCTTCAAATTACGTGGAAAACCAAGGACAGCCACAGCGGAAGACTGCGTCAGTGAGGAGATGGTCGCAGAATCTGCCAAGGCAATGGCTCCCTTTTTATCTACATCGATATATACGATGTCGCCCAGTTCTCTCTCTGCTGCATCTGGAGTAGGATGAACAGTCCGCCATACATAGACATTGTCATAGTCGCCAAACTCCAAAAAGCCATCGTGATCACGGTTGATGTGTACACAAGGGTCGGTAGAGGAAAAAGAGAACACGGGATGTTCCCTGTCATTGGACTTGCATACTGAGAAATAGACACGGAGCATCTGTATGGAGTCATTTTCAGGATCTTTATTGTACATATAAGTCTCTGCCAGTACAGCCCACGTCCTAACATCATCGGGAGCACGAGTCTTCGGCATCTCATCGATATCCTCGCCTATCCAGTATTCTATGCAATGACGAGCGGTAACCAACTTATTGTCGGTGGTAAGAAACGCCGTTCCTACGGCTCCCGTTCCCTGTGTGTTTAGAGTAGGCCTTACCAGGGTAGTATCACCATGAGCGACAGCTATCCACTGAACGGAATCAACCTGGAGAAGATAAACGGAAGAATCATATTCCTTGATCTTATCATAGGAGATGTCTCCTGAGCGGAAGAAGGCAAAAGCAACAGCTATCATGGCAACGATGCCAATGACAAAATACAACAGCTTCAGGTTGGTCTTCTGCTCTATGACAACGCCCAGCGCACCGTAATTGCTATCGTGGTGAATGTGGAACTCTAATTCCATGTCTTGCCCATCAAAGCTGATGACATCGCCGTCCTTCAACTGATGAACATAGCCAAAGTCGCCAGAACCTGCAATCTGTGCTTTTACGTATTCTGAACGTTGTATCAGCCGCCAGCTCTTTCCATCTTCATTCTCTACAATAGTGGCATAGCGCTCCGGCTCATACTGCCCTTGTTCAAAACGTATCTCGCAATCTGCCGTCTCGCCGATATTCAACACCTGATTGGTGGTTTTCAGTACATCATCCTTCGAATGGAAGGCGTTGGAGCCTAAAAGCCGTAGCGAGTAATAGGTTTTCTCATTCATCGTTCACCTCCTTTACTTTCTTTGGCGATTAAAGGAATACATGCTGACAGGCATCGGTCATATACCTGCACTGGTCTTCCTGTACCATCAGGACGCAGGTCGTTATAAGCCCGCAAATCGTAATGTATCTTACGTTTTTTGAACTGCTCCTTCATCGTAACGTCGGCCTCGACTGCACGCTGTTCTTCATCGTTGCAGGGACGCCATCCAAGAATGAGTTCTTCCACACTCCATCGGTTGTGCTCCACCTCAGCAAGGGTTTCCATTTCTTCCTGAGACATATCATAGACTTTATCCCATTCGTCATCCTGGAAGCCCATAGAGCGCATCTTCACTCCAATAGTCATGGCATTATAAATATTCGACATGCGCTTGGCACCAGACATCCTGGTCCACAACGAATCTCTCTTCTCTGCGTCTATCTCCACCGCAAAGCGCAGGTGTCCGTTCCAGTCCTTGTCGTTCTCTTCGTAACAGCGATCGTAGATATAGTTCACAGTCTTTGCCATCTTCACCAAAGGAATGTTCACGTCATAGCCTCGGGAAACCATCCCGAAAGGATGCAGACAAGGGGTATTATCCGAATGTCTCATCTGACAATAAGCATCATCGTTACGCATATACACATAAACAGGCACTTTGGCATCAACGACGGCTGCAGGAAGATGCAAGGCATCGTTAAGAACATCGTTGGTCTGATTGGCAAAAACGATGGATAACAACTGCAACTGACTCATCGACCACTGAGTCAGTTTTTCTCTTACCAATCTGTCGTAAGGCGATGCAGACACGAATTCCCATTCAACATCGACGAAATCTTCACGTTCCTGATACATGGGACGGCTGACCTCAATAACAGCAGGACGCTGACGGGTATCGATAAAACGGTAATAGCTATTATCAAACAGATGCTTGTATCGTTGTATCCACTCGTTGCTTTTCTCTATCGCCTCATCATCGATAACGGTAATACGAGTACGCAACTGGTGACCTTGCTGCAAATAGTTGGGGAAGTGGCACACGTGAGCTGCATTGATAGCCACCTGTTCTGCCACTTGCGACATACCAAAAAGAACAAGATGGACAGTCTTGTCTGACTGCTTAGTGATCGGTTCTCTGTCGAGATGCAAGGAAACATTCTGACTCCACTGGTCTTCGATGGTAAAAGGATTCACCTCCAGCTTTTCCTCTATCTCTTTACAGAATCCTTCCAGGCGAATCATGTGAAGTAGCGACTGGCTTCTCAACAAGAGGTGACACAGCAGCCGCTTACTATGCCGACTGTCTGGAGCGTACCACTCCGCAATTTTGCGCAAAACACACATAACCTCATTGTCTGCCTCTTCCATCGTCTTCTCATCATCGGCCAGAAGGACAATCTCACTGATGGAGGCCAATGTCTGAGCAGTAAGAGTATCAGCATCCGGCAGAAATGTCACTTCGTCGCCTCGTTGGTGGTATTGTTCTGCCAAATTTGTGCGGATAGGATGGTTTCCAATGATTAGTATTTGATTCCTCATATATATTATATAGGTAATAATTGTGGCAAATTTACTCATTATTTCCTAAATCATCCATATTTTTTAGCAAAAAAAACAAAAAAAACAGTCTTTTTGTATATAAGGAAAGAAAAATTATGTATTTTTGCAGAGGAAAACAAATGAGGTTGTATTTGCTCAGATGCAAAAGTCTCCTTACAACCAAAAAAATAAGTAATGCTGAATCTGGGAGGCAATAGGCAACTAAAAATTTAAAATTACTATGTTTCTCAAACAATTAGTATTAAGCGCTGCAATGTTACTCTCAGTATCTGCCTTTGCTCAGCAGGCACAACCCGCAGCAGAAGTAACCGGTAAGGAAAATCCCCAGCAGGCAGAGTTGCTCGACATGGCCGGCAAGCTGGTAAAGTACGGCTACGAGAAGAAAGACGCTCTTCCCCTGATTCAGGCTGTGCTGATTTACAAGCAGTTGGGTGTTACCGATGCTAAGGATCAGGCTGCTAAGACTCAGGAAGGAACAGCTCCCGCAACTGGCATTACGAAGAAAGACCAGATTTCTTTAAACGAAGCACAGATCCTTGCTGATGCCACCAAGTTTGCTGATGGCGACAAGACCCTGCTGGCCCTGATTAAGGATGCTGAGAAGAGCACAAGAGGTGCCACTGGTGGCCCACGCAGAGTTTGTGATTCTGTTAACGGCAATTGCACCGACATCTGGAGAATTACCTTCCGTGCTGGTGAGCCTGCTTATGTTGCTGTCAGCGGTGATGGTGACACAGACCTCGACCTGTATGTTTACGACGAGAATGGCAACCTGATTACCTATGACAACTCTTATGGTGATGACTGTCTGGTTAGCTTCACTCCGCGTTGGACAGGTGTATTTATCATCAAGATTAAGAACCTGGGCCGTGTCTATAACAGATACTGTATGGGTACCAACTAATTTAGCATATACATATTCGTATGGTATTATGCAAAGAGGGATGCTTTGAACGGCATCCCTCTATTTTTTTGTTAGACTCTCTTTATTTTATTCCAAGGCGTCTATCAATATAAACACATTCCAATAGCAAGGCTCTTGTTCTGACTCGTCACTGCTCTGCCACATCGCGTCACGAGTTTGCCAAAAGGCCTCACCGACAGCCATGCCTTCTTTTAACTTTCGATGGAAAGCTATCATAAACGATGTCGTTGTATCACTGGTGGCTTCCCATAGTGACATAACAATCATTCCTGCACCGGCATTCTTCAAACCACGCTGAATGCCATAGACACCATCAGCAGTTATCTGTCCCAACCCAGTTTCACAACATGCCAATACGACCAGCTGAGTGTTGCTCATGTCCAACGATGCCATCTCCTTGGCTGACAGCAAACCGTCATGTGTCTGGTCAGGATTGAAATGCTCATCCCTCAATGCCACATTGACACCGGCAAGAGCTACGATGTTCTCTGAAAGAGATTCATCCGTCAGACAAGTCTTCAGATCCGTACCGTAAGGGATATCCTTTGCCAGAAGTTTTCCATGTGTCGAGAGATGTACGATAGAATACTTCCCACACTGGTCTCTCAGCTCATTTTCTGTGGCTTCATCTGCCGTCAGCAACAGGTCTGACGGATGATGACGGACGAAAAGGATGGAGTCTAACTCTTTTCTGGAGTCTGATATTTCCGGAAATGCAATTCCACTCATCGTCTTATAAGCCAAGGCGTCGTTGTCACCTGCTTTTTGGGGAGTCTTATCGTCATACCTGACGTCTCCTATCACCAAAGCACTTTGTGCTGTCAGCGACACGACAGGCTCTAACAGCCTACGGGTTGAAGAAAGACGGAGCAATCGCTTGGGGAGATAAGCTTTGGGGAACATATATTCAATAGCAATGCGATGCACATAGCCGTCTGGAGCGAAATAGACCTTCTTTACGGGCTCTATAACTGAAAGTAACTCGTTGTTCCAAATTTTCTGCCAGAATCCCAAAGAGTCATTATATACCCTGTTGATGGCTTTAAAGCTACTACGCCCGGTGCCACTCAGTCTTTCTTCTACGGTATCATCTCCTATCTTATATTTCCAAACGCTGTCCGGAGAAGCCATCTTCACAAATACTGGTTCACCGGTTTTCTTCAACACCAAAGCACCCATCTGCTGTTGTCCGTATTTCTCATACTGAACGAACTCTATGGCACAAGCATCAGGCTGCAACTTCTCTTGCACCATCTGCCATGTAGCATGAATGGGCTGACGCATACCTCCGGCACTGTCCAATTGCAGCAGCAGCCCTTTGGCAAACAGAGTCACATCATAAAGAAAGCCTGCATCGGCATCCTCCAAACGGTAGCAATCAACGACAAACGGACGTACTCGCATCCAGTATTGCTCACGTTGAGCAGAGTTCATGCCCATGAAATGAGCCAGAGCATCTTGCTTCTTGGAAGCAAAGAACTGCTTATAGCAGTCCAATGCCACGCTGCGGTTTCCCGTGCCGCCTTCTTCCTCCTGCAACATCAGGATTTTAGCCTTCTTGCGCAGCGCTTCAGCATATTGCTCTTCGTTATCCTTATACCTGTTTTGCAGCCGCTCCATTAGAACCAAGGCTTCCTTCGTGTTGCCCATACGAGCTAAGCACATGGCCAATTGCGTCTGTATCATCAGATAGTCTGCATCGTCTTCATCAATATCCTGTCGCAGAACGGCTTGTTCAAAAGCGTCGTATGCCAGTTTCGTATAGCGATAGGCTTCCGGATAGTTTTTCTCTTTGTAACAGAGCAGTGCCAATTCACGATGTATCATCGGCACTTTCTGCAAATCCGTTTCCGAGGAGAATGCCTGCTTGTAAATTTTCAATGCCTCTTGATAGCATTCATGGGCTTTGACATGGGACGTACTGTCATAATAACTGTTCTCGTAGTGATAGCTGCCACTGAGCTTATACCAGTCTGCCCTATACTCCAAAGAGTCCATTTCAGAAAGATTCCCATGCTGGCTACGCTGTTGGATACAAGAATTGATGGAGTCCAGCATCTGCATGACACCACGCCTGTCACTCAGCTCATAAAAATGATTGCCCTTCGTCACAAGATTGTTCATCAGGTAACGGAAATCATCGTCGGAGCATGTTCCGGCGTTCTGAGCAGTGACGCAAACCGTTGCTGCCATGCAGCATAGAAGAAACCACAGTCTTTTCATCATTTCCTACTGTTATAATTCAGAATTACAAACGAAAGCGGAGCACCACTCTGATTGGAAACTGACAATGAGAGTTCCTTTCCCGTAGCATTGAAAGCACACACCAATGTACCATCTTCCTGCTCAGCAACAGTCGGTTTCTTGCCATTTACCTTTAGAGTCAGACTTCCCTTCTTCTCTGAATAGGGCACCAACACTATCGTTTGCTTACCCTTTCTGTTCTTCAGACTGTAAGTAGCCGACTTCCCTTTCTTCAGTGAACGCTCATAAAGTGAATAACTGTAGCGTGCGTCCTCACCATTCAGCATGTCGCTTTTTGTAACGACGTGCTTCCTCTCCTTGCCGATGCTCGTCATCATCCTGTTCAACTTAAAGCCCGGTGTCTCCGATGGTCGGCATTCCGTCGGCTGTAGGTCGCCGGTCTCATTCATCGGAGTCCATTTTGTGTCTGCCATCAGCAATTGCTTGGCCTTGTTGTAGCTTCCCTCACCAGGAGTTCTCAGAATCTTGACCGCATCAACCAGCGAAGTCAACTCCTTGTCCATCTCAACCTTCTGTGCAAAAGCAGTCATAGCACAGAATACTAAACACAATAACACCAACTTTTTCATAAGCAATTCTAATTATTTTGTTCGACAAAACTATTATCTTTTTCAGCTTTCTCCTTCTCGTTTCATCCTTTCAAGAATCCTGGGGATGGCAAGCATCAGGAAACTGTCGTACTTCATATTGTCGGGATTGATGCGCCGAAGGTCTCTGTAGGAACAGAGGTCGATATGTGCAAGTTGTCGAATGTCTCGTTTCAACTTCTTACGATATTGAGTCCTCTTCTGCGCGTCGTATGACAAGTCTTCATCCCTCATACGCTGCTGACTGCTTAACGGACTATAGCCCATGATAAGTTTCTCTACCACCCAGCGTGCATGTTCGCTCCTTGAAAGGGCGTTGTTCATGTCTTCCCACAAGTCATCCAAGCGTTTCACCTGTTCCCCGTTTCTTTTCTTCTCCTCCGAATAAGCCATAACAGACCTTTGTCTGGATTTAAAACAGTCGGAACAAAATATATTCGACATCTTTTCTCTTATGACTGCCTGACTGTCATTATCACTGAAAATATTCTCAGGGGTTATAGTCAACTTCTGATGACGGAATACTTTCAGCGCCATAGCATAGCGTTTGGCGCAATGGATATCTTCTGACGGCAGATTATCTATTGTCTCTCCAATATGATACACCTTATCAGTGAAGAAGGCCATGCGGGTGTCAATCGCATCGAAATGCTCTTGCTGTCTCTTGTACCAATAGGTGTCCACCATTTCCTGACAGACAGAAAGCAGGGCTGCCTCTTGGGAATCCTCCGGATAGTCCTTCACCACATGTATCTCGATGTCAATAAACGAGTCCATATTCAGCGTATAGGAATCGTTATACTTGAAGGCACAGTATTTCGGCAGATTACACAGATACTCCTCAGCCATCAGCTTTTCCCGAATATCTGGATCGTGACTAACGATCGTTATCACCGTTCGGTTCTTCTTCGTCACGTCCTCGTTTTCTTCATCAAAGTTGACATAGTGAGCAAACAGCGCCACTTGCCGGACAATAGCCAGCATGCGTGCATGATCCCCTCTTACCACCACATGCAGATGCTTATTGCTATTGGGAGTGATTGCTATTTTCTCTTCCACCTTTGCCAATTGCTCCAAAACAAAAGAACGAGCGATATACCAGTTCTTCACCGTTTCTTCGCTGAAAGGCTGCCCGTCACTCTTCCTCAACATGCCGAAAGGCTTCTCTTCTATCCTGCTCATAGCTTACAACTCCTCCCCGTATCTATAAGTAGCCGCTTTGGCGGTCAAGTGAATATTACTGTTGCTGACGTCGTATGCTGACGGACTCTGATATAGTTTGAGACCGAACGCCTCCTGCATTTGCAGAATATGTTCAATGATGAGCGACTGCTGTCGCTCGAAAGCAGCCAATGAACTATCGATGATAAAGGCATACACCTGCAACGGCATGCCACATTCTCTCTGCTCCAGCCAGCGAACTATCAGACGCGGCTGCTGAGAGACATGGGGGTGGTTCATCAGCCAGTGGAACAGATAGATACGGAAAAGGTGCGCATTGGTGGCACCTGCCTTCACCTCTTCTTCAGGCAAGTAGCTCATAATGTCGGCAGACTGTTTCAGCTTTTCTGCCTCTTCCTCTGACAGGTTATAAATCCACCCCGTATCGAAAATGAACGTCTGAAGCATCTGGCGTCCGTATGTCTTTCCGTCCATCATCTTCTTCAAGTTCTTGAAATGGTCGCCATGAAGCGCACTAATAGGAATGGACGAAGTCGTCGTATCCCAGTTCGAGAGAGTGACTGTGGTCAGCGTCACGCGCCTTACCTCGCCATCAACCTCATACTTAGGCACCATAATCCAGTCATCAATCTGCAGCAGGCCGTTCAAGCGCAGATGGATAAAAGCTACCACGCCCTTAATCGTATCTTGGAAAATCCAGCCGACCATCGAACCTCCCACTCCAATTGCAGTTGCCAACCGAGGATGCTGCTTCACATCGAAGATAATCATGGTACCAACTATCCAACATCCGATGACAATCAGGATGAAAATCTGACACCAGGTAATACCATTCTCATTCTTTTTCAGATTAAAGACATTCGTCAGCGTATTGCAAACCGAAATGAGGAGTATAGCTGCCAATGTCAGGTAAACAAAGTGATACCAATGATCGTGAATGCAATGGAATATGAGTTGGGCAATAAAAGGTATCAAGAATATAACAATGAACGGCCATCGCCTAAAAAAAGCCCCTACAATTTGTAGCACCAAATACTTAGAAGCCAGAAAGTTCAGATCCAGCTTTGCGTATTTTTTTATCGACTTAAAAAAATTCATAACACACATTTACGCCACAAAGATACGAACTATTTCCTAAACGACAAAGGGGAAAGGTAAATTTCTTACATTACAGCATTACTTTTCAATGGTCTTCCTAATGACCGCGAGCCGTTAGTCCAGTCCATCCAACAAGATAAATGCCGCCCAATACTTTGGATTGTCCCATCCTTTCTCCTTGTGGCTACGCACTGTCCGTTTGGCAGTTTCCAAGGCGTCGTGCTTCGTCATTTGCCGTCCTACCCAGTTCTTGTAGAATTCCGTCATCAGCATACACGTTGCCTCGTCATCAACTTTCCATAGCGACATCAGAATGCTCTGAGCGCCAGCCTTCTTGAAACCACGCTGCAAGCCAAAGACACCATCACCCGTAATGTCGCCCAGTCCGGTCTCACAGGCTGAAAGCGTAACCATATTCATATTCGTCAGGTCAAGGTGGGAAATCTCAAGGGCCGTCAAGATTCCGTCATCAACATTGAATGGTATCGGCGTTTCATCGAAAACAGCAGAAGCACCAGCCATAAAGAGTCCTGAACGGCTCAAGGCATTTGCCTCAGCCGTACGTTTATCACGGGCAAAAGTGACGGCCATAACATCTTTTGCATCACGCTCCGACTGATAGAAGCCATGAGTTGCTATGTGCAATACATTATAACTACTGCCGCTTAAAGCTTTCAAATGGTCTTCTGTTGCCTTACTTCCCATGAGACATACTGCATCCATTTTTTGTTGAGCAAACACGTTCGAGATGTCCTCCACCTCCTGCACGGTTCCCGTCAATGGTTGCAGGGCTGATTCTACAGCACCTCTGCTCAGCATTGGGACGTCGCGCATGGCATACTGCGGTTTGTCGGAAGACCTTTCCAGAGCAAGTGTTTCCCACTCATCGGCACCCAGCTGATAGTTTACTCCTCCATAGAGCATCGCCTTCAGTTGCTTCTTCTCATGCTTTCTCTCCATCAACTCTCTCGTACTGGTCACTCGGAATATCTGGTACTGGTCAGACATCACACTATCAGTAAAGAGATTGCGCATAGACTCTAAGGAGAGTTGATGCAACGCACCCGTCGGAGACACGAAAATACGCTTTACTCCCTCCAGAGGATGAATGTCTTCCCTATCCTTCCTTGAAATGTAGAAAGGCCACGGTGTAGAGTATTTCCCCCTTATGGTATATAACGAATCAGGCTGCTCGGTAAATCTTGTCTCCCACCCCACTTTAGCGACGAGCGGAGCTGTATATTCTCTTTTGAGTATCAAAGCATAATAGGGGTTCAGTAGTTCTCCCGACCGAAGGTACTCAATAGCCACCTCGTCAGCAGCCAAAGCATCTCTTACCGACTTCCAACTGGCCTCCATCGTCTTGGTGTAATCATCAAAACTTTTGGAGGCATAGCGCAAATTCTGCCACATCTCTTGTGTCTTCGAGGTCAGTTCTTTTATCTCCTCATCAGACAGTGAACTGTTGTCTAATTGCTGCTGAAGTTTTAGATATTCGTCATATTGGCGTAAGACGGTACGATTGCCTGACTGCAAGATGACTTTTCGCTGTTGCTGCTCTGACCTGAGCAGATATCCCTTTCCGAAAAGGGCAATGTCGTATGCCAAAGAGCGGATTGTATCCGAGACGTTTTCGTCATCAAGATATTGGCAAACCTGCGTTGTCAACTTTTCTATCTTATCCATTAGCGCCTTGCTGTCAGAAAAAGATTTCTTCTGAAGTTCTCTTATTTCATTCCACGATGCCATGACGTCATCGTATTGTTCTGAAGTGTTCGAGAAAGGAGTCGCTTTCTCACGCATGTAGGCATAACGGATACGCTCTTCCAGATCTTCCAGATCTTTCTCATTATAAGAAATAGTGGTCAAAAAACGAAGGGAGACGTTTGATGAGAAGAATTGCGGCCAATGAGCTATCGTATAGGCTTTCTCTTTCTGCTGTTGGACTTTGATACATGTCCGTTTGACGGCCTGACGCATTTGGTCTGCCTTTACCACCAAGGCATCATCTCCATAGCTATAATCTCCAGCGATTTCACAGAGCACGTTCATAGCCTCATAAGCATCGCGATAGCCCTGCAGTTCAGGATGTTTCTCCAACAACTCATAGATTTTGAGAAAGTCAGACTTGAGATAACGCTTGTCGCTGAAGTCGAGTTTCCAATAATATTTCCAATATATCATGCTGCGATGTATGAACATCTTGTCTGCCAGCCTATCAGGATACTGCTCCGTTGCTTGCATCTTAAGGATGGTCTCGTCCAGTTCCTTCTTGGTCTTCGCGCTCCATTTTTTGGAGTCATAAGACGAAACGTCAGTCATCTCTTTCAAAGCCTTGAACATGACTGCCGCGTGTAACACTTCCCTGTCCTTCAGGTCGTTTCCTGCCACTTCCTGCTCCAGCAGACCATAGTCGCTTTCCCGTCCGCATAGCCACGCCCAACACAATGTAAACAGCACTTGGTCGTCGGTATCGCGCAACAGAGCGTGCCATTTTCTGACGTTGGGAACGACTTCTTCCTGACGCCCCATGATTTCCATACTTACACACCACGTCTTTATCAGGTCTCGCATATACCAATACGGAGGAGTATCATTCGCAAATTTTGCTGTCGGAAGAATGCTTTCCAAGTATTGCAACGCCATCAGGCATGAGTCAGCCACCGACTGGGCGTTCTCTTCATTCAGTCTCCACAGATACGGCGGATCATATTTCTTATAGTCTTTCGCCGTCAACCCTTCCTCATCGGGGTCTTTTCCTCCGTTGGCCTTCCAAAGGGCAAAGGCTTCTTCATATTGCCGCTGAAACTCCTGGTATTCTTCCGAACCCTCTTTTACCAGCGTCAGCCGAAAAGCCGCCAGGTGTCCTTCCGAAGTCTTCTCGAAGGCGCAGTGTTCCTTTATCTGCTGAATGAGCAAGTAGCGGGGCGACTCCTTACCATAGACATCTTGAATCTTCTGACCATAATACTGTAATATACTGTCACCCATCACCTCGTCCTTGGTCTGAACGTAAGCTATACGGGCATATTCTGCCAGCGTGGAAATAAAAACGTCTGAACCGATGCTATCCTGATGATCAAGTATGGCAAGTTTCGATTGCAGCAAGTCCTGCTGAATCATGGCCAGCGAGTACTTAGTAGTATCAGCGGCAAATACTCCCCCCTCTTGTGCTTGTAGGTTAGCCACCATCGTTAACGCGGCATTGATATTATCCTTCGACTGATTGACAGCCATAGCTGCATATTGATAGCTCAGCTCCTTGTTAAGCAGTTCCAAACCCTTGCTACTGGCCTGACGTGCTTGGACATACTGACCGTCTAAAAGCAAAATCAGACAGGACATGAACAGTGGGGCATACTGGTTCCGGCGTTCATAGACCTCCATACTCCTATTGACAATCATTGCAGCCTCGTGAAAACGCTGATTGATGGCTAACGCCTCAGCTAACGAAACAGAAGAGCTTGCGTAAGACCAGAGGTTGTCATCCGTAGGAGTAAAATTGTCTAAGAGAGTCACAGCCTCTTCCAGCAACTGTTTATCTTCTTTACCCAAAACACTCTGCGCCATCAGAATCGTGGAAATAATGGGTGCAATGATTTCGGGGTTGTTTTTCTTTCTACTCAGTTTCAGGCACTGGCGCAACTCTTTAACGGCTGCCTTGGTCTGACCCATGCCCAACAACGCTATACCTCGTAAACTCTTTGCAATAATACGATGATCGCCCTCTTCTCCTTCAACACGGAGGGCGAAATCCTCCACCTCCTGAACTTGCGACAACACCACATCGAAACGTTTCAGGTTAAGATTCGAACTCAGCCTGCTCGTCAGAAAACGGAGCAGCTCTATGCTTTCCGCACCATACCTATCCTTAATACGCTGCTTCATAAAAGCATCAAGAGCATCTTTCTTTTCGTAGTCACCCACTTGGTCATAAAGTGCTCCCGACTCATTCAGCATCTTTTCTGCCAACTCATCGTTCTCCTCGCCGATGCTCACCAGAAACGACAGCATTTGTCGGAGCATGGCATCATAGAGATTGATGTCGCCAATATTCAAAAACACGTTACAAGCATTTTGCATCCACAACGCCTGACTGCGAGTATCGGCACCATAAAGCCGCCCGTTGGTCTCAATAGCCGAAAGAGCAGCCTTCACTGCCTTTTCTTTGTCACCGATGAAGGCATAGACGAAACTCAACGTCGAAGTAGTACCGACAGACAGCAACGACTCACCGCCCATTTCGTCGATTTCCATCTCGCGTATCTTTTCGAACAACGGAACAGCTTCTCCAGCGCGGCCTGCCACCACCAACTTCATAGCCTCGTCGCACAACGAGTCGCTTGCCACCGTCAAGCGCCGGTCGATAGTCGGCAAATCATATTCATAGCGACGACACTTCTTAGCTTTCTCCAAGTCGCCAGCCTTGTAATAGCTCGAAGCCACCCATGGCTCACAACTTTTCCTGCGGCACTTTTCCGGCCCCATCTCTATAGTGTCCAATGCCAAAGCACTTTCAAACAGCGGTATAGCCTCCTTGTACTTCCCTGCCTGATACAGTTCTACGCCCTTGGCATACAACTCATTACTACGCTCACTCTGGCAAAAGGCCTCGACGCATACCAACAACAAAAAAAGGAAAACTGCTATCTGCTTCATCGTTAAATCTAAAGTCAATAGTAACACATATTTACGCCACAAAGATACAAACTATTTCCTAAACGACAAAGGAAAAAGAAAAATAATTTGGCAATCCGCTTGACAGCAAGAGACTTGTGCAGAAAATCGAATGAGAGGGATCGTGCCCAAAAAGGAGGGGGATATGTTGGGGTTATGAGGGGGATCAGGCGCATCCCCCTCATGCCTCCAATCCCTTTGCGAATCAGGGTTACAGAAGATTTTACTCCCCAAAATGAGGGGAATAGCCGAAAAACTCCGCTCTGCTCGTTGAAGCGCCACATTTTTGCCGACAAAGTACCACATTCTTTGCGGCAAAGTACCACATTCTTTACGATAAAGTGCCACTTTACCATTGACAAAGTACCACTTTACCATTGACGAAGTGCCACTTTACCATTGACGAAGTGCCGTTTCACAAGCCTCGAAAGCCATCCTCGCCAGTCACGAAAGCCGTCCTCACCGGTCACGAAAGCCGTCCTCGTTGGGTGCATTTGCTATCGTTTCAGCAGTATTTTCAGATACTCCAGAATCTTTTGAATGTTGGCGATTTGAGTGTCGTAAACATGAGGACGTGTCTTTTCTAATAACTTATACACTTCTTGTGACTCTTTAAAATATGTCTCACATTCGGCAAACCGCTGTTGCTGAAAGGACAGGTTGCCCATATTGAAAAGTACCACAGCCACATAAGGATTATATATCAGAGGGGTTGTCTGAGCCAAACGACGACAGGTTTCCAGTGTTTCCTTGAGTATCGGCTCGGCCTCAGCCAATCGCTGAGTGTTCAAATAAACATTCGCCAAGTTAGTTTGCACCGCAATCAGAGCGGGTTCATATACTTCCGGATTGGCTTGAGCCAAGCGGCGACGGATTTCCAACGCCTCCTTATACGTCGTTTCTGCCTCTGTGAATCGCTGGGTGTCTTTATACATGTTTGCCAAGTTGTACAGTGTCATCGCCACCTCAGGTTCATAGGCCTCAGGATTGGATTGGGCCAACCTGCGACGGATTTCCAATGCCTCCTTATACGTCGTTTCTGCCTCTGTGAATCGCTTGGTGTCCTTATACAATGCTGCCAAGTTGTTTAGCGTCCCAGCTACGTAAGACTCATAAGCCTGAGTGTTTGATTGAGCAAGTCTGCGATAGATTTCCAAAGCCTCCTTGTATAGCGACTCTGCCTCCGTCAATCGCTGGGTGTTCTGATACAGGTTTGCCAAGTTGTTCAGCGTAGAAGCTAAATCAGGCTCGTAGGCCTGAGGATTGGATTGAGCTAACCTGCGACGGATTGCCAAAGCCTCCTTGTACAGCGGCTCTGACTCTGAAAATCGCTGGATGCCATAATATAGCAGGCCTAAATTATTCAGTGCTATTGCCAGATATTGTTCATACGTCTGTGGATTGGACTGTACTAAGCGCCGCCAGATTTCCAATAGATTCTTGTATATTACTTCAGCCTCTGAGAATCGCTTAGTATAATAATACAGAACAGCCAGATTGATCAGCGTCCTTGCCACATCAGGTTCGTAAACTTGAGGATTGGATTGAGCTAACCTGCGATAGATTTCCAAGGCCTCCTTGTGCAGTGACTCTGACTCTGTAAATCGCTGGGTGTTTGAATACAGGACTGCTAAGTTATTTAGTGTCGAGGCTAAAATATATTCATAGGCCTGAGGGTTGGATTGAAACAACTGGCGACAAAGGCGTAGTGACCTTTCATAATAGGGTGCAGATTTAGCATATTGCTTTTGTTCCTGAAGATACTTTGCCGCGTCGAACTGCCATACAGCATTCGTGGTATCTAGCTCTGCCCTCAACTCAATGTAGTAGGTGGCAGAGTCGTGCTGGTTGGCTAATTTGAAGCGGTCGAAGAACTTATAGCAGTCGGAGGCAGCATCATCCAAACGGCGCTTGGTGCCTTCTTTGCTGGCTGCCAACTCAGCTTGTTCTCGAGCTATCTCGGCTTCACGCTGAGCCTCTGCCTGTTGCTCCTGACGAATCCTGGCGATACGGCTCTGCATATCACCTTTACTACGAAGCAGGGAGTCGGCCTCCGTCAGACGGCCATTGAGGATAGCATCGCTGATGCGCTGGTTCAGCGCATCCATCTGGTCATAGTCCATCTGAGCATATTCCTTCGCCATATCGGCGATCAGCTTCTCGTTATTCTTCTGGTCATCATAAAGCTGCTGCAGCATCCGTTGTTTCTCGGCAAGCGACACCTGCATAGCCTCTATCTCGTCTTCACGCTCCTGCAACTGTCGTTGTAGCGTACGGCGCAGTTTCCGCTCAGCATCCAGCCGGTCTTGCGTCTGCTGCTCGGGAGTCTCCATCACCAAGTACAGCGGATTGCTCGACAGTTGATAGGGTTTCTTGGTAGCATCAGCATCCA
Organism: uncultured Bacteroidales bacterium; assembly: GCA_902775975.1. Classification (GTDB taxonomy): domain Bacteria; phylum Bacteroidota; class Bacteroidia; order Bacteroidales; family Bacteroidaceae; genus Prevotella. The sequence goes on along the minus strand of CACYOC010000006.1, from coordinate 25,968 downwards.
CCAACTGATAGCCTTTCTTCTGTACCGACTGTACGAGGAACGTCTTTGACGGCACAGCGATAGAGAAAGCGCCGTTGCTGCTCTGCGTCACCACCTTGTTACCGCCCTGCACGACGACCATCGCCCCCTGCAGTCCTTGTCCACGAACATGCTGCCCGTTGACCATGCGGCCACGGGTCTTTACATACCCCTGCTGCGTCTGAGCAGCAAGCAACAGCGGTAGTGCAACGAGTGCTAAAAACAAGATAGTTTTCTTCATATCATTCATTATAAGTGATTATTCCTCCAACAACTTCTTGATTTTCTCCACATCCTCCTCACGCTCCTTGGGAATGACGTCTGCTTCGGCGAATTGATTAAAGTCGTCGAGGAAAGAATCCTTTAGTTCATCCTTGTATTGCCGATAAATCTGTTCTGCCTCTGCATATTTCCCTTGTAAGAGTAGGGCAGCGGCGAGGTTACCCTGTATCCAGTGCTGGGTAGAATCTATTGCTAATGCTTCACGCGATAATATCTCTGCCTCTTGGTATTGCCTAGCTATAATAGCATAAAATGCCTGACTTCCCAACGTAATATCAAAGTCTTTTTTCCACCTCTCAGTATTTTCTTCGTACTTTGCTTTCAAAATTGGTATCCACTCCTGGTTAATTCGATAAACATCATGATAATTCTTGGTTGTACTATACAATTTGCTAAGCCAAAACAGTGAGCCTTCGTATTGATTCAGACACGCAGGATTTACATTGGCAACCATTCTAAAGATTTCCAAAGCGTCTTCAAAGTAAGGAATGGCTTCAGCATATTGTTTCATGTTTAGTTTTACCCATCCCAGATTATAATGTGTTTGGGCAAAGTCCGACTCGTAAGTTTGAGGATCAGATTGAACTAACTTACGATAGATTTCCAATACCTCCTTATACAATGGTTCTGCCTCTGAGAATTGCAAGTTGTTAGAATACAAATATGCCAAGCCGTTCAGGGTATTTGCTAAATCAGACTCGTAGGTTTGTGGATTGGAATAAGCCAAGTGGCGATAGATTTCCAAGGTTTCTTTAAATATTGACTCACTCTCTGCGAAGCGCTGAGCGTTTTTATATAGGAAAGCCAAGTTGTATAAGGTTATAGCAAGATCTGGCTCATAGGACTGAGGATTGGAATGAGCTAACCTGCGTCTTATTTCTAGGGCATCCTTGTATAACGTCACACTTTCTGCAAATCGCTTGTTCGTAGAATATATAACGGCCATGTTGTTCAACGTTGCAGCTAAGTCGGGTTCATAAGTCTGCGGATTGGTTTGGGCCAACCTGCGATAGATTTCTAAAGTTTCTTTGTACAGAGACTCTGCCTCAGTGAAGCGCTGGGTGTTGAAATAAAGATTTGACAAGTTGTACATCGTTCCTGCCATGTCAGGTTCATAAGCTTGCGGATTGTAGTAAGCTAACCTGCAATAGATTTCCAACGATTCCTTGTATAACGGCTCTGCCTCTACGTAGCGCTGGATTTTTGAATACAGACTTGCCATATTGTATAAAGTTCTTGCTACGTCTGGCTCGTAGGCCTGAGGATTGGAGTGAGCTAATCTGCGATAGATTTCCAATGCCTCCTTGTACAGCGACTCTGCCTCTGTGAATCGCTGGATGTCTGAATACAGGTTTGCCAAGTTGTTCAGCGTCCGAGCTTCAAAATGTTCGTAGATCTGGGGATTAGATGTTGCCAACCTGCGATAGATTTCCAATGCTTCCTTGTACAGCGGCTCTGCTTCTGTAAATCGCTGAGTCTCGGAATACAAGATTGCCAAGTTGTCCAACGTCATAGCCATATTAGACTCATTGGCCAGTGGATTGGACTGAGCCAACCTGTGATAGATTTCTAAGGCCTCCTTGTATAGGGATTCCGCTTCAATGAAGCGTTGAGTATCACGATACAGAACTGCTAAGTTGTTCGATATTCGAGCTTTAAAATGCTCGAAAACTTGAGGATTAGAATGAACCAAGCGCAGGAATATTTCTAATGCCTCCTTGTATAATGGCTCAGCATCTACAAATCGATGTGTATTATAATATACGTTTGCCAAGCCGTTCAAAAAGGAAGCATATTCAAATAGATATTCAAGGCTCTCATGATTTGATTGGTTCCTCAAAAGGGCAATGGCTCGCTGATAATATATTTCAGCATCTTTGAATTGGTTCTGATTATTGCAAAAATCAGCATAATCCCAACAAGCATCCGCGCTATTCAACTTGTCTGCCAATAACTTCAGACTCTCACCGGCTTTCTCGTACTCACCGCTGTTCTGATACAGATTAACGGCAGATTTGATTTTAGACACCAGCATGGCGGAATCCTGAACAGCTTCTTCCAATCCTTGTTCATGGAAGGACTTCTTCTGAAGTGTCTTAATCAACTGTTTCCCAAGCTGCATGGCATCTAGTCGCTGCATCGCCTCTTCCACCTGACCACACTCATATAAATTCAACACCTCCTGCATCTGGGCATCCAACTCGCTCTGGTCAACACGTGCCAAGAGGTCTGCATAGTCTCCGATGTTCTTCTGCAGACGCTCCAAATCCTCGTAGGCTTTGTCCAAAGCAGCCTCATACTCTTGCTGCCGTATCTCACTGGTACGAAGTTTTGCCTCCAACTCTGCCTTCTGATGGTCATATTTCTTCTTAGCCTGGTGCATGCCAATCTCTATGTAGTTATTCTTCTGTCGTTCAAACTCAGCGGCATTGCATAGAATCAGTCGCAGCGGCTCCTTCCTGACGCTCCACTCGTCCACGGCATGCTGGTTGAATACCATCATCTCGCGCTTCTTCACCGTCACCAGTCCTATACGGTCGCCCATCTTGAGACCTTCCAGCACCAAAGTGAAAGTGCCGTCCTTCTCATCGCTAAGCACCGTTCGCTTATTCCCGTCGTAGCTGATGGACACCTTACCCAGTGGCGTACGCTTCTGCTTACCGTTATACTGATAAGCAACACCTTGCTGTGTCTGTGCTGTAAGATTTAGAGCATACAGCATCAATAAGACCAACAGATTCTTTCGCATGACTATATACTTAATAATCATTGATTACTTTTCCATTTCTTATACTCACTGATAATGCGCTGCTTCTCTTCTTTCCCCACTTTCTTAAGGTTGAGTTGCACACCAATTTTGTCCTCAAAGTGATGATGCCTAATAATGTCACCTTGCATCACTGTAATGGTCTTTGGTTTGCCGCGTAATTCCTCGCTTTTGTCAAATAGAGACACTTTACTTTCAATGTTCCAGTCCCCAAACTCCAGCACAATGAATTCTCCTGACATACCCTGCTCGTTAGCAGGGGTGTTACCATCTACAACCGTTGCCGTGAAGACATACTCTTTCATTGCTTTACTACTAGTAGAAATTATCGGTAAACACTTTTCCCATATCATATCTCCAAAGTAAGAATAAGATGTTCCATACGCCTGTTCTAAAATTGTAAGAGACCTTGAACAAATTTCAAATGCCTTTTGAGAAGAGCCCTGCTCGAAATAAACTTTAGCTATATAAGCAAGTACCCAAGCTACATCTGGGCTGTCTGCCCCCCATTTTTTCTCTGATAGTTCAAGTGCTTTCTTGTATGCATCTAATGCTTTATTAAAAATTCTAAGTTCCTCATAAATATTACCTAACGAAATATAGCATTTAATCTGAAAATGATGTCCTTTTCCATATGCTTTTTCATGAAATAGAAGTTCTTTTATTTGATACTCTAATGATTTCTCATAGTCGTCAATTTTGTAATAATAGTATGAAATAGCGCTATATGTCGGCCATATCCATTCCTTATTCTCCTGGTAATTCGGAAGGCCATGTCTTAAAACTCGAATGTAAAAAATATTCGCCTTATTAAAGTCTTCTAGATAAAAGTCTATAACGTGTCCTGCTTTATATTGCCATTCTACATTCGTCGTATCCAGATTTGCTCGTAGTTCAATATAGAAAGCTGCTGAGTCGTACTGATGCTGGGCAAGGAAAGACTCATAGTAACTATAGCATCGTCGTCCAGCCTCTTCGATATCTGCCTGATGTACATTCTTGGCTTGCTGCAACTGCTCTTCTTGCTGCTGAATAGCCTCTTTTTGATGGAGGATATCCTGTACTTGTGCTTTGATATCACCACGGGTACGGAGTAGGGAGTCGGCACGTGTCAGTTCACCATTTTCAATAAAGTAAGACACACGCCGATAAAACTCATCCATCTGGTCATAGTCGAGCGTTGAGAATCGTTTAGACATGTCGGCTATTAACTTCTCGTTGTTCTTCTGGTCATCATAAAGCTGCTGCAGCATCCGTTGTTTCTCGGCAAGCGACACCTGCATAGCCTCTATCTCGTCTTCACGCTCCTGTAACTGTCGCTGTAGCGTACGGCGCAGTTTCCGCTCAGCATCCAGCCGGTCTTGCGTCTGCTGTTCAGGCGTCTCCATCACCAAGTACAGCGGATTGCTTGACAGTTGATAGGGTTTCGTGGTAGCATCAGCATCCACCAACTGATAGCCTTTCTTCTGTACCGACTGTACGAGGAACGTCTTAGACGGCACAGCGATAGAGAAGGCGCCGTTGCTGCTCTGCGTCACCACCTTGTTGCCACCCTGCACGACAACCATCGCGCCCTGCAGTCCTTGTCCACGAACATGCTGCCCGTTGACCATGCGGCCACGAGTCTTCACAAATCCCTGCTGCGTCTGGGCTAAGGAAGCTATTGTAATCGACAGGAACAATAGGATAGTGGTAATATGTTTCATTGCTTATCGTTGTTTGATTATTTCTATTCGTTAATTCTCTGCATCCATCAATACGAAAGGTGCCCAGTAGAAAGGCGAAGGATATTCCTGACGAAGCACTCTCACGGCCTCATGTAGCGCATGCTGCATGGAACTACCTGAAAGCCACTTTTGATAAAACACCTGCATGAGACGTGCCGTGCTCTTGTCATTGACATTCCACAGCGATGCGATGATACTGCCTACGCCTGCCTGCTTAAAACCTCGCTGCATGCCATAAACACCTTCGCGGTCAACATCGCCAACTGCTGTTTGACAAGCAGAGAGAACTGCCAATCGAGTATTACTTAAATCAAGGGTGGCCACTTCACCAGCAGTCAAGATTCCATCTTTCTCCTCTGGTAAAGAAGTTAGTCCCTCCCATGTGTCATTTGCCCCAACTAAAGCCATTCCTGAACGTTGCATGCTGGAGAAGCGGGAAGCAGGGAAGCGAGCAAGGAATGGATTTTCTATAGCTTGTTTGTAATCGTTGATGAAGAAACCGTGTGTAGAAAGATGGAGGATGTCAGCACTTTCTCCATTTTGACTACGCAGCCACTCTTCTGTAGGCTCCATACCCATCTTTACACTTGTATTGATGTTGCTATCATGCATGATTTCTTCTGCACCCCGAACTTCTGCTCTTGTGAATGGCAAATAGTCAAAAGCATCTGTGATGGCAGCACGTTGCCGAGGTTGCGCATTGTCTGGCTCTCCTTGTTGCTCTGGACTGTAGTAAACGGCTCCCATGAGCGCAGCAGACTTGACGGGTTGGCGGGATGCTTGTTGTCGTATTTCTACCAAGTTTCCTGTTGAGAGTAATTGGTGCAGTTCGTAATGATCCATTAACGGACGCCCATCATCACATAATATGGCAGCAAAGGCCAACGTATTAAGATATCTCGTTGGGGAATAATAAACGGTAGTAACCTTTTCCAGCAATGGTTCCAGCGGCTGCCACAGCCTTCGATACAAATGTATGCGGTCTTCCTTGTAGAGTGCCTCTGCCATCTCCTGGGGGGAAAGAGCGAGCAATTCCCTGATATCCAGATGGAGCGTGCCACTATCAGCCAAAGGCACATAGTGCGGTTCTCCCTGAGGTAACAGAACCAATGCAGCAGGAACGGAATCGCAGAAAACGTATTCTACCGCAGCTTCACCATCCTGGAGGGCACTCTGTAGTTGATGCCAGTCGGGGGTATTCTTCTGTCGGATGTATTGTTCAGCTTGTCGATTGATGCTACGTTCCAATTGCTCTATCCGCTGACGCAGTGTTAAGGTCTCTTGTTTGTATCCTTGATAGATGCCTTGTTCACCTATATTATCTAAATCCATCGCTTTAAAGGCTTGTTTGAGCTGATTTAGTGAATCAATCCGCACCATAAGCTGCTCATCACCAGAAGACAGGACTGCTCTTCTGATGCGCTCAGAGGCTCGGAGCAATATACCCTTCTCTGCCAAAGCAGCATCATAACTTTCAGGGGCAAGCATCTCTGGATAGTGGGGCAACAGGAGAAGGATGCCATCACTACCCGTTCCACCCTTATTGAGTAACGAATAGCGTTCTGCTTCTGTCAACAAGTCGAAGTTTCGAGCTAAATGCTCTTTTCGAAGCGCATAATTCTTACGAAACAATTCGAGGGCCTTATCATAATTGCCTGTATAGTAACAGGACAATGCATGATTTGTATAGACGGTAGAACGACTGTCACTATTGGTCATAGTAATGGTCATGTTTTTCTCCATCTGCTCCATATTGTCAAACAAAGCCTTGGCATCTGCATATTTCCTTTGCGCGATGTAGAAAAAAGCTAATTGTGAAGATGCCATATAACGGATGGAGGCATTTGATGACTGTAATAACGGGAGGTAGCATTCGGAAGCTTTTAAAGTGTCTCGTTCTATACCTATGTAATAATTTGCTAAAGCTTGATACAATTGATACGTTTCAACTTTTTCCAAAGCGCTTGTCCCTTGTTCTCGGACAATTTGTTCACGCTGCTGAAGAATAGGAAAAACCTGCAATTTGATAGCAGCCTTAAACGCTTCCGATGTTTTCATAGCAGCCTCATATTGGATTCTTGCCTCCTGATTATCAATTTTACTTGTTATCTCTGCTTGATTTTCCAATTGACCAAAAAGAACACATATATTAGCAACCTCATAGGCCAAAGGCATTGCCAGCGTCTGAATCTGTTCGTTGTTTCCACCAATCGCTGCAATGAGATTGGTCTCTTTGATGATATCATTAAGTGCAGCCCAGCGCATCATGAAGTCGTAGCCATACTTGCCACTCAGGTGCTGATAACGTTTCCAAAGCAACTCCAGCAATACGGAATGGAGGTAATAAGTAGGAGACTGCTGAATAGTTTCCAACTTTCCTTCGAGCACACGTTCCGCCTTGTCCAAGTCATTCAGATCATTAGCATATAAATCATAAAGTTCTGAGATAAAGTCCATGTAGATAAAATCGATAGTCGGAATCTGAGCTTCATACAGTTCCATTCCTTTTCTCAGGGCTTCCTCTGCCTCCTTGTATTGTCGTAATGCTCTATAGTAATTTCCCACATATAGATAACCCATGAGAAAGGTGCCATCATTTTCTGACACATGGTCAACATAATAAGGTATGGCTTCCTCGAAAAGTTGTCTGACTTCTGAAGTTATTCCTTTCTCCTGCCTGCTGTAAATAGTCTGTCCCAATGCCATCTGGAGGAAACAACGCCACATGCCATCTTCTTTCTTGCTGCAAGCTTTGATACCTTCGCGCAAGACTTGTTCAGCAGCATCATATTCATGGAGGTTGAAGTGTATTTCGCTCAATATTCGATACAACTCACCATTCACTTGACCAAACTGATGTAAAAGCTTTATAGCCTCATTGCAATGTTCCACTCCTTGTTGTTGAACAGCTTTGTCTGCCGATTGACGATGATACAGAGCATCGGAAGACAGACAGTAGGCGTACAGCCGACTATCGCCACCAGTCAGTTGTCGAATGTCGCTAAGAACCCTATGAAACAATTCACAGGCTTTGTCTGGCTGTTGCAAGGCTGTTGCACTAATGCTAGCAAGGGATGTACCGGCAAAAGTCCATTGCCATGACGCCTCCTGATGTGATTCATAAAGTGTAATAATCCGAGTAATAAATTGCTGATAGGACGCAGCATCCTCTTGCGCTAAAGCCTGCATCATAGGAAATAGTCCCAACAAATTGATAGCCAAAAGTGCTGGGGAGTCTTTGTACAATCGCTCTGCCGACTCGATTGTCTCCTTAAGAAATCTGCCGGCCTGAAGCGGATTGACAAGGGCCAACTGCTGAGTTAACTGGTACAAACAATGATAGTATTCTTCACTCTCTTCTCCATAGTACGCTCCCACCTTAAACAATAATGGTCGGGGATTGCGAATATCATGGAGGTTCTGACCATACGCAATATCACACTCGCGTTTCAGAATTTCCACATTGATGAGGAAAGGGTCTCCCGCAGGCAAATAGCTTGTGATAAATTCCTGCCATTCACTAATACAATGGTGAACACTATCGTAAGGTGCAGAGAGACATCTCGTCTTGGCAGAGAGATAATCAAGCTCTGCATTAACTCTTCTCATATCGTGTTCTCCCCATAGCTGCCGACTCATACGCACTTCTCTTTTCGCATAGGCCTCTATATTGGTGGTCACACCATTGCTGTAGGTGAGCGGTGCCATCAGCTGTTCTTTTGGGAAACGCTTTCTATATTCATACACCAGATACTCCTTGTAATACGTATCGAAAGATTTTAGTGTTACCAAGTAGCTACAAATATCTACCAACTCGTTTGTTGCCAGCGACTCATCTTTTAATATTGGCTCCAGTTCTTTTTCTACATCAAGTATCTGGCAAAACAATTCCGGATTGTCTGGGTCACGCATAATCTGTTCCGTAATACGCCCCAATTGTACCATGATACGTAGCAACTTTATTTCTTGTTTCTTGGGATTGTTTTTCAATAGAGAGGCGGCGGCTTCCTCGGCTTGACAAACAATATCCATCGATTTTTTCCAATCTATGGTATAGTAGAGTTGCCCAACGTAATGTTGACACATGACAGTTTCCATTGTATGGCTCCCATAATGCCGAAGGGCATAGTCATACAATCCTTGCATTACATCAATAATACAACTTCTACCCGTGTCTAACTGTTTTTGCTCAAGCATGGAGGCATAGACTGCAAGTTTCGGCAAGCCATACCTGTCTGCACCCTTACGTAGGGTTTCGCAATCTGAAGCCTCATGATTGCCCGTCATACAGGTCTCCACCGCATTAAGGAATTCTCTGTCTTGTCCCAAAGCTTTAAGGACAAAACAAACAAAAAATACAAACGTTATAATTCCCCTCATCATTTGAGCCACTTTTATTTTGAAGATTATTCCTCCAACAACTTCTTAATTTTCTCCACATCCTCCTCACGCTCTTTGGGAATGACGCCTGCCTCGGCGAATTGCTTCAAGTCGCCAAGGAATGAGTCTTTTAACTCCGACTTGTATTGACGATAGATTGCTTCTGCCTCCGCATACTTGCCTTGGAATAAGAGTGATACGGCAAGGGTTGTTTGAAAGACCGACTGTGTTGTATCTAAAGTGATGGCTTGACGGACCAACGTCTCAGCTTCAGCGAATTGCTGAAGGAACATTTTATTGAATGCACTGGCATTAAAAGATACAGCCAGATAAGGATTGAAAGCCGATGGACTTTGCTGGGCTAACTGACCATATGAGGAAATAGCCTGTGCTAACACTTCATCGCTTTCACGATAACGCCCCGCAGCCGTATAGGCCATGCCGAGATTGACTTGTAGCATTGCCAGGTAAGGATAGTCTGCCTTATTCTGACGTTTAGCAAGGCTCTGGAAGATAGGCAAAGCTTCCTGAAAGTGCTTGATGCTGCTATCATTATCTCCTAAAGCCATATACAACACCCCCATGTTCATCTGCGTCATGGCAATCTCTGACTGATATGCCAAAGAATTGTTTTCCGACAATTGGTTGAAGAGTGTCAACGCCTCTTCGTACAAAGGCAAACACTTGTCGAGCTGAAGAGATGTCTGATAGAGATTGCCCAGATTACCCAGTGAATATGCCAGTTGCTCACTGTATGCCTGTGGATTTCGTGTTGCCAGTTGGCGACGTAATGCGAGGGCCTCCAGATGCAGCTTTTCACATTGCTCCTTATCCCCTTTCTTTGAGAAGAGAGACGCCATATTATCGATGGATGATGCCAAGTCTGCCAACTTTTCATTCTCATTGCTCTGCGCTTCTTTTCTTCGCAACTTCAGTGCCTCTTCATAGCAGGTCTCACACTCTGCCAACTTATTCTCATCCCAATACATCGTTCCAAGATTATTCAGGACGTCAGACAAAGTGCTGGCATAAACACTACTGCGACTATACAATTTCCGCTTCAAGTCCAAAGACTGGCGATACATCTGCTCTGCCTCATCAAAACGGCTCAACTCGCGATAGAAGTTTCCTAAATTATTATAGTATGAAGACAGATCCATAAGCGTTTCATTATCTGCTTCCCTATACATCTCCTTGCCTATAGACAGTGCCTTTTTCAGATAGTCCTCAGCCTCTGCATAACGTTTCAGCCGCTGACAAACGACACCCATACGGTTATAGCCGAGGCTGACGCGGTGCTCATGACCATCCGATGAGCTGTCGCTCGCTAACAAAGACAGGTATTTCCTATAATACGTCTCAGCATCGCCGAATTGCTGTTGCTGCATACAGAAGTCTGCGTATGCCAGCATCTCGTCCGGCGTGTTCAACTCATCAGCCAGATTCTTCAGCAATGCGCCTGCCTTGGTCCAGTCATTCTGAACCTTATATGCCTCTATCTGTGCCTTAATACTATTGATGTGAGCCTCACGGTCTGACATCGCCTGTTGCTTGGCATCCTCTGCCGTCCGAATCATTTGATCAGCTTGCTGGATAACGCGATTATCCTGACGAAGCCGCTCCATGAAGTTGCCCTCTTCAAATTTCTTGATAGCCTGCTCGACTTCACCCTGATTAAAGAGGTCCATGGCATGCTGCGCCAAAGTGTCAATCTCACTCTCGTCGATACGGGCAAACAAGTCGGCATACTCATCCATGTGTTTTCGGGCTCGTTCCAACTCCTCGTAGGCTTTATCCAAAGCAGCCTCATACTCCTGCAGTTTCACTTTTCCCTCTTGCAGTTGAGTTTCCAGTACGGCTTTCTGCTTATCGTATTTCTTCTTAGCTTCACGCTTACCAATCGCTATGAGATTTTCCTTCTGCTGCTCAAATTCATCAGCATCGCATAAGATGACCCTCAGCGGTTCCTTCCTAACACTCCACTCATCGACGGCATGCTGGTTGAATACCATCATATCGCGTTTCTTCACAGTCACCAAACCAATGCGGTCGCCCATCTTCTTGCCTGTCAGCAGCAAGCTGAACTGTCCGTCACTGGCACCACTCAGCACCGAGCGTTGGTTGCTATCGTAGGTTATCGTCACATTACCCAGTGGCGTACGTTTCTGCTTACCATTATAACGATAGGTTACACCTTGTTGTGTCTGGGCTACAGAGGTTGTCAGCAGCATGCTGCACACAAAAAAAGTTGTCAAGAGTCGTTTCATAACTTATAGGAATAGGATAATAGCGCCGACAAAGATAGTATTTTTCGCTCATATTGACAAATTTTGCGGCAAAAACTTACGCTATTTCTTTTGCCGTTTGGCAAATAATGCGTACTTTTGCAGCAGCAAAGAGAAATAGCGTTATGAAGACAAAACACGTACAATACGAAACGAGTGGCACTTGCTCGAAACTCATCGATGTGACTGCCGATGAGAACGACGTTATTCAGCAAGTGTTCTTCTTAGGAGGATGCAACGGCAATCTGCAGGGAATCAGCAAGCTGGTAACAGGACAAAGAATTGATGATGTAATTTCACGGCTGAACGGCATCCGTTGTGGTTCTAAAGGCACCTCGTGCCCCGACCAGCTATGCAGAGCCCTTGAACAACTGAAGGGTGCATCGTTAGAGCCATAACATCTTGCTTATTTAAACTGAACGATGTCGTTTGGTCCGCAAGGCATGGTAAGCTTTTTGTCAACCAGCTGCAGCGACGACTGAAGAGGATAGGACGGTTTCTGTTCTGCCAGGGGAATGGAGAGTTCTACCACTCCTTGTTCATCAGCCTTGGCACGATGACCGTCAATATCGATTTCGGCGTTGGGGGCAGTTTGCTCTTGGTCTGCATTCCACAGCAGGAAGCGAACCTTTCCATAGACGTCCGGATTGCGACGAATATCGACAAGGACACTCTCTGTCAACAGGAATGAGGTATCAACAGGCAGATAGTCGGGACATTCTACGCACACACGAACCTTATTGTTGAGAAAATGATGGGGTATATTCCTGAAGAGGGTATTGTCTTCCAACGAGTGAATGGTATCTATTTTAGTCTCATTGTCTAATGTCAGGGTGACAATCGCATCACGCAGCGGTGGCAACTGGTCATTATGGACAGAGGTCTCGTTGAGTCTCATCTCCACATTCACAGGTTGGCTGTTTATCCATACGCCAAGCAGTGCTGCCAACACGATGATGATGCCTATCGACCACGCGATGGCCTTCTGAACCAACAGACGCTTATGACGCTGCCAGATGGTATCGAACTCTATACCTAATAGTTTGGTGATGAGCTGGACATAGGCACGCTCCTTGTTGAGATAAGGCCACGGAATCCTCGTGAAAGGAAAGGTCTGCGTCTGCTCATGGATGTTAGCACCCAATATCTCCGGCAGTCCGAGTTTGTCAACAATCGGGTTAAAACACTCCGTCTCAGGATTGCCACTATGAGGAATACCATCAACGATGAAGAAGTGTATCTGCTTGGTACGCCCTAACTGATGGAAAAAGGCAATTTCCTTCCCTACCCACTCGGACTGTGCCGAATTGGGCGAGCAGATAACAATCAGGTGACGGGAAGCCCTCAGTCGCTCTTGCAGTTCTTCCGACAATCCTGCCGGCTGAATGTCCGTAGGAGCGAAGAATACTGGATTGATGGGATTTCGTTTCCAGCCATGTTCGCTGCATAGCGTTGCCGGCATACGGTAGTGTTCCAGCTTTCGCTGCACTTTCTTTCCCCACTCAGTATCTTTTGAGTTATAACTGATAAACGCAAAATACTTGTACTTCTGTTCCATCGCCTTGTTCTTTTATGTCGTAGCAAATAGTCTTGCTCTCACTGATGCGCAGCCTTGACCTCCAGTCGAAACTGCTCACGTTCGGCAATGTTCAAGCGAGCTTGACATTGCGCTCACTGACGCGCAGCTTTTTTACGCTGGTCGTGGTCAAGGATGATTTTACGCATGCGCATCGACTTGGGAGTGACCTCCACCAGTTCGTCTTCCTTGATATACTCCAGACATTCCTCCAAGGACATGACGACCTTGGGGATGATGCGTGCCTTCTCATCAGTACCGCTGGCACGGACGTTGGTGAGCTGCTTGGCCTTGCAGACGTTGATAACAAGGTCGTTGTCATGCACATGCTCGCCGACGACCTGACCCATATAGACATCTTCACCTGGGTCGATGAAGAACTTACCGCGGTCCTGCAGCTTGTCGATGGCATAGGCAAAGGCATTGCCAGTCTCCAAGGCAATCATCGAACCGTTCACGCGGCGCTCAATGTCGCCCTTGAAGGGCTGATACTCCTTAAAGCGGTGTGCCATGATAGCCTCACCCTGCGAGGCTGTCAGCACGTTGGTACGCAGACCGATGATGCCTCGCGACGGGATGTCGAACTCGATGTTCGTACGCTCGCCCTGACTCTCCATCGAGGTCATCTCGCCCTTGCGGCGCGTTACCATATCAATCATCTTCGAGGCGAACTCCTCAGGAACATTGATGGTCAGTTCCTCGATGGGTTCGCACTTCTTTCCGTCAATCTCCTTATAGATAACCTGTGGCTGTCCCACCTGCAACTCATAGCCCTCGCGGCGCATGGTTTCGACGAGCACGCTCAGGTGCAGCACGCCACGACCTGAAACCACCCACTTGTCAGTAGAGTCCTCGAAAGGTGCCACGCGCAGGGCAAGGTTCTTCTCCAGCTCCTTCTCCAAACGGTCGTTGATATGGCGCGAAGTGACAAACTTGCCCTCCTTGCCGAAGAACGGTGAGTCATTGATGGTGAAGAGCATGGACATCGTGGGTTCATCGATGGCAATGGGCGGCAGGGGCTCTGGATTCTCCACGTCACAGATAGTGTCGCCAATCTCGAATTTCTCCAGACCGATGACGGCACAGATGTCGCCACATTCCACGCTGTCAGTACGCTGATGGCCCATGCCGTCAAAGATATGCAGTTCCTTGATCTTCGTCTTCTCCATCGAACCATCGCGATGAGCAATGGTTACCTGCTGACCGTCTTTCAACGAGCCGCGATGAACACGTCCTACGGCAATACGTCCGGTGTAGCTGGAGTAATCGAGCGACGTGATGAGCATCTGCGGCGTACCCTCCAACTGCTTGGGAGCAGGGATGACCTCGACAATCTTGTCTAACAGATACGTAATGTCCGTCGTGGGTTTGTTGTAGTCCTCGCCCATCCAGCCGTTCTTCGCTGAGCCATACACTACGGGGAAGTCCAACTGGTCTTCCGTAGCATTCAGCGAGAACATCAGGTCAAACACCATCTCATAAACCTCCTCAGGGCGACAGTTCGGCTTATCCACCTTATTGACAACCACAATAGGTTTCAACCCGATTTCCAAAGCCTTCTGCAGCACAAAGCGTGTCTGCGGCATAGGGCCCTCGAAGGCATCGACCAGCAGCAGACAACCGTCTGCCATATTGAGCACGCGCTCTACCTCGCCGCCGAAGTCCGAGTGTCCCGGAGTGTCTATGATGTTGATTTTCGTTCCTTTCCAGTTGATGCTCACATTCTTCGACAGAATGGTGATGCCGCGCTCACGCTCCAAATCGTTAGCGTCCAGCACTTGACTCGATAAGTTCTGTCCCTCACGGAACAAATTTCCTGCCAGCATCATCTTATCCACGAGCGTTGTCTTGCCGTGGTCAACGTGTGCGATAATCGCAATATTCCTAATATCCTGCATAATCTATTTACGTAAATCGGGTGCAAAGGTACGAATAAATGAGAAGAAATGCAAAAGAAAACGGTTTTTTCTTTGTTGCACCACAAAGAAAAGAATCAAGAAAAGTGATGAGTGAAATGTTAAATTATGGGAGTTTCTTGCGCGTGTACGAAAAAAGATGTACTTTTGCAGGTTGAACAATTAAGTGGTTCAAGAGTTTGAACGGTTTAAGAAGTTTAAGAGTTCAAGGAGTTTAAAGAGATAAAGGGATGACAAAGAAAGTATTCTCGTGGACGATGTTCCTTTCTATATTGCTGGTGCTGACGTCTTTCCAGACGGTGCAGGCTCAGATAGACTTTACGGTGTCTTTTGCCAATAACGTCGGAGATGTCAAGCGCGTGTCAAAGCTTAAAGAAGCTGACTCGGAACTGAAGTGGAAAGATGTTACCGACCGTATGCTGCTGAGCAACAGAACGGACGTGGAGGCTGTGAAGGCAATGTTCAACCAGACGAGCCAGAAGACACACAAAGACCAGGAGCTGTTCTGGAAGATGCGCGATGACAACCTGCTATGTTTCCGCATCAACGACGGCAAGGGAACGTATGGCGAGTTCGAAGCGCGCGTAGTTTCCGGAGCCGGCAGAGGCAGCGTGAAGAAGAACGTGTCGAGCTACTTCTTTGTCAATACCAATAGTGCCTGCGACTCACTCTTTATCACCATCAACCGCAAGGGCTGTAGTGCCAGTCCGGCAGATACACTACACTTCAGATACGATATCTTTGAATGGGGCAACGACGACCTGCTGCTGTTCAAACTCGACTCGCGCCGCAGGGCCTCCGGTCTGACGTATCAGATAGAGATTGTTACTGAGGATATTACCGGCTCCATCAAGAATACCACTACACTTGACCTGAAGGGTTCGAGTTTCCAAAGTTTCTACCGTCCTGAAAAACGAGACGTGAAGGAGGTTTATCTGGTGAGCAACGGCAACCGCCTGAAGCTGGACAACAAGCGTCTGTTGTGGGGTGCCAACCTGAGCGACAAGCTGAACCGCTTGTGGATGAGTACCAACTTCACGTTGGACAAGCACAAAGGCCGCGAACTGACCATCTTCAATATGCTGGGGTCAGGACTCTTCGAGAAGTTCGACACGCTGTACCTTCACGTAATGGGAAGCAGCGGCAACCCCATTTCGTGCAACCTCGATGCTCAGAAGAAGTTGGCTGAGGGCTATACGTTCCATATCGTCGAAGTAGATGACAAGGGAAAATACGTTGCCAACAGCAGTCCGAAGATGGAGTATGTGGGCTGTAATGCGAAGAAAGGAATCCACAAGATTCTGACCTACGGCAAGCCCTGTTATATAGAGGTGATGGCCCCCGGCTACCTGCCTGCCGTATTCAAGTATGCAGGCGCCATGGATCCTGTTACCAAGGTGCTGAACAAAAACAAAACCGAAGGTGAGATACGCCTGATCCAGGGCACCATGCACGCCGACGAGCCTGACATTTCAGAGCACAACTTCATCTCTCTGAACGACGAACAATACGAGAAGGAGCATGACGGAGTGATGCACAAAGTGTTCTCCAAGAAAATGACCCCCATGGGCGAGAAGCCCAGCTCGGGTTACCTCTATTTTATAGAGGATGGCGGCTACCAACAGACTCCTAAACTGATGAACGGTGAGACCATCAAGAAATTTGCCGAGATAAGTATCGCGTACTCGATGCTCAAGAGCAAGAACGCATCGTCTTATGTAGCACAGCTACAGTTTGAGGAAGCTGGTGGCGACGGCACGAAGATTTCAGCTACATCCAAGAATAGCACGGTACTCGATGGCAACGACTATCCCGGTTTCGAGCGCAGCTACTACGAGCAGCGTTGGGACATTGTGGGCATACTTCCCAAGGTGGATGTCAACTACAAGCCCCGTCTGACCATTGGCAGCAAGCGCTATGACGATCTGCCGATGCTGAGACGCGGAGAGTTTGACGAAAAGAAATTCAAAGATCAGGCTAAAGAAGAAGCTACGAAATATGCTTTTCAGAAGACCGTTGACTATGAATATAACGGCTGGGGTTCGTTTTCGGTATTAGGCCAGCTGGGCAAATGGGACTTGCGTCCCAACTCCTTCCCAGGCTTGGAACTCTCCATCATTCCTTTCATTGACCCGCTTAGAGGAATCACTGAAGTCGATGTGAATTTCTCGACCATGAATAATACCCATGCTGGTGAGGTATGGCGTGAAGACATGAGAGATAATGACAGAAACCAACGATTTAGACTCGAAGAGTTAACGAAGAATAATACTGAAGAAGGACGGTGGGGCATAAATCTGGCGCAAGGCGCCAGCACCTCCAAGTCAGACAGAGACCACTGGATGCTGGAGCAGATGGACGATATCTTCAAGGTGGAGCGCAACAAACTGGGCTACGGAGTATTTTTTGATGCCCATCTGGGGCTGGGTTATAAGTGGTATGGCAGTGTTTTAGAAAACGATGACCAGGACGCCAGAGGTTTCTATCTCAAGGCTGTTGAGATCTATGCCGGCGTTGGAGGTTTTTACTCATGCTATTCTAAGCCCGAACCGCTTATAAAAGCCCTAAGTTTCCTGAAATGGCGTGCAAGCTTCCAGACTTCCACTCAGTTAAGGATAGGTGGAGGCCTGAAAGGCTACAACTTCACCAAGAACGGAGTCATCACCTCGCGCGAAATGGGTTTCTTCTTTAATATCATGGCGCAGGGAAAGATTGGTGGTTCTGTTTATCTCGGATTAGACTTTAAAGAAGAAGAACAACAACAGAATCAAGGCGAAGTCATTGATGACGATGACGAAAGCAGTAGCAGTAGCGGCAGCGGTAGCGGCAGCGGTAGCGATAGCGGTAGCGATAGTGGTAGCGAAAGTGGTAGCGAAAGCGGTAGCGAAAGCGGTAGTAATAGCGGTAGCAACATCTCCAGAAACGCCCCACAGTTGGTCAACCATAGACGTGCCTCAACGGGAGAATGGGTTAACCGCTTTTTTACCGCAGAGTTAGGCGCCCGCGTTGGTGGCAAGGCTCAGTTTGACTTCACCGTGGCAAAAATATTCTCTAAAGACAGTTGGGATTCCGGCATCACGATGTTTATTGTAGCAGGATTAGAGTTATTTGCCGATATCAAAATCGGACCATTGTTACGCTACAACCCGCGTATCGTGGGGAGATTGGGCAAGCTCTATTCTTATCCCGACGACGAGACCAACCCAACCATTCCGGGTTATCCCAACTACAAACCAGTAGCGGCGGCTCCGCTGCGGAGAGTGCCGCGCGCTTTCGAGAAACCGCTGTTCCCCATTGGCAAATGTATCATGGAAGGGTTGAACAGCAACGCACGTCCTCTCTTCACGGATAGAGAGTTCTTCCTGATGGAGGATGGCAACAACGGTGCAGACATCAACCACGACCGCATAGCAGAATATGTGATGCCTTCTGAGGGTGTGACCTTAGAGAAGAGCGATGCAACAGCCGTGACGGAGGACGGCAAGATGGTGCAACGACACCACTTCGACCGCGAGACGGACTGCTCAATGACAGTCTATGAGGAGATGACACGTCCCGTTGACAATGCCGCCTTAGAGGGCGAGAACAGCATCGATTCGCAAATGGAGCAGTCTCGATACATACAGATAGCCTCGAGCCTGCAGTCGCGCAACACGGGCACTTGGCAACACCATGTCGTAGCTTACGACGAAACGCTCTATGACTGCAAACCCGTAGTAGCCGTCAATACCTGGACGGAAGACAACTATACCGCCATTCCGGGCGAGGACGACGAGGCTGCCTGCGTATGGAAGCGCGGACAGTACGTGGAACCACCCTTCGACGAAACAACCGCTACCGAGGAAGAGAAGCAGCAGCACGCTGACCTGGTGGCTGGTGGAGTGCGTGCCTTTGAAGGCGACCTCATGCTATCGCTCTTCGACGGTCAGAAGTGGGGAGCCCCCGAGAGCATTGTCAAGATAGACAAGGAGGACATCGTCTCCGACTATCAGATTCTGATGCGCAACGACACCGTGCTGGCAGCAGTACTGATGATGCCCAAGGGCAAAGAGGAACTGGAGCTACGCTACTACTGCAAGCCATACAACGAGCCCGTCCGATATATCGATACCGACAAGTCGAAAGCTGTCAGCTTCTCGCTCGACGTGGTTGGCGCCATGCCCACCATCGCCATTCTGAATCAGGTAGATCAGGCGAACAAAGACATCTATATCAAGGAAATCGACATGATGGGACGCTACAAGGGCTATGGCACCGACTTAACCATTGCCCGCTATAATCCTGAGAGCGTCAAGATTCTTGTGGACAAGGACAACGAAAGTCCTGAGGACTTTGCCGTACTGTGGCAGTGCAGCGACAAATTCATCTACCGCGACGGCAAGGCAACACCCATCGACAGCACGCAGACCCTGCTGAACTGCTCCAGAATATTCATGCGCGAGAACATGACGTCCATACCGCATGTCACGTTAGGATGTACCGCCGACAGTACCTTCATGTCGGGTTACACCGCTACGCTGGACGGCCTGAAGGTCAAGACGCTCTACACGCTGACCGACCTGCGCGACGGCAACACCTATCTGATGAAGGACCAGGTGGAGTTCGGCTACGACTTCACGTACGACATCAGCTACTCGCGAGAGGCTATGATCAACGCTGACGTGCTGCCCGTCAACCTGAACGTCTATAACACCGGTTCAACGCCCATCACTCATCTGGAAGCCTATATCAACGACAAAAGCTATGCCCTCAGCGACATCTTCGTGAACCCTTACAGCAAGCAGACCTTCGTATTGGACTACGAAATTCCCGAGAACTTTGACGGACTGCTGAAAGCACATGACGTGCTGGCAGTGTTCGAAGACACGTATATCATGACGAAAGCCAGCCGTCGCCGCGGTGCTCCTATGCGCCGTGTGCAAAGGTCTTCCGAAGATTTCACCGAATATGCTGCCGGTCACTCCGACCTACGCTGCCGAGTGCTGGGTCACACCATTGAGGGCACGGTGAACAAGGTATATCTGGAACTGACCGACATCGACGAGCTGAATGCCAACGAGACGGTACATGTCGGGCTCTATCCCGACCACGTTTCCGACGTGCCCATCACCACGACAGCAGAGGTGCT
Source organism: uncultured Bacteroidales bacterium (assembly GCA_902775975.1). Classification (GTDB taxonomy): domain Bacteria; phylum Bacteroidota; class Bacteroidia; order Bacteroidales; family Bacteroidaceae; genus Prevotella. The sequence goes on along the minus strand of CACYOC010000006.1, from coordinate 5,889 downwards.
GCTCAAGGCCAACGACTTCAGCCTCATCGGCAACAACCGCAAGGCGTATGTCGAGCTGACCGTCGATGGACTGCAGGAAGAGCAGGCCGTGGAGGTGCGTGCCCGTGTTTATAACGACAAGGTGTTAGAGGCGCTGGGCGAAAACGACGACATATCGACTGCCATTGTCAACAATCTCTCATGGCAGGACAATCAGTATATTATCAACCTGCTGCCTACCGAGATTGACAACGTGACGCTGCTGCCCGTCGTGCATAACGACGAGAAGGTTCATAAGGTGAAGGTGGAGCAGACGGAACGGGGCGTATGGATCAGCGGTCTGGAGAGTGACGACTATGTGCGCATCTTCGATGCTGCCGGCAAGCCGTTCTATCTGCAGAGCAACCCCGCCAGTCGCCTCTTCGTTCCCATCACGGAGCATGGCGTCTATCTGCTCAGCACTGGTCAGGAAATCGTGAAGTTCAGGTGGTAGGAAGTAAGCCCACCCCCGCCCCCGCCCCAAGGGAGGGGAGTTTGGTAAGAAGTTTCAAATAAAAGATATAATATATATAATAAGGTGAAAAAAGATATTAAGAGCAGTTTGCTTCTGTTTCTGTTGATACTGTTGCCCGCTCAGGTTTATGGCATCAACTACGGCATCAGCGATGGCTTCATCAGTTTCGACGGCAAGGATTTCGATGCTACGTGGAACGTGAAGTATCAGGAAGAGAAGGTTAAGGAAGGCTTTGTCGATAGTTTCGAAGGCAGTGGAACGGCTGGCGATCCCTATCTGATTCAAACCGTGTGGGACCTCTGCCGCCTGGAAGACCAGGTGAATCATGGAGAGAGCTACAGCGGCAAGCGGTTCAAACTCGTCAACGACCTCGACCTCGACAACTTCGTTTGGTACCCCATCGGTGTCAGAAGCGATGCCTGCTTTGCAGGAAGTTTTGACGGCAACAACAAGACCATCCGCAACATGTATATTCTTCTGGTAGGTTGCAATGAGACCTCTCCCTCCTATAGCTACGGACTCTTTGGCTATGTGAAAGGAGTCATCAAAGACCTGAACATGACGGATGCCAATATCACCATCAACCGCAACTCGGACAATAAGGCGCCCTCGTTGCGCATAGGTCTGCTCTGCGGATACATGGACGGCAATATGTCCGATAACGTCTTTGCTGCCGCCTACCGTTGCCAGGTTCAGGGACGCATCGACGGATCTACAAAGAGTTATTACCAGCAGACCTTTGTCGGGGGTATCACGGGCATAGTCCAGAACCCCGTCAGCATTTACAAGTGTCAGGCAGACGTCACGATGGGAGTGGATGATATTGTTTACGTTGGCGGCATCGCTGGCGCTGTATTATCCCCCTCGGATATTCCTGCCGCACGTACGAACGGCTTTTACACACCTTGCCAGTCGTACATCTTCGACTGCGTGGCGCATGTCGATATCTATGCACAGCTGACCAACGGCAACGAACTTCACTGTGGTGGCATCTGCGGTTATTCGGGAGGCGACCTGCTGGCCTGCGCTGCCACGGGCACCATCCGTAGCAATAAGTTCAGCGAAACGCCTCAAACCGTAACGATGGATCTCGGCGGTCTCGTAGGAACCAACGCTTTCAACATCATGGGGTGCGTCAGCGCTGTCCATCTGAAGGACGGCAGGATGGTAGGCGGTCTCGTTGGCGAAAACAACAGTAATATTCAGGGCATCTTAAAGGGCAACATTGTTAATAGCGTTTACTGTGGTCATATCGACAGTCCTGACGGTGAACAGACACACGGACTCGTCGGTCATCAGATTACAAATTCCAACTTCCCGCTCAATTGCTACTTCTTGGGAACCATGCACGGCGGTACCAACAAGGCACCCCTATGGAGCGGCACCGGTGCTGCAAACAATGGGGAGAAGTGCTACTGCGACCGGAATCTGTACGATGACGGCGAGAGCCGCTCCTGCTATAAATTTACCGATGAGTTTGGCTCAGCCGATGCCACCTGGTTCTGTAGTGACGTAGCCTATAATGTGGGATGGCACAGCAGAGCCACCGCGAGTGCACAGACCAGAAGCATAAGCATTGGCTATTTTAAATGGAGCACCAAGTCAGAATTCTATCCACAGGTCATCGTGGACGAATACAATATCACCAAGACCCCGGCTGACGAAGACGAGAGACTGGTGGACTACGTCATTCGCGCGGCTGCCGACAAGTTTGGTGATAATAGTGAGACCCTCAAGATTCCTACGCTGTTCCAGAAGTATGCCTGGTTGGCCTCCGTGCCGATGAATGTCCCCAACCACGACTTCCGTGCCGACTTTATAGATACGCCCGTCTCGCTGGCCATCAAGCAGCAGCAGTTAGACAACGAGGGACACCAGAAGACGGCGAGCTACGCCATCGATGACGACAAGATGACCATCAGCGGCGAGACCAATGCTCAGATTGCTACTCCCAAGGATAACGTGAAGGGCGACGTGATGCTCACTGTCACCTCCGACGACGGAGTCAGCAAACAGTTCTGCCTGGATGTCTATACCAGTCACACATGGGACGGCAAGGTAGCCAAGGCCTATGACGGTGGCAACGGCACCCAGAGCAATCCCTACCTCATCCACAATGCCCGCCAGCTGATGAAGGCCTTTACCACCAATGCTTCCGGCGAATACTACAGGCTGACGAAGGACATCTGGTTCAACGAGAACCTACTGACCGATACGGGAGAACCGAAGGATGGAAACATCGTGTGGAACCATCAGTCGAACCGTGAGACCGACAACTGGTTTGCTCACCTCGACGGCGACAGCCACCTGGTACACGGACTCTATTCCACCAATGCCTTCGGACTCTTAGAGAAGATTCACCACGGAGCATCTATCGAGAATGTCGGCTTCGTCGATTGCTTAGTATGGAGTCCTGAGACCGATCCCGTCAATACTGGCACAGGCTACATCCGACCCTTCGGATTCTTCACACCCGTCGTCGCCTCTACTGCGGAAGTCAAGAACTGCTTGTTCGACGGCGTCGTCAAAGAGCGACGCACTAACACCTTCGTCAACGACTTCGGTGCCTTCATCCATACCATCGACTACACCGATGCCCCGGCAGGCGACAATTCTGTCATCGAGGACTGTGTGCTCTCCATCGTTGCCAAGTCGGACATTGCCGACAGAATTCCCGAACACGCCTTCCTCTCCCACGAGAATCAGATTGCCTCTAAAATCATGGCCCGCCGTGTACTGGTACTTAACAACAGCATGGCAAAGAGTTATCTGACGCCGTCGGGCATCGACTTTGAAGCCTGTCATTACCCAGAAGGCTATCTGCCTTATTACGAATACAATCTGGACAATGCTGCCAATGCCCGTTCAGTAGCTGACATGACCAACGGCACCTTCTTTAGCGGTGCCGGCTATGGCAAGTGGACCGTCAAGCAAGGTTCCTTCCCCATGCTGACCAGCTTTGCCGCTACCAACTATGGCAAGCTGATATCCCTGCCCGTCTATGCCAGCAGCGACAACCGGCTGACAGACATCAACTATCTCATCGACATCTATCCGGGTGCTGCCACTTGGCAATCGACCGACAACAGCGTTTTGGAGGTTGACAAGGACATCCGCGTCATCGAACCCAAGACCGTCAGCAGCACAGCTTTCGTCGTGCGCAGCATGAGCGGTGCCAAGATGCTGTTGCCCGTCAAGACGGCTGCCGACATTACTACAGGTATCAGGTTCTCTGACATCGAGACCAAGAAGTTCTGTCTGGCACATTACGATACCAATGGCGACGATGCCATCTCACTCCGCGAGCTTAAGGACGTGACGCTGTCACAGTTCCAGCAGGACATGAACAAGGACGACGGCAATCCGTCCGACAACGACGGCGACCTCATAGCACAGTTCCCTGAGTTCCGCTACTTTGCCGGCGTCGATGGCTTGGGAACGTCATTCCAGGAGAAGGACAACCTGCAACAGCTGGCCATGTCAGGGCGCATCACGGAGCTGCCTGACGATGCCTTCAGGGGCACGTCCAGCATGACATCGTTTACCATGCCCGTCACCGTCACCGCCTTTGGTGCACACCCCTTCTACAACTCAGGTCTTGAAAGCTTTGAGGTAGAGACCGACCACGAGCTGTATAACGCTGACGACGGTCTGCTGACCAACAAGGACAAGACACAGCTGCTCTGCTGGCCGAACGGCAAGCGCGGCTTCGACATAGACATTCCTGCCGAGCAGACACCGTCGAGTGCTCCTGCCAGACGCAGCGCTACCGTTGCTGCCAAGGGCATCGAGATTCCTGCCAATCTGACGTCGTTAGCTAACAACGCCATCTACAAGATTCCCGAGGTCAACACCGTATTCCTCAGTTCTGCCGACTACGACTACAACACCGTCAAGCAGCCCGAGACTAAAGCCATCACCCCTGCCAACGACGGCACGCAGATACGCTATTTCGTCAAGGACGGCACACACGACAGTGAGGGCGAGGGTGCCACCGAGGGCGAAGAGAGCGGCGAGGGCAACGGACACCTGCTCAACCGCTACAAGGCATCACCCCTATGGACGGGAAAGTCTGTCGATCGCTACTGGGAACTGGAAGTCAACAAAAACAGCAAGGACAGCCAGAACCGCTACTGGTCAACCATGTACCTCGGCTTCGACACGCAGCTGCCTGCCGGACTCACCGCCTACATCGTCGATAAGGAGGAGACCCAGTTCAGCTCCCCCACCCTCGTGCTGCGCAAGATAGGCCGCAAGGTCCCCATGCTGACCCCCGTGGTCATCGTAGCAGAGAGTCCGGGCACCTACAAGCTGTTCCCCTCGAAGGAATCCAAGTATGACGAGATAGGCATGTCTGAAAACCTGCTCGACGGCGTCAACCGCAACGGTTTCAATCCCTATCAGGGCGATGCCAACGACGGCGGCTGCCTCACGTTAGGCAGAAATAAGAGTGGAGTCATCGGCTTCTACATCTATAAGGGTACAGCCAAGATTCCTCCCTTCCGTGCTTACATCTCCGTCAACAAGGTCAGCGATGCGCGTAGCTTACCCATCGCCTTTGAAGAAGAGGTAGCCACGGGCGTGAAGCCTGCCACCCTATCCGACGACGATGCCGCCGAGTACTACGACCTCAAGGGAATGCGTGTGCAGAACCCCAACAACGGCGTATTCATCAACAACGGACGTCTGGTAATTAAGAGGTAAGAGAGCCCACCCCCAACCCCTCCCCAAGGGAGGGGAGGCTGATTAGAAGTAAAAAGTAAGAGGTAAGTAAAAAGAAAGCATTATGAATAAGAAACACTATATCGCTCCCTCCGTCATGGAGGTTCATATTCAGAACTTTAGCTTGCTCTGTGCATCGCCAGAGGACAAGCTCGACCTCAACTGGTCTGGCGACCGCTCCGGCACGTCAGGTCCTGAAGAGATTGACGACGAATCCACCTTCGATTCCTTCTAATAAACAAGTATTTTACACTCCTCCCTATTTCTGGTGTTAAAGGCGGAAACCGAAAGATTTCCGCCTTTTTCTTGCATTTATCAGAAATAATGCTTAAATTTGCAGCGGAACAAAATATACTGTTGATAACATGCCTAAGATATTTGGAAAGACAAGCGCACTGCAGAGGAATTCATTAGGAAATACCATAAGAACATCATCCAGAAATGGGTTAAGTTCTTTGTTCTGAAACAGAGTGTTCGTAGTACAAAGATTAGTAAAAAGCTATAAAGGAGGAGTGGTTATGGAAAAGCTATATATAATAAAAGCAGAGGATGCGGGAAATTTGACTATCAACCTGACATTCAGCGACAACACGACACAACGTGTTGATATTGGTGATTATATCCGTCGCCATCCTCACCCGCAATACAACAAGTATCTTGATCCTCGCAAGTTC
>CACYOC010000005.1 GCA_902775975.1 uncultured Bacteroidales bacterium | reverse complement strand
TTTTGCCTCAGCTTCGGCCTTGCGAATGCGAGCCTGGGCTTCACCTTCAGCATGCAGGATAGCCTGTTGCTTCTGAGCATCGGCACGGTTGATGATAGCTGTCTTCTCACCCTCAGATGCCAGAATCTCAGCAGCCTTCTCACCTTCCGAGGTCAGAATCTGAGCGCGCTTGTTACGCTCAGCCTGCATCTGTTTCTCCATGGCGTTGAGCACTGTTGCAGGAGGCACAATGTCCTGAAGCTCAACACGATTCACCTTTACGCCCCACTTGTCAGTAGCATCGTCTAGTACGGCGCGTAGCTTGGTGTTGATGGTGTCGCGCGAGGTCAACGTCTCGTCCAGTTCCAGCTCACCGATGATGTTACGAAGGGTGGTCTGCGTCAACTTCTCAATAGCATTGGGAAGGTTCTGAATTTCATAGACAGCCTTGAAGGGATCGACAATCTGGAAGTAAAGCAGGGCGTTGATTTCCATTTGGATGTTATCCTTGGTAATCACGTTCTGCGATGGGAAGTCATACACCTGTTCGCGGAGGTCGATGGAGTTTGAGTAGGCATAGCGACCACGGGTCAGCACCACGATTTCCTTGGAACGGTCGATGAAGGGAATGATGATGTTGATACCAGGATTCAGCGTAGCATAGTAGCGTCCGAGGCGTTCGATGATGCGGGTCTCCGACTGAGGGATAATGACAAGAGCCATTTTGGCAAAGAGTGCCACCAAAGCGATGATGGCGATAAGTACGATAGTCATAATGTCCATAGTTGTTTGATACTTAAATGATTAGAATACGTTGTTGCCATACTCTGCTTTCAGGTCTTCATAGAAGTGAGCGTGGGCAGAGTAGTTGTAAGGTACGAGGAAAAGGAATCCGATACCAAGTGTGAGGAAGGAGAGAATGAGCCAGCCAATCATGCTCAGGTCAAGCAGGAAGAGCTGCATCTTGTGGCCCTGCATCATTTTCATACTCAGACAGATAGCATCCTCACCGCTGATTTCGGGGTTATCCTTCAGAATGAATTCCGTCATGGCGTACGAATAGCTTTTGACGAAGCCTGGAATGATGAACAGGAACAGCCATAGCAGAACGTAGATGCCCTTCAACAGTTCGGCGAGGGTGATGCGCACATACTGACTGAAACCGTCGAACAAACGTTCGTAGTCAATATTCTCTTCGCGAATCAGTAGCAGGAAATAAACGAGGTAGCCCCAGGCAAGAGGCAATAAGAGGATAGTGACGATGCCTTGTCCTACCATACCAGGAACGGGGTCAACAAGTAACGAAGGTGATGAACCTGCGACTTCCAGGATGAGGAACGCAATCAGCGAAGCCACGGCGGCTTTAGTCCATTTGCCCTCTAAGGAGCCGAGGGCCATGTTTTTGTACTCAGAAATCGTTTTCATAATGCTTTTGTGTTTTATGTTATGAATGTTTACAACGTTTCCACGGTGATGATGGTGCTCTCGCGACCTACTACACGCACGCTAACTCCTTGGTCTATCGGCGTTTTAGTGCTGCTGACTGCGCGCCACTGGTCGCCGTCTATCTGGACATAGCCTGTGCCGTCAGCAGGGATGGACTCCGTCACGCGGCCAGTACGTCCCAGCAGTGCATCGGCATTGCTTGGCTTGTTGGGTTCGTTCTTGTGCAGATAGCGCAAGGCTATAGGTCGAACCGTGAAGAGGGCTACCACCGTAAAGAGTGCGAAGAGTGCCAACTGCCAGTAGAAATTCAGACTTAAGGCAGCACCAATGGCAGCGAAAACGGCACCAATGGAGAAGCAGATGATGAAGAAGTCGCCCGACGACAGTTCAAGAATCAGGCAAATGACAGCCACGATGGCCCAAAGTTGCCACATGTTTTCTAAAAAATATTCAATCATAGTCATTCTTTTTAATGATGATACATTATTATATTATATAGAGAGAATGAAATCATCCCAATCTTTCGTACTTCCTTTCTTGCCGAAGACCTTGTGGTAGAGTCGGCTGCGGGTAGAGGAGACACTCTCTTTGGAGTGCGCCGTCAAGGTGGCGATGTCCTTGGGTTGCAGCCGGATTTTGATAAGCAGGCTGACATGGTAGTCCTGGACACTCATGTTATAAAGGCTGAATAATTTCTCGCTGAAACCTGAGTACGCCTTGTTCACTATCTCATCCAGTTCACTCCAGTCGCTATCGTTCATATTCTTTTCTTCTTTCAGATAATCCTTGATGCGCAGATAGACGGGCGAGGAAAAAATGATATTGACATTCTGCTGGCGGGGCTCCATGACCGCCATTTTCTGCATGGCGTGGATGTTGTCCAGTCGGCTTTGCAACAGCTGAATCTTTCGGCGGTTCGTTTGCAGCACCAATATAAATATGGTGATGTAAAACACGGTACAGATGATGAGCAGAAACAGTTCGCGGTCGGTCAGTATCATTTTGCACTTTCTTTCGTTTATTTATTTTTTTGACAATGCAAAGTTAGTAAAAAAAACTATTATTTCCAAGGAAAAGAGTTTGCAAAAAGTGTGCAGAGGCATATTGCGAACTTTTGCACAAGAAAAACAACATATTCTTTTGGATTATCAGGAATTTTTCGTAACTTTGCCATCAAACTTTAAATCAAATAACATTATGAGTAACACACCAACTCCCCATATTGGGGCAAAACGCGGCGATATTGCCGAAACAGTCATCATGGCGGGCGATCCGCTGCGTGTCAAATTCATGGCAGAGAACTACCTTGAAAATCCTGTACTTTTTAATAATGTGCGAGGCATGCTCGGCTACACGGGAACGTATAAGGGCAAGCGCGTCAGCGTGATGGGACACGGCATGGGTATGGCTTCCATTGCTATCTATACCTACGAGCTGTACAACTTCTACGACGTGAAAACCATTATCCGTGTGGGCTCTGCAGGTTCCATCAATATGGACCTGCACGTAGGAGATCTCGTTGTGGCGATGGGTGCCTGCACCAATTCCAACTATGCTTCGCAGTATGAAATGCCGGGTCAGTTTGCGCCCATCGGAACATTTGACTTGGTGCGCGGTGCCGTGGATTCCTGCGAGCGTTTTGGCTATCGCTACATGGTGGGCAATGTCGTATCTTCCGATGTCTTCTATCACGAAAATCCCCACAACGACAAGTGGATGAACATGGGCGTGCTGGCGGTAGAGATGGAGATAGCAGCACTCTACATGAATGCCGCCCGTGCCGGTAAGCGAGCATTGGGCTTGCTGACCATCAGTGACCACATGCTGACGGGTGAAGCCACCACTGCCGAAGAGCGTCAGACGACTTTCACCAAGATGATGGATGTCGCTTTCTCGCTGATATAGAGAACGTTTTGAATTCATCAAAAAAGAATGAAGGACTGCTGGTTAGCGGTCCTTCATGCCTTTCGTGCTGAGTGATATTCGCTGGCGGCGCAGGTCAACGGCGATGACTCTCACCCGGACGTGCTGATGCAGTCGAACTACCTGTGTTGGGTCGCTGACGTAGCGGTCGGCCATTTGCGATACATGTACCAATCCATCCTGATGAACGCCGATATCGACAAAGGCACCAAAGTTCGTGATGTTCGTCACAATGCCTGGCAGTTCCATGCCTTCGCGCAGGTCTTCGACAGTCTGCACGCTGCTGTCGAACTCAAACTCCTCCATCTGCTGGCGAGGGTCGCGGCCAGGTTTTTCCAGCTCTTTCATGATGTCTGTCAGCGTTGGCAATCCTACCTCGTCAGATACGTATTTCTTGATATCGATGCTCTCGCGCGTACCTTTATTATTTATAAGGTCAGCCACGCTGCAATGGCAGTCCTTTGCCATCTGCTCGACGACGTGATAGCTTTCAGGGTGAACGGCGGAGTTGTCGAGAGGATTCTTGCCACCGCTGATGCGCAGGAAACCGGCACACTGCTGGAAGGCAGCAGGTCCTAAGCGAGGCACTTTCTTTAGTTCCGCTCTGCTGGTGAAGGCGCCGTGCTCTTTTCTGTAAGTGACGATATTCTGAGCCAGCACAGGTCCCAATCCGCTGACGTAGGTTAGCAAATGCTGCGATGCCGTGTTCAGGTTCACGCCAACGAGGTTCACGCAACTTTCCACCGTCTGGTCGAGGGTGTGCTTCAGCTTGCTCTGATCGACATCGTGCTGATATTGTCCTACTCCAATGCTTTTGGGGTCTATCTTCACCAACTCTGCCAGCGGGTCCATCAGTCTGCGACCGATGCTGACAGCGCCGCGCACGGTGACATCCTCATCAGGAAATTCGTCGCGAGCCACCTTAGAGGCACTATACACCGAGGCGCCGTCTTCGCTAACGACGAAGAGCCTCACCCCAGATCCCTCTCCTAAGGGTGAGGGGAGTGATTTGAGACAATCCTCCACAAACTCCTTCGTTTCTCTCGATGCAGTACCATTGCCGATGGCAATCGCCTCAATGCTGTATTTCTTCAGCATGTCTTGCACATGCATCGTTGCTTGCATGCGGTGGTTGACAGGCGGGTGGGGGAAGATGGCTTCGTGGTGTAGCAGATTGCCTTGCGCATCGAGGCATACCACCTTGCAACCGGTGCGAAATCCGGGATCGATACCCATGACGCGTTTCTGACCTAACGGTGCTGAGAGCAATAGCTGTCGCAAGTTTTCGGCAAACACGCGTATCGCCTCTTCGTCGGCACGCTGCTTGCTGAGAGTAGCGAATTCGGTTTCTATGGAGGGCTGTAGCAGACGCTTGTAACCGTCCTCGACCGCTTCTTCCAACAGTCGTCGGCAGTTGTTGGAGTTGTTGAAGGGGGTAGGGGGAAGGTTGCGTTTCAGTCGTCTGACGGTCTCTTCATCATCGATGGTCAGATGCAGTCGCAGGATGCCTTCGCTCTCGCCGCGACGCATAGCCAGCAGGCGATGACTCGAACAGCGTTTCAGCGGTTCCTTCCAGTCGAAGTAGTCGCTGTACTTCTGTGCTTCGTCGCTGTCTTTCTTGGCCTTGACGACCTTCGACTCGATAAAAGCCTCGCGGCGGAAAGTGCTGCGTACCGTGTTACGGTAGCGCTCGTCCTCGCTGATTTGTTCGGCAATGATGTCTTGAGCACCCTGCAGGGCAGCGGCAACGTCAGCAACATCGCCCACAACGAAACGCTTGGCAGCCTCTTTGGGATGGGGCTCGCGCTGCATGAGCAGGATGGCTGCCAGTGGCTCCAGCCCTTGCTCGCGTGCGACTTGGGCACGTGTCCGCCGTTTGGGTTTGAACGGCAGGTAGATGTCTTCCAGCACTGTGGAGTCCCAACACTCTTTGATGCGACGTTCCAGTTCAGGTGTCATCTTCTCCTGCTCCTTGATGGTCTTCACTATCGTGTCCTTGCGCTTGGCTATCTCCTGTAACTGCTCTATGCGGTTGCTGATAGCAGTGATCTGTACCTCGTCCAATCCGCCGGTTCGTTCCTTGCGGTAGCGGGAGATAAAGGGAATCGTACAGCCCTCGTCGAGCAGCTTCAACGTGTTCTCAACACCGTGTTCTGGCAAGTGTAGCTCGTTGGAAATCAGCTGGGTAAATATCTTTAGGTTTTCCATAGTCGTTGCTTTTGTCTATGAAGTCTATTCGCTTTTGATGATACGGATATGCATGATGATGCCTGTAACAATCAGCAGCAGTCCTGATAACAGCAACCAGTTGCTGCCGTTCAGCGCTTTCAGTTGTGTTGCCGTCAGCGTCAGCGTACCTATGACAATCAGTATGATGCCGATGAATGGTTTCGCTTTTTTCATGTTTTCACTCTTTTGTATATCGCCTGCAAAGTTACTCATTTTTTCCGATTACAAAGAATATTTCGTGTCATTCGTTCGTTTTTAGTCGAAAATGTTTTGCGGTATCAAGAATTATTTCTATCTTTGCAGCGTCTTAATTTTATTAACAACAGAAACAACTATGAAGAAAATCATGTTGGCCGCAGTTGCCTTAATCTGCATGACCATTACTACAGTATCCTTAACCGCTTGCGGAAGTGACAGTAGCTCTTCTACGCCCACGCCTCCTCCAGCTCCTACGATGACAACCAGTGAGTGGAACATCTCCTTCACTCAGGAGAGTAACGCCGTGGTTCAGCAGAATCTCCCCGTCAAGGTATGCTATTACGATGCTGCCGGTACCCTTAAAACCGAAGATATGACGGGTACGTCATGGAACAAGTCTGTTACTTATCAAGGTGAGACTTCCAACAAAGGATTTTTTGTCATTCGTCTCATCACAGGCAAAGAAGGTGTCGTTGCAGAGGATTCGTATCCAGTATCGTTGACTCCTTCAGGAACTATTGTCAATAGTTATAGCGATGGTTCTAAGGTCACGCTCAAAGTTAACGAAAATCCCCTTTCAACATTCTCTGGAGCAACTATTATGGGCCTGTTTAAGGGACAAGGTATTATTAATTATTTTGATAATGGCAGAAAGTATCTTAACTACCTCGGTTGCTTCTCCCTCTATAAGGATGGTACCATTAGTATAACCAATGGTACTTCTATTCCCGAGATAAAGGAACTGATGGGCAAAGAATAAGAGAAATACAATCACTCATTTTGAGGACCGTTCTCACAAGGCGTCCGGACCGTCCGGACTCCGAGTGCGGACGGTCCTCACTCGTTGTCCGAATAGGCTTTGCTCGCTGTCCAAATAGGCTTTGCTCGTTGTCCGAATAGGCTTTGCTCGTGGTAAAAATACACTTTGCTCGCCGCATCAACGGAGGGCGCTTTTTGTGAAAAAAGAGCAAAAAGCAAAGAAAAAGTGCCGTAACCTTTGGTCGTTTGGCAAAAAAGTAGTACCTTTGCAGCCGCAAATTGCAAAATAACAATTAATTAATTCATTAAAGTAGTATGAATCAATACGAAACCGTTTTCATTTTGAATCCCGTTTTGTCTGATGAGCAGATGAAGGAAACGGTCGCAAAATTCAAGAAGATTCTCACCGATAAGGGTGCAGAGGTTCTGAATGAAGAGACCTGGGGACTGAAGAAGATGGCTTATGCTATTCAGAAGAAATCTACAGGTTTCTACTGCCTGCTGGAGTTCAAGGCTGAGCCGTCAGTGATTAAAGTGCTGGAGACTGCTTTCCGTCGTGACGAGAAAGTCATCCGTTTCCAGACCGTCAAGCTTGAGAAGTATGCCATCGAGTATGCTGAAAAGCGTCGTAACAAACTTGGTAAAAAAGAGGAGGCTTAACCTATGGCACAAGACACAGAAATCCGCTATTTGAACGCTCCTTCTATCGACACGAAGAAGAAGAAGTACTGCCGCTTCAAGAAGAGTGGCATCAAGTACATTGACTACAAGGATCCCGAGTTCCTGAAGAAGTTCCTGAACGAGCAGGGCAAGATTTTGCCCCGTCGCATCACCGGCACTTCTCTGAAGTATCAGCGCCGCGTGGCTCAGGCCGTTAAGCGTGCCCGCCAGATCGCTCTGCTGCCTTACGTAACTGACATGATGAAGTAAAATAAGGAGGACGCAAGATATGGAAATTATACTGAAAGAAGATATTATCGGACTGGGATACAAGAACGATATCGTTAATGTAAAGTCAGGTTACGGCCGTAACTACCTCATCCCTCAGGGTAAGGGCGTTATCGCTTCTCCTATGGCTAAGAAGATTCTCGCTGAGAACCTGAAGCAGCAGGCTCACAAGTTGGCTGCCCTGAAGGTTGACGCTGAGAAGAAGGCTGAGGCTCTGAAGGACGTTGCTCTCTGCATCGCTGCAAAGGTGAGCGTTACTGGTCAGCTCTACGGTTCTGTAGGTGTCAACCAGGTTGCTGAGGAGCTGAAGAAGCTGGGTCATGATATTGATCGTAAGATCATTACCATGAAGGAAGCTAAGACCGTTGGCGACTTTGTTGCACTGGTACACTTCCACAAGGAGGTTACCGTTGAGATTCCTGTTAAGGTTGTTGCCGAGAACGCTCCCGTAGAGGAGAAGAAGGCCGAGGCTCCCGTTGAGGCAGCTCCCGCTGTTGAGGCTGAGGCTCCCGTTGCAGAGGAAGCTCCTGCTGCAGAGTAATCACTGGTAAGAACATCAGAGTTATTATACACTGAAAATTCCGGCTACCCGTTCTTGGGTGGTCGGAATTTTTTTGTAATATGACTTGCGTACTGTCGGTACTGTAACCTATAGACAAAAAAAAAACCGCCGGATTCACATCCGACGGTTGTTCTCTCAATTAGAGTTCGTACTGTTAATTACTCAGCAGCAGCGCTATCAGCAGCAACAGTGTCAGCAGCAACAGTATCGATAGCAGCGCTATCAACCATGGCGATAGAGTCTGAATCAACAGCCTCAGCCTGAGCGGTCTTGTTACCACATGAAGCGAAAGAAATAGCTGCAACAGCTACGAACATCAAAACTAACTTTTTCATTTTTCTAAGCTTTTTAAATCTGTAAAACAATCATTTGTTTATTAAAACGCTGCAAAGTTAGGCATTTTTTTGATACGTTGTATCTTTTTTTGCGATTATTTTTGTGTCATTTTTGTAACTTTTTCGCAAATAGCTAAATATCAGCAAGTTATGAAATGTTAAATTTTTGTACTTTTTTATTACATACTGAATATTTGCTAAAAAAGCGCTAAAAATGAGTTTTTTTATGTACCTTTGTGCCCGTAAACAAGACACCTTATTTATATATATAGGCAAAACGTCAGAAAAAGATGATAGATACCTCTGCTTTTCAAGGGAAAAAAGCTGCTTATTATACGCTGGGATGCAAGTTGAACTTCTCAGAGACCTCGACATTCGGCAAGATGTTGAGTGAGATGGGGGTGTCGGCAGCTCAGAAAGGTGAGCGTGCAGACATCTGTCTCATCAATACCTGCTCCGTCACTGAAGTCGCTGATCATAAGTGCAGGCAGGCCATTCACCGTATGGTTCGCGAGCATCCTGGAGCTTTCGTCGTTGTTACGGGTTGCTATGCGCAGCTGGAGCCTGAGCGTATAAGTAAGATTGATGGTGTCGATTTGGTGTTGGGCTCTAACGAGAAAGCCAACCTCATTCAGTTCCTTTCCGATGCTTTTATCCATCGCGACACCGCCGCCTCTCATGTGCTGCGCAGTTCACCTGCGCAGTATAAGACTGAAAAGACGAAGGACATCAAGACCTTTGCACCCAGTTGCTCGCGAGGCAACAGGACGCGCTATTTCCTGAAAGTGCAGGATGGCTGCGATTACTTCTGTACCTATTGCACCATTCCTTATGCCAGAGGCTTCAGTCGTAATCCGACTATTGCGTCTTTGGTAGCACAGGCTGAAGAGGCCGTACAGGAAGGAGGCAAGGAAATCGTGCTGACGGGTGTCAATATCGGGGATTTCGGTAAGACAACCGGTGAACGCTTCGTCGATTTGGTGAAAGCGTTAGACCAGGTGGAGGGCATCAGTCGCTATCGCATCAGCAGCATGGAACCCGACTTGCTGAGCGACGAGCTGATAGACTATTGTGCCAAGAGTCGTGCCTTTATGCCTCATTGGCATATTCCGCTGCAGAGTGGCAGCGATACAGTGCTGAAACTCATGCACCGCCACTATGACCGTCAGCTCTTTGCCGATAAGATACATCGCATCAAGGAAGTGACGCCCGATGCATTCATTGGTGTAGATGTCATGGTGGGCTGTCGAGGAGAAACACCCGACTGTTTTGAAGAGACCTACGAATTCCTGAAAGCTCTGGACGTTACTCAGCTACACGTCTTTCCTTACTCGGAGCGTCCCGGCACGTCAGCATTAAGCATTTCCTATGTGGTGAGCGATACCGATAAGCGTCTTCGCAGTCAGCGGCTCTTGGAATTGTCGGAGCAAAAGACGCAGGCCTTCTACGAACGCTACATCGGGACGGAAGCTGAAGTACTGTTCGAGAAAGCTCCTCGTGGAAAGGCGATGCATGGATTCACGCCGAACTATGTCCGTGTAGAACTTCCTGCCAGTGCCGCCCGTGAGGAATACGACAACCAGCTGATACACGTACGGCTGGGAGATTTCAACCACGACCGCACGGCATTGAAAGTAGAACAATTACTCAATGGCGTTGACCATTGTAAGAGATGAAAAATGAAGAATGACATGAAAGTCGCTATCGTCATATTGAACTGGAACGGACAGCAGATGCTGTCGCACTACCTGCCAACGGTGCTGAACTACTCGCAGGACGAAGCTACCGTCTTTGTTGCTGACAATGCCTCGACGGATGGTTCGTTGGACTTGCTGCGCACGCAGTTTCCTACCTGTCGGGTGATAGAGCTTGACAGAAACTGGGGATTTGCAGAAGGATACAACCAGGCACTGAAGCAGATTGATGCTGAATACTATCTGTTGCTCAACTCAGACATAGAAGTCACGCACCACTGGCTGACTCCTTTGGTTGAATTTATGGACGTTCATCCAGAAGTTGCCGCATGTCAACCGAAGATGTTGTCCGTCTATAATAAAGATATGTTTGAATATGCTGGAGCCTGTGGCGGTTATTTGGACTATTACGGCTATCCCTATTGCCGAGGTCGCATCTTCGAAACTGTCGAAGAGGATGACGGCCAGTACGACTATCCTGCCGAAGTGCTTTGGGCAACAGGTGCGGCATTGATGATTCGTTCCAAGGACTATTGGAGCGTCGGTGGTCTTGATGCTCGTTTCTTTGCTCATAACGAAGAGATAGACCTCTGTTGGCGACTGCGTATCAAGGGCAGGAAGATTTACTGCTTGCCCGAGAGCTATGTCTATCATGTTGGTGGAGGAACCCTTCCGAAGTCGAATCCGATGAAGACGTTCCTTAATTTCCGCAACAATCTGACGATGCTTTATAAGTGTCTGCCCGATGCCGAGTTGAAACCCGTCATGCGCTGGCGCTGGTTCCTGGACTATCTGGCTGCTTGGGAGATGCTGATACTCAAGGGCAATTTCGGTGACTTCAAGGCCATCTTCAAGGCACGTCATGCCTTCAAGTCTTGGCGCAAGGATTTCGATGCCGATCGCAAGGTCATCCAGGAGAGTCGCATCGAAGACCACGTTCCGCAGCGTTCCCGTTTCTCCTTGTTGTGGCAGTATTATGCCAGAGGACGAAAGCGCTTCTCCGACCTTCTGATGCTGTTGGTCTTGCTGTTTACCTCATTGTCCGTACAGGCACAGGATGCCGATGTCCTGTGTGAAGACACCTGTTCGCATGTTCATGGCATAGACCTGAGCCACTATCAGGGGAATGTGTTCTGGGAGACTGTCGGCGACAAGACGCCGATGGCGTATGTCTATCTGAAGGCCACAGAGGGCGGCGACCGTATTGACGAGACCTTTGAGCGCAATATCATGCTGGCGCATCGTCATGGCATACGGGTGGGCAGCTATCATTTCTACCGACCTCGTACAGAGCAAGTGAAGCAGTTGGAAAACTTCAAGTCGCAATGTCTGCCACGTGAGCAGGACCTGATACCGATGATTGATGTAGAATCTACCGGAGGTCTGCCCGTTGAAGATTTCCGCGATTCGCTGTCTTACTTTCTGGAATTGGTGGAAGAGGCCTATCATCAGCGACCGCTCATCTATACGGGGCGCAACTTTTACAATAAGTATCTGCAGGGAATGCTGGACGGCTATAAACTGATGATTGCCATGTACACGGACGAAGAGCCTGTGTTAGCCGACGAGCATGAGATAACGCTATGGCAATATACGGGTAAGGGTCGCCTGACAGGTGTAAAGGGATATATCGACAAGAGCCGCTTTATGGGTAATCACTCTTTGTTTGAGATACGCTATCGCCACTGACGCTACTCTTCAATGTTCTGAAGATTCTGTATCAGGTTGCTGGTAAAGTTCGTCAGGGCTTCGCTGGGGTAGTAGGTAATGTGCTTCGATGTTCCCTTGGTGCTGAACAGCTCGTTCACTAGTTTTCTGGTTGTTTTATTGGCTGCCGCTTGTGTGAAGGGAATACGCTTGGCAGGGAAGTTGAACAACTCTACCAGCAGGTTTCCTTCAAGCTGAACCATACGCTGCATGTGCAACTGTCGAATCCACTCCTTTAGCAAGTCAAAGTCTAAAGGGTCTTTGGTCGTATATAGATAGGTGGCAAGCGCCACGAACTGTCGCAGACTGATGCCCGTTGTCAATATGTGGCGAGCAATAGCTATCAGTCCTTCGAGCAGGTTGAACGTAGGATTCTCAATGCCTGCTCCTTCCTGTATCTGCTGCAGGGTGCGGTTCAGCAGCGGATTGGTTAGTTCCTGTCTGCCAAACTCCTCAATCATCTCCGTCTGATCCTCTTCGAAGCGTCTCCACAAATCGGGCTTCAGCTGCAGGAAAAAGTCGTCTTTGCTGCGTCGGATACCTTCTGCAATACAAGGAGTGACCTGATGGAGATGTGAAATCTGGTAAAGCCGTTCCCACTTCCATTCCGTCATAGGTTCTATTCTCTCGTCTTGTTCGAAAGTTCCTGCTCTGAGTAGTCTCAGGAAATTGCGTCGAATGATGTCCATGATAGCGTATTGATTTGTTATTGTCGATGGATGGTGATGCCTGTATTTTAACTGTATTTCTTAGGATATCGGAATACAATGGACATAATGGCAACGATGCCCAATGCCATTGGATAATATAAATAAGGTACAATGCTGATAGGATTCAGACTGGCCAGTCCGGCAGCCATGAGCAGTTGTGCTCCGTAGGGAATCAGTCCTTGCACGGTACACGAGAAAGTGTCGAGAATAGAGGCACACTTCCTGTTATCTACTCCGAAGCGGTCGGCAATTTGCTTGGCAATACCTCCAACGGTGATGATGGCTACGGTGTTGTTCGCTGTGCAGAGCCCTACCATCGACACCAGTCCTGCCACCGCCATTTCTGCACCACGCTTGTTGGCAATGTGGCGTGTCAGCAGGCTGATGATGTATTCAATGCCGCCGTTATACTTGATGAGCTCGAGCAGACCTCCAGCCATCATCGTGATGATAATCAGCTCGCCCATGCCGATGATGCCATCGCCCATGGCTTGAAACCATCCGAAGATGTTAAATGCTCCGTTGATAATGCCTATCAGTCCGGTGAGGATAATGCCTAACGTCAGCACCGCCATCACATTCATGCCAGCTATGGCGGTGATGAGCACTGCGATGTAAGGCAACACCTTCATGATATCCACCTCAGGGATGTCGCGTGGCGACTCGATGCCCGTTCCCATGAAGATATAGACTCCCAGCATGAGCAGCGCTACAGGAAATACCAGATAGGCATTGACGCGGAACTTGTCGCTCAGCCGGCATCCTTGTGTGGAAGTGGCAGCGATGGTGGTATCGCTGATGAACGACAGGTTGTCGCCAAAAAACGATCCCCCCACTACGATAGCTGTCATCATTGGAATGCTGATGCCTGTCAGTTCTGCTACTCCTGCGGCAATCGGTGTCAGCGCAACGATTGTTCCTACGCTGGTTCCCACGCTGATAGAGATGAAGCATGCTGCCAGGAAGAGTCCTGCTAACAGCATATTGCCGGGCAGCAAGGTGAGTGCCAGGTTGACGGTAGCGTCGATGGCTCCCATTACCTTGGCAGAATGTGCGAAGGCTCCGGCGAGGATGAATATCCAGATCATCAACATCATCTGTCCCCTGGCGGCTCCCTGACTGTAGATGTCTATGCGTTTTGTGAAAGGAATGCCATCGCTGATGACCACAGCGTATGCTGAAGCCACCATGAATGCTACCGTGATGGGAACTTTGTAAAAGTCACGAGCAATGATGCTCGTGACTAAATACAATAGGATGAACACCACTAAGGGTGATAATGCTAACAGGCCTTTTTTCAACTGTAAACTGTAAACTATAAACTGTAAACTATAACGTCACTCCGTTCTTGAAGATAGAGATTTCGCGATAGCCGTTTTCCTCGTTGCGGGCATGTTCGCCAGAGGCAACCGCTAGCACCTTGTCGATGAACTCAGGAACAATCTCCTGCATGGTACGACCTTCCACCAGCTGACCTGCCGAGAAATCTACCCAGTGAGGCTTGTTCTTGGCGAGGGTGGGGTTGGTAGCCACCTTCATCGTTGGTACGAAAGTGCCGAAGGGCGTTCCGCGACCTGTGGTAAACAGCACGATATGACATCCGCACGATGCTAATGCCGTGGCAGCGACGAGGTCGTTACCGGGAGCTGACAGCAGGTTCAGTCCGTGGTTTTCCAGACGCTCACCGTATTCCATGACACCACTGACAGGAGCCTTGCCACACTTCTGCGTACAACCCAGCGCCTTGTCCTCCAGTGTCGAGATACCGCCAGCCTTGTTGCCTGGTGAAGGATTCTCGCCGACGGGCTCGCCGTGGCTGAGGAAGTAGTTCTTGAAGTTGTTGATCATCGATACCGTCTTGTTGAACAGCTCGACCGTCTCGCAGCGGTTCATCAGGATGGTCTCGGCACCGAACATCTCAGGAACCTCCGTGAGTACGCTGGTGCCGCCCTGTGCTACGAGCCAGTCGCTGAACTCGCCGACCAGCGGATTAGCCGTTATGCCACTGAAACCGTCAGAGCCGCCGCACTTCAATCCGACACGCAGCTTCGACACGCTGACATCCTGACGCTTGTCCTGACTGGCTTTGCGGTACAGGTCGCGCAGCATCTCCATGCCAGCCTCTATCTCGTCGCCTTCGACACGCTGGGTTACCAGCAGCTTGATGCGGTCTTTGTCATAGTCGCCCAGCATCGCCATGAAGTCCTCCGGCTGGTTGTTCTCACAACCCAAGCTCAGCACCAGCACGCCACCGGCATTGGGATGCAGGCAGATGTCGCGCAGCACCTTGCGGGTGTTCTCGTGGTCTTCCGACAACTGCGAACAACCATAGTTATGATGCCATGTCCAGATGCTGTCGATATTCTTGCAGCCCGTCTCCTCACGCAGCTTCTGTGCCATACGCTCGGCAATGCCGTTGACACATCCTACGGTAGGAACAATCCATATCTCGTTGCGTACGCCGACGTCGCCGTTCTTGCGGACATAACCCTTGAAGGTGCGCTTTTCGTCCTTGATGTGGTTGATGTCGCTCTTGGCATCTACGGGCTGGTAAGCATACTCCAAAGTTCCCGAAAGGTTCGTCTTCAGGTTGTTCTCGTTCACCCAGTCGCCGGCTTTCATGTCCTGGCGGGCATGACCGATGGGATATCCGTACTTGATGATGTTGTCACCCTCCTTGACGTCATTGATGAGAACTTTGTGACCGGCAGGCGTGTCTTGGTTCAGTATCACCTGCTTGCCGTCAATGTCAATTACTTCGCCCTTCTTCTTAGGTTGCAGACAAACGACAACCGAATCGGCAGGATTGATTTTCAGAAATGTTGCTAATGCCATAATCTTGTACTTGTTTTAGTATTAGTGCTTAAATGTTGTTTGTTCGAATATCATTTACCCGATGTTCTTGCGTCGGTAGAAGTCAATGTTCTCACGCGTCATCAGTTCTATGGGCATATAGTTCACGGGATCCACCTCCTTCTTCAGCACAATGGCGTTGAAGAGCGTCTCTATGCAGGCATAGCCCTGCATGTATCCGTGCTGGGCAATGAGGAATGAGATGCTGCCCTGTCGGACGCACTCTGCATTTCGAGGCACCATGTCGTAACCCATTATCTGCACATCGCGGCGGTTAGACTTCTGCAGGAAGTTGCCCACGAGATATGCTTTGGAATTGAAGGTGATGCAGTGGTGTATTTGTGGATGAGCCGTAAAGAAATTCTCCAGCACGCTGTCATACACTTTAGGGTTGTCGTCTAACGACAAGTCCACCTCATGGATGACGACCTTCGGGAAGTGGTCTTTCATGTAATGGCGGAATCCCGTCTCACGGTTTTCCTGTTGCTTCGATGCCACTTTGCCCTTGCTCGTTTGCTTCATAATCATGATTTCCTTCTCTTTGGGCGTCAGCATCATGAGCATGCGTGCTGCAAAGTATCCGCTGCAGAAGGAGTCCTGTCCATAGAATGACAGGGGTTTCAAGTCAGGCATGTAGGAGTCGAGCAGCACGAAGGGTATTTGTTCTTCGTGCATCTGGTCGGCAAAGCGCTTGGTGACTTCCAGTTCGGAGGGCACCACGATGACACCGTCGGGTTTCTGGCGCATGCATTCGTTCATCACCTTCGAGAACGTCTCCGTGGAAAAGCGGTTGTAATACATGACCTTGAAGGATATTCGGAAGTCGCGTCGACGTTCGCAGGCAGCTTCCACGCCTTCCTCCACTTCTGCCCAGTAGGCTTCGCTCTCATGCTTGGGAATGATGCAATAGAACGAGTAAGACTTGTTGTATGCCAATGCCGAGGCATACATATTGGGCTTGTAGTCCATTTCTGCCAAGGCCTGTTTTACCTTCTCCAAAGCCTTAGGCGAAACATTAGGGCGGTCGTGCAGGACACGATCCACTGTTCCTACGCTCACGCCTGCGCGTACAGCGATATCCTTAATCCTTATCTTACCTGTTTCCATAATTCTCTGCAAAGGTAATAAAGTTTTTCGAAACCACCAAATTTTCGTGCTATTTATCATTGACAGCATCGTAAGTGTGTGTTTTACGAAAGCGTTTACGGGAATTTAACAGAATAAAAGTGCGGAATATTTTGCCGTTTGATTTTTTTTGCTTAACTTTGCGGACAGATTCTAAAAACTATTTATTCACATTATAGTAAGACTAAAACAAATGGCAAAAATTGTAACTTTAGGCGAGATTATGCTCCGCCTGTCGCCCATGGGCAACGATCGTTTCATTCAGAGTGAGTCATTCCGTATCATCCCTGGTGGTGGTGAGGCTAACGTAGCAGTCAGCGTGGCAAACTATGGTCACGAGGCTTACTTTGTATCAAAGCTGCCTAAGCACGAGATTGGTCAGATTGCTGTCAATGCACTGCGCCGTTATGGTGTAAATACCCAGTTCATTGCCCGTGGTGGTGACCGTGTAGGTCTGTATTATGCTGAGACTGGCGCTTCTATGCGTCCGTCAAAGGTGATCTACGACCGCGCCCACTCTTCTATCGCAGAGGCTGATCCCACGGACTTTGACTTCGACACTATCATGGAAGGTGCTGCTTGGTTCCACTGGTCTGGCATTACTCCTGCTATTAGCGACAAAGCTGCTGAGCTGACCAAGTTGGCTTGTGAGGCTGCTAAGCGTCATGGCGTGACTGTTTCTGTTGACCTGAACTTCCGCAAGAAGCTGTGGACTTCCGAGAAGGCTATCTCTATCATGCGTCCTCTGATGAAGTATGTTGACGTTTGTATTGGCAACGAGGAAGACGCTGAGCTGTGTCTCGGTTTCAAGCCCGATGCTGACGTAGAGGGTGGTCAGACCGACGCTGCTGGCTATGAGGGTATCTTCAAGCAGATGCGCGAGGAGTTCGGCTTCAAGTATGTCGTTTCTACGCTCCGTGAGAGTTTCAGCGCTACCTTCAACGGCTGGAAGGCCCTGATTTACGACGGTAAGGAGTTCTATCAGTCAAAGCGTTATGAGATCAATCCTATCATCGACCGCGTAGGTGGTGGTGACTCTTTCTCTGGTGGTCTGATTCACGGTCTGCTGACCAAGCCTACCCAGGGCGAGGCTCTTGAGTTTGCTGTTGCTGCTTCTGCTCTGAAGCACACTATCAATGGTGACTTCAACCTGGTAGGTGTTGACGAAGTAGAGAGCCTGGCTGGTGGTAATGCCAACGGTCGCGTACAGCGCTAAATAGTTCAATTGTAAAATCAATTGTAAATAGTAAATTGTCAAATTGTAAATCATAATGGCAAAATTTGATAAGTTTCAGGTGATGGCAAAGATTGCCGCAGCACCTATGGTTCCTGTGTTCTATCACAAGGACGTTGAAGTTTGTAAGAACGTTATTAAGGCCTGCTACGAGGGTGGCGTACGTGCTTTCGAGTTCACCAACCGTGGTGACTTTGCTCACGAGGTCTTTGGTGAGTTGTCAAAGTGGGCTGCCACAGCATGCCCCGAGCTCGCTCTGGGTATCGGTTCCGTCGTTGACGCTCCCACAGCATCGCTGTACATCCAGCTGGGTGCCAACTTCGTGGTTGGTCCGCTGTTCAACCCCGATATTGCCGTTGTCTGCAACCGTCGTTGCGTGACTTACTGTCCTGGCTGTCTGACTCCCTCAGAGATTGGTAAGGCTCAGGAGGTTGGTTGCGACTTCACGAAGGTGTTCCCCGGCGACGTGGTTGGCCCGAACCTCATCAAGGGTCTCATGGCTCCCATGCCCTGGTCGAAGATCATGGTTACTGGCGGCGTAGCTCCCGAGGAGGAGAACCTCACCAAGTGGTTCAAGGCTGGTGTCTTCTGCGTAGGCATGGGCTCCAAACTGTTCCCCAGCGACAAGGTGAAGGCCGGCGACTGGCAGTATGTCACCGATAAGTGCAAGGAGGCTCTTGGCTACTGTGCTAAGGCTCGCGCATAAACATCCGTTATTGAAAGACCCGGTATGGCTTTTGGCCATATTGGGTCTTTTCCTTTTTTCAGCGTGCTCATCGGCTGACCAGTCAGCGATGGACAAGCTGAATGCCCTTTCCTATTCCTACCATTATCGCAGTCTCGACTCTACGGCGGTCTATGCTCGTCGGGTGTTAGACGCCGCATCGCCTGCCGATGCATCGCAGCGTGCCGAAGCCCTGAACCACTTGGCTTTCGTAGCGATGGCTCGCATGCACTATGGCAAGGCAGACAGTCTTCTTCAGCAAGTCAGTGCCACCACCGACAACCAACTGGAGTTGCTGGTCAGCTACATTCAGAACATGCGCCTTTGTCAGCGCCGCAGTGATAACCGGGCCTTCTACGAGTATCGTGAGAAGGCTGTTCAGGCTCAGAAGCGCATCGACGAGGAACGCAGCATGTTGAGCGACCATCAGCGCCAGCGGTTGTGCTATGCCGAGTCGGAAATGGCCATTGTCACTTCCACCTATTATTATTATGTAGGTTTGGAGACGCAGTCCGTCGAAGCCATGCAGCAACTCAACATCGACGAGGTGCACCATGACACAGCACAGTATCTGAACTATCTCTACAATGCCGGCGCCGGAGGCATCGTGACCGAAGGTTCTGCCGACGATATCCGCCAGGAGGAGATGGGGCTGCTGCGTCGCTGCCTGACCATTGCCGAGCGTGGCGGCTACGTCTATTTTGTCGCCCAGGCCAAGGAAGCTCTGGCAGAACACCTGTTCAGCGCTCCCTCAGCCACTCCTGACCATCAGCTGCTGGCTATTGCGCTAGCTGACGAAGCCCTCCAGCTGTTCGACAGCTATGGCGACGTCTATCAGATTGCCGGTGCCTATCGCACTTTGGCATCGTGCTATCACGCCATGGGCGAAGAGGAGAAGGCAGCCCAGTATCTCGACTGGTCGCTGTCTGACGAGCGCATTCGTCAGGCTCCCGACCTGATAGCCAGCATCTACGAGCAGCTGTCTGTCGTCTATGCCGCCGTTGACGACAAGGTCAACAGCGACTATTACCGCAACCACTATCTCGACCTGCAGGAACAGACACGTCAGGACCGTGAGTTGGAAGCCCGTGCAGGACTGCTCGATGCTGCCGTCCGCCAGCTCAACTGGATGATGCTCGCCGTGTTAGGCGCCATCGTCCTGTTAGTGCTCCTCCTGTTGCTCTTTAGTCGTCAGAATCGCAAGCGGCAGGTCAATAGCAAGCTCGACGACCTTTTGGAAGAGAAGAACGAGCAGATGAACGAGGCACGGCTGCGGGTAGAGAAGAACGAACGCCGCCTTTTGGAACAGCGAGCTAAGGTGTCGCTGGCAGTCAGCATCCTGCCGCTCATCGACCGCATCCTGCATGAGACGAAATGCCTGGAGCATCAGCCTACTTTAGATGCCTCTGACAATCAGGAGCGCTTAGACTATATCCGCGAGCTGACCGACAATATCAACGAGCAGAACCATCTGCTGACTGAGTGGATTCAGCTGCGACAGGGCGAACTCAACCTCCACATCGAAAGTTTTCCGCTGCAGCCGCTTTTCGACTTGGTGAGCCGTAGCAGTCATGGCTTCTCCATGAAGGGCGTCACCCTCGACGTTCGCGCCACCGATGCCACTGTCAAGGCCGACCGTGTGCTGACCCTTTTCATGCTGAACACCCTGGCAGACAATGCCCGCAAGTTTACTGCTGAGGGCGATAGTGTCACCATCAGCGCCGAGGAGTCTGCCGACTACGTCGAAGTGTCCGTTTCTGATACAGGTTGCGGCATGACTGACGAGCAGCTACAGCACGTCTTCGACAACAAATCCGTCCATGACGACGGTCACGAAAAGACCAAGAGCGGCGTTCAGCGTTCTCACGGCTTCGGACTCATGAATTGCAAGGGCATCATCGAGAAGTACCGCAAGGTCAGCCAGATATTCAGCGTCTGCCTGCTGAGTGCCGAGAGCGAGCAGGGTAGGGGTTCGCGCTTCTTCTTCCGTCTGCCGAAGGGGGTTCTTAGGTGTTTGGCATTAGGTGTTGGGTGTTGGTTGTTTAGGTGTTGGGTGTTAGGTGTTGGGTGTTGGTTGTATTCATCCACCGTATGCGCTTCTACTAACACCCATCACCCATCACCCACCCCCCATCACCCATCACCCACCCTCCATCACTCCTTATCCCAAGCCCATATCTATGCCGACTCGGCATTCTTCAGCAACATCAACGGCACCTACCGCCGCACCTTGCTCTTTGCCGACTCCTGCCGCCAGTGCCTCAATGCCCACTATCAGCAACAGCATCCCAAGGGGCGCCTGCTGATGACCCGCGACGCTGAGAACTCGTCGCTGCCCGCCGAGATACAGTGGCTGCATCAGGGCTTGGAGACCAACTACCAGATTATCCTCGACATCCGTAACGAGAGTGCCGTGGCCGCCTTGGCGTTGCACGAATGGTCTCTCTATACATATAATAATAAGGTATATACGCAGCTGTTCAAGGAGCTGTCTGCCGACAATACCCTTGCCGACTACTGCCGAGCCATGCAGCAGTCGCACATCAACAAGCGCATTGCCGTGATCCTGCTGCTGGTGCTGCTCGTGATGATTGTCCCAGCCTATTACATGCTGTATTACCGCCATCGCCTCTACGATCGCTTCCGTCGTGAGCGCCTTCAGGAGACGAATATCGAGATGACCGACGACGAGCTGCGTCGTGCCGAGCTGGAGAATGCCAATCTGCACGTTGCCAACAATGTGCTTGACAACTGTCTCTCTACGCTGAAGCACGAGACGATGTACTATCCCAGCCGTATCCGTCAGCTCGTCGATGCTGGCGACATCCATTCCTTGGAGGAAGTCACCAGCTACTATCGCGACCTCTATGCCATCCTCATTCGCCAGGCTACCGACCAGGTGGAGCGCATCCCCCTGCATGTTCGTCCTGTAGAGCTGTATGGCCGTCAGGTGCTCGGCGACGAGAACCTGCTGCGCTATCTCTTTGAACTCTTAGGAGTAGCCCACCCCCAGCCCCTCCCGAAGGGATGGGAGGATGGCGAAAAGTCAGAGACAAGTAATGAAATGACGAGTGAGGTGAAGGACGACAACTACGTCGTCTTCCACATTCCTCTCACCTCTAATCGGTCTTCCATCCCTTCGGGAGGGGTTGGGGGCGGGCTTCCTCTCGCCTTCTATCTCTCTCGCCAGATCGTCCGCGACCATGGCGAGGCTACCAACCGCCGCGCCTGTGGCATCACCATTTCTGAACACCAAATAGACATAACATTGCCAAGATATCATGGATCAGTTTAAACTTATTATCGTCGAGGACGTGCCCCTCGAACTCAAAGGCACGGAAGGTATCATCCGCCACGAAATTCCCGAGGCAGAAGTGATAGGTACGGCAGACAATGAGGCTGCTTATTGGAAGTTGCTCAAGCAGTCTGCCTCCAGTGGGGCTGGGCTGCCCGACCTCGTTCTGCTCGACCTGGGACTTGGCGGCAGCACTACCGTAGGTGTGGAGCTGTGCCGTCAGACCAAGGAGATGCATCCTCAGGTGCGCATCTTGATATTCACCGGCGAGATTCTCAATGAGAAGTTGTGGGTCGATGTGCTCGATGCGGGTGCCGACGGCATCATTCTCAAGACCGGCGAGCTGCTGACCCGTCGCGACGTGATGGCCGTCATGGAGGGTAAGCAGCTGGTGTTCAACGAACCCATCCTGCAGAAGATTGTCGAGCGTTTCAAGCATGCCGTCTCCTCTCAGCTGGCACGTCAGGAAGCCCTTGTCAACTACGAAATTGACGAATACGACGAACGCTTCCTGCGCCACCTGGCGTTAGGCTATACCAAGGAGCAGATAACCACGCTGCGTGGTATGCCCTTCGGCGTCAAGAGTCTGGAGAAACGTCAGAACGAACTTGTCAAGAAACTCTTCCCTGGTGGCGAGAGCGTCAATGCCACGCGCCTCGTCGTCCGTGCCCTGGAGTTGCACATCCTCGACATTGACAACCTGGAGGCGGATCCGGCGTAGATAAAGTTTAAAGTTTAAAGTTTATAGTTTAAAGTTTAGAGTTTATAGTTTATAGTTGAAAAAATATTTGCCACATATTGCTTTGGGGCTCTTTGCCGCACAGTTGCTGCTCATGCTCGTGTCGTGGCTGTTGTCGGCAGCCTTCCCCGCCAGCGGCTACCATTCGCTGCTCTCCAGCGAGGGATTGCGCTGGTTCCTCGGCCATTTCGTCGATAGCCTCTCCACGCCTTTGCTGGTATGGCTCGTCCTTTTGTCGCTGGCATACGGCGTGCTACGCCATAGCGGACTGCTTCACTATGGCAGGAGCTTTCGCGAGCGACAGGCATTGCTGATGACCCTGTTGTTCCTCGTCGTTATCGTTGCAGTCATCGTGCTGCTCTCTGCCGTACCCCATGCTGTGCTGCTCTCCGCTACCGGGCGCCTCTTTCCGTCGCCCTTCTCACAGAGCCTTGTTCCCGTGGTGGCTTTCAGCGTCACGCTGCTCAGCGCCTTCTACGGCATGGTGTCAGGAAACTTAGAGACACTGCCGCGCGTCTATGACGCCTTGTTGGACGGCATACGCCGTGCAGCGCCCCTCTTGCTGTTCTACATACTTCTCACGCAAATTTATGAGTCGCTGTGCTACGTCTTTCAGTAAAAATCCCATCTTTTAGGTATTGCGGCATTGCTGAAAACTCCGTACCTTTGCCAGCAGAATCATAAAGTATTTGTTTAGTTTAGTATAGGAAATTCGGGCTTGCTGTGAAGCAAGTCCTTTTTCATGTGTTGCCAGTCATAAAACCGTGCCTGTTTAGTATGACAATACATCAATATAGGCTGCCTTTGAGCAGCCTATATTGATGATGACAGTTTACGGGGACAGCCCCGTGAGCTAAGGTGTTACTTGACAAACACTTTGCGCTTGTTTACGACATAGATGCCTCGGGGCAGTCCTTCAAGTGATGTGGCTTGGTGGCGTACCATGGCACCAGAGACAGAATAGACGTTGAAGGTCTTAGGCTCGTTATTTTCGATAACAACCTCCTCAATGGCGGTGTCTGTTGGACGCTCACCGTTGGTCTTGAAGGCGCACTCTTCACCATAGACCACTCCAGAAGCAGTCTCAGCGAAGGCACGATATGCGTACTCAGTACCAGGAATCAGACCCGTGATTTCTGCTGTCAGATTGTCACCGGTGATGTATATGGTCTGGTGCTCTCGGTTGGCACTGACACGACGGACTGTACGTGCGGCAACGTTGTTGTCTGTCTCCCAGTATTCGAAGCCTTGCTTGATGATATTCTCAGAGCCCTCAAACAATACGCCCTTCAGCTGTACGGTGGTGTTGGTGGGCTGTACGTCGTCATAGGTATGGATGATGGGCTCGAAAGTCCCTATTTCATCAGCATCGAAGGTTATCCAGCCATTGTCGCTGCCATTAGTGGCATAGATGCGGGTACTGGTACCACCGTCGATATAGTCGTAGAAGGCGCGTACCTTATAGTATGTCTGGCTCAAGTTCTTGAGCTGGCCTTGTGCCGTACCATTGAAGACTTGTCCGTAGGCTTCGTAGGGTTTCATGGTGCTTGGTGCATTATATTTAATCCACTGGAATCCTACATGTCCTTCACCGTCTCCAGCATTGGTCGTAGCCCCCACGATGGCACGTCCACGTTCAGGAACTTTCGGTGTATCGGTGATGATGGTCAGTGCGGGTGTCTCGAAGGTGTTGATAATGCTGTAGTAGTTGTAGATGGAGGAGTAGGTATTCCTATTATTAACCTTATTCTTCAGATAAATGGCACTGACTTTATATTGCTTACCAGGAATCAGACCTGTGAAAAGGTTTTCCTTTACAGAGGTGCGCAGCGTGTCGTAAACGGTCTTGGTCGAGTAGGTACCTGTCTTGACTTGATCGTAGATGACCAGCAGCACACTGTCGGGAACAGCATCAATCTCCTTGTAGGTGTAGTTCAGTCGCAGCGTGGTGGGTGTAACCTTGTAGTCTATGAGGCTTGGACTGTATCCTAGAGTAGAATATGTACTAGAATAGTTTATTTGGTCACCGTCCTCATACTGAATGTTGAAGGTGACAGGGAACGAGGTCTGTGGCAGCAGTCCTGTAACCGTTATAGGAACGTCGATTACGTAGCCATTCTCATTGCAGGCATACTCCTTATTCTGAATTGTTACCGACATCTTCGTGGCCTTTCCAGTCGTTATGTCGCTGTATTTTCTGAAATAGGCTGATTTCAACGTGTAGGTGGTTTGTGTGGCGGTTCCTTCTAGTTTATAACTTGGTGAATTCGTATAATAGGCGAGAGAGGATTGCGAACCGGCTTTTCCGTCAACCTGATAGTTAATATTGATGTTGTAGCTGGTGTTAGACTTTAGACCTTTTATCAGATAGGTACCATTGTCCTGCTTGACCGCAACACTGTTTCCTGCCGTGATGCTCACCAGGGTCTTGTCGTTGGTCATCAATTCATTCTCCAGAAGCTTGAAGCTTAGTCCCTTGATATATTTGGTGACAGCACCAATGCCGTATGGCTTGCTGATGGACATGACGATGATATTATCATAGTTGTAATTTTTAAAGCTATCGAAGTTGTTGTCGTTTACATAGACAACACATTGGCTTGAAGGATGAATGGAAGTTAACAAATTATATGGCTCAACTTTTTCACTGGTTCTAACGATGAGTTTTTTCAATGATTGTAAATAATAAAGTGCATAATTTGTGGAAATCTTGGTAACGCTGGCTGGCAAGTCAAGTTCTGTCAAGGGTAAATAGCCAAAAGCATAATATTGCAAGCTTACCAAGCCATCAGGAATCGTGATTTGCTTCAGCGAGTCACACTGATAGAAGGCATAAGCGCCAATGGTTTCTGTGCCGGTCGGTATGGTGTAGCTGCCTTTGCGACCAGCAGGGAATTGTATCAGCGTCTTCTTGTCTTTCGAGAAGATGACGCCATCGATGTCGCAGTAATAGGCATTTTCGGGATCAACCTTGATTTGTTCAAGTTGCGGACAGAAACGGGTGATGGCCTGGCCGAATTTTTCCAGATGGGCAGGGAGGGTCAGGCTGACCAGTGCGCTGTCGCTTTGGAAGACATAGCTGCCAATCGAAGACAGTTTTTCAGAAAACTTGATATCCTTCAGTTTGACACAGTCAGCGAAAGCGTAGTTGTCAATGTAAGTAACCGTATTGGGGATGGTGATACTCTCCAGACTCCTACAGTTGTAAAAAATATAGCTGGGAATTGTGCTCACATCCGGGAGAGTGATGGTCTTTAGTGACGTACAGCCTTGGAACATGCTAGTTCCTAAAGCCTTCACTGACTGCGGAATGACGACCGTTTCCAGTTTTGTGCAATACGCGAAAATGTTACCTTCAAGTTTATATGAGACGTCAGAAAGGGTGACCGACTCGAGATTGGGACAGGAAGCGAACGCTTCGGAATCTAACACATATACTGTGTTAGGGAGAGTGATACTGGTCAGCCTTTGGTTACTGTAGAAAGCTCGACTGCCAATTACTTGGGTGCCCTCGGGGATCGTCAGTGAGCCCTGAAAATGGCAAGGCACACATAATATCGTTGACCTACTGATGTCCATCACCATGCCGTTAACGTTACAGTAATATTTGTTGCCATCCTTGATGATGACCTGTTCCAAGTTTGGTAAATATTGATTTAGTTCGCTAAAAAAATATTGTTGGTTGAAGGAAGCCGGTAAGGTAAGTATCTTCAGGTTGGGGAATTTCTGATTATATGACCATGCCCATATGCTCTCAGAAAAATTCTGCACACCATCGGGAATCGTTAACGATTCGGCGTCGGACCCTAATGCAACAATCATATTCTTTCCGTCTGCGCTGAGAATGAAACCGTCTTCGTATTTGTAGGTAGGATTGTCTCCAGAGAAGGTTATTTTTATATTCTTGACACCGTTCAGGAGTGTATTGATGTCGTTTAAAGTTGAGGGAATGACCACTTCCGTCAGTTTGGTGCAGTTGGTCAGGCTGAAGTTACAATAGGTGATGCCCTCGGGAATAACCAGCGTACCCTCCATGCCCTCAGGGACATATATAATTTGAGTGGGAGGATTGCCATTGTTTTTATAGCATAGCAAACCATGATACATGATGTAGTTATTATTCTCAGGAGATACCTCGAGATTGGTTAGATTGCTGTTTTGAGAAAGACTGACGTAAGTGACTTTTGCCGGTATGTAGAGCGACGACAATCCCGTGTTAGTGAGATGCATCGAGGTTAGGCTTTCGGTGTTGACCAGTTCCAAGGATGTTAGGTTGGGAACCCAGTTGAGAGAGAGCGATGTCAGTGCTGCCTCTATCCTTAGCGCAGTGAGTTCCGGGTTATTAACTAATCCGTAGATAGCAGTCACCTTGTACGTCTCGTTTTGGTAGAAAACGCTGGCAGGGACGTTGACACTGCCTTTGTAGGCGGGCAGTATCTCATGCTGAGCATTGTAGTCATAGCCCGACATGTCGCCGTTGTGCTCAATGTAGTACTTGGCTATGGCACCTTCTACAATCTGAGCTGTCTTCTGACTAAGATAGAGTTGATAGTACAATCCATCTTGCTCAACCATTGCAAAGTTTTGCTGCTCGGATTGTGCCATGATATTTACGGCTCCACACAGCAGGAGTGCTAAAAAGCACACAAAAGTTTGTAATTTTTTAGTCATACTTTAATTGTTATTATAAATTAGTTAAAAAGATATTTCAACACAACTGTTGTTAAGATAGGTTAGACTATCACTTGATGCTGCAAATATAGTGGTTTTTGTCAAACGTTATAGCAAAAAGATACAAATATTAAGTTAAAAAAGGCTAACCTTTCCGTTTCTCGGTTGCAGCAGATGGTCTTTCACCGTCTCGGTGATGAGTGTTATCCACATGACAAAGATGGCGAGGTTGGACAACATCCAGGTGATGGGGGTGTTGTGGTGCGATATTTGTATGGGATTGAGCAGTATGCAGAACATGATCATATAGGCGTAGTCCAGTTTGGTGCCGGTCTGTTCTTTTAGGAATAGCAGCAGGACAGGAAAGAAATACATTCCACAATAGAACCCGTTGTCAGAGGGCAGATAGGCCACGATGACGGTGAGCAGCATCAGTTTCTTCCATGTGGTGCGTTGCACGAAGAATAAGCCCAATGATAGGACAGACAAGAGTATGACGAGACTCTTGGTAATCAGGAAGCCGGTGTCAGAGAAAGAGGCATCGTAGAGATGGAATACCTGTATGGCAATAAGGTTGAAGACGGAAAGTCCAAAGCGTGGATAGATGGAGTCTTCAAACAGTTGGTTGTGCAACTGGACGTTGCTGATGAGCTGGGATATGTTGTCGAAGCCTCCTTTGAAGTACAGGAAAGGCAGGAATACCAGCAGGGTAGTTACGACGATGCAGTAGAGAATGTCTTTAAAGCGTTTCTGCTGTAGCAGATAGAACCCCAAGATTACGGGAAATCCTTTGAGAACCACGGCAACGCATAGGGCTGTCAGGGCGAAATAGCGTTCGCTTTTCAGTTCGCTGTCCTTGTAGGCGATGAAGTAGCAAACCAGTGCCGCTGCTATCATAATGGGATTTCCGCGTTCTATGGTGAAGAGGAAGACCGACGAGCAGAGAATCACCACCAGCATGGAAGTGCTGACTTTGACAACCTTGTTCAGTGCGTGCAGGAAGAGGAAGACGGAAAACATGGTGAAGAGGATGCAGGACATCATGGCGGGCTGGCTGCTATATGCGTCGAAAAGTGTCATTCCGGAATAGTCGGCAAAACCGGAAAACAGCGAGAACATCATGTACGTCAGCGGGAAATATATTTTATGGTGCAGGCCGTTCAGCGTGTTGTGATAGACATCGTTGTCGGCAACGTATATCACGGGGTTGAAGAAGTCGGCAAACAGGTCTTCAGTGCAGCGGAAGAAGACGGTCAACTGGTGTCCGAGCGGTTTGTTGAACAGAAGAATGAAGAACGTGATAATCAAGATGATCATCACAACCTTGAATGTCGCTGAAAGTTTTAATGCTTTAGTCATATAGAAAGATTAGCGTCTCTTTAGTTTTTTGTTGATGGTCATGAAGTCGCTCAGCGCCTTCCATCCTATCTTGAAGATGCGTTTCATGTTGATGGAGTTGACGCCTCCCTGACGTGGTCTGAAGGTGATGGTGTACCATCCAATCTTATAATGCCATTTGACGGCGATGGCAGAGATGGCGACGTTGCACAGGAAATAGTCAGCGGGGATGACGTCCATGATAGGTTGCAGCTTGTCAGTGGCCATCAGGCGGAAAGGCGTATTGGCGTCAGTCACCCAGACATGGAACATCATCCATACGACCAGTCGTAGCGTCTTGGTGACGAAGATGCGGCTGCCGCCGTCTTCGCGTCCTTTTCTGTAGCCTATCTGGAAGTCGTACTCCTCGCGGTTTTCCCACATCTGCCAGAACTCGTTCGGGTTGGTCTGTCCGTCACTGTCAGTTTGGAAGATGAAGTCAGCACCGTTTTTTATGGCGTGGCGATACAGGTAGAGTACGGTAGCACCATGACCGGAGTTCGGCTTGTCTAACGGCTCAAAGAGAGGATATTTCTCCTTCAGCCCTTGCATGATGGCAAAGGTGTTGTCCTTGCTGCCGTCATTGGCTATTGCCAGCCTTGACTCCTCACCTTCATCGGCTAATTTCTTGACGACGGGATACCACTGCTGAATGGTGTTTTCTATGTTTTCCGCTTCGTTGTAAGCTGGCATTACGAAATAAATCTTACTCATGGTCTGATGGTTTGAAAGTGTAATACTTATTGATTAAGAATTGGAAGAAGACCACCAAGACGATAGAGAGCAGCTTCGAGATGATCTTGTTCATGTCCATTATGTCGATACATATAAACAGAATGATATTACTCAGCATGAGACCGCAAAGTCCCACCGTCAGGAAGATGGTGAACCTGCGGCGTGTGTTGTCCTTTATCTTGAAGTTGTAGTTCCTGTTCAAAAAGAAACTGGAGGTAATTCCGCCCAGCACGCTGATGCAGTTGGCAAAGATGTACTGAAGTCCCAGCACCTGCACCAGCACGGTGTATATCAGAAAGTCCAGTCCCGACGAGAAAGAGCCGATGATGCCGTAGAGTATCAGATGGTGGAATTTGTTGTAGAGTGTCTGGATAAGCTGTTTCATCGTATCTCCATGTTTAATACCTTTTCTACTATTGGTGCCATGTCGTAATAGACATACTCCGCCAGCCTGCCTCCGAAAATGACGTCTTTCTCTTGGGCAGCAAGCGCCCTGTACTGCTCTGCCAGCTGGTTGTTGAACTCGTTGTTGACAGGATAGTAAGGCTCCATGCCTTCCCGGTATTCCAAACTGTATTCCTCGCTGACGACTGTCTTGGGACAATCGTATATTGCCTGTCCGAACATCTCAAAGTGCTTGTGCTCAATGATGCGAGTAAAAGGCTCGTCGTGCGATGTGTAGTTGACGACAGCATTCCCCTGAAAGTTAGGCGTGTCCTCCACACGGGTCTTAAAAGTCACCGTCCGCCAGTCCAGCCTGCCAAGTTTGTAGCCGAAGTATTCATCTATCTGCCCAGTATAAACCAACTTCTCGGCAACCTGCTTCCAATCCTTGTATTCCGAATGGAAGAAGTCAACGCCGGTTTTACAGTCGATGTCCTTCAGCAGCCCATCCGTCAGCTTGTTGTAGCCCCCGATGGGTATTCCCTGATAGAGGTCGTTGAAGTAGTTGTTGTCGTATGTGAAACGAACAGGCAGGCGCTTGATGATAAACGCAGGCAATTCCGTACACTTGCGTCCCCATTGCTTCTCCGTATATTCCTTGATCAGTCGTTCGAAGATGTCCTTTCCGACCAGCGTCAATGCCTGCTCCTCCAAATTTCGAGGCTCTCTTCCTTTCAGCTCTGCTAACGCCGCAGCCTTCTGGCTTTCTATCATTTTCATGGCCTCCTCAGGAGTTCTCACTCCCCACATCTGGTGAAAAGTGTTCATGTTGAAAGGCAGGTTGTACAGCTCGCCATGAAAATTGGCAATCGGAGAGTTGGTGTAGCGGTTAAAGGGAACGATGGCATTTACGAAGTCCCACACCGCTTTGTTGGAGGTGTGGAAAATATGCGCACCGTATTTGTGGACATGAATACCTTCAATGGTCTCACAATAGATATTCCCGCCCAGGTGATGGCGCTTGTCAATCACCAGACACCTCTTTCCTTTTTGCTTGGCCTGGTGGGCAAACATGGAACCAAAGAGTCCTGCACCAACAATGAGGTAATGATAGGGTCTCATTTTCTATAAAAGTTATTGATATGAAGTTTTTGCCTGCAAATATACAACTTTTTTTCGTAATCAATGGACAAACACAGAAAAAACTTTGTTAGCCTTGAAATTCTCCAGAGAATTTTTCGGCATGAAGTATATTTGTATGACGCGAAGCCTGTTGTTGAGGCTTGCACGGGGTACTCAAGCGGGTTGCTAAAGGTACTTAACAGCTTGTTAAAGTACAAGGGAATGAGCAAACCACGCCTTATTATTATCTTATTCGGAGCAGATAGGTGCAAAAATTGCTTAAATGTTTCGATAATGTTTCGTTTTTCTCGTAGAAAATGAGTAACTTTGTACGGTTTTTAAAAAAGCAAAAATGCGACAGCGGGCTCGAAAAGGGCCTTAGACGCGAAATTTGATGTTAGAAGTAAGAGATAAGAGCAAGAAAATTTTATATTGTAAAAATCGTAAATAATAGAAATGGATCAGACTTTAGACAACGACAGAATTGTCAAAATCAACATTGAGGAGGAGATGAAGTCCTCGTACATCGACTATTCGATGTCTGTGATTGTGGCTCGTGCCCTCCCTGATGTTCGTGACGGCTTCAAGCCTGTCCATCGCCGTATTCTCTACGGTATGATGGGTATCAACAATGTATCAACCCAACCTTACAAGAAATGTGCGCGCGTCGTCGGTGAGGTACTTGGTAAGTATCACCCCCACGGCGACTCTTCCGTCTATGGTGCCCTGGTTCGCATGGCACAGGAGTGGAATATGCGCTATACGCTGGTCGATGGTCAGGGTAACTTCGGCTCGGTCGATGGTGACTCGCCAGCAGCCATGCGTTATACGGAGTGCCGCCTGTCGAAGATGGGTGAGCACATCATGGACGACCTGGAGAAGGATACCGTAGATATGGTCAATAACTTCGACGACTCGCTGGTGGAGCCGAGCGTGATGCCGACGAAGATTCCTAACCTGCTTGTGAACGGCGGTAACGGTATTGCCGTGGGTATGGCTACGAATATGCCGACGCACAACCTGGGCGAGGTCATCGACGGTTGCTGTGCGTATATTGACAATCCTGACATTGACACCGACGGACTGATGCAGTATATTCCCGGTCCTGACTTCCCCACGGGAGCCTATATCTACGGTCTGCAGGGCGTCCGTGATGCCTACGAGACCGGTCGCGGCCGTATCGTGATGCGTGCCAAGGCTGAGATTGAGACCACCGAGACGCACGACAAGATTGTGGTGACCGAGATTCCCTACGGTGTGAACAAGGCTGACCTGGTGAAGTACATCGCCGACCTTGCCAACGAGCACAAGATTGAGGGTGTTGCCAACGTGAACGACGAGTCGGGCCGTCAGGGTATGCGTATCGTCGTGGATTGCAAGCGCGACGCCAATGCCAATGTGCTGCTGAACAAGTTGTTCAAGATGACGGCGCTGCAGAGCTCGTTCTCGGTGAACAACATTGCGCTGGTGAAGGGCCGTCCCCGTCTGCTCAGCCTGAAGGAGTGCGTGAAGTACTTCGTCGAGCACCGTCACGACGTGACCATCCGCCGCACGCAGTACGACCTGAAGAAAGCTCAGGAGCGTGCCCACATCTTGGAAGGATTGATCATCGCCGTTAACAACATCGACGAGGTGGTACATATTATCAGAAACAGTAAAACCCCCAGCGACGCCCAGCGCAACTTGGAGCAGCGCTTCAATCTGGACGAGCTCCAGTCGAAGGCCATCGTCGATATGCGTCTGAGCCAGTTGACCGGTCTGCGTGTCGATCAGCTGCACCAGGAGTATGACGACCTGATGAAGCTCATTGCTGACTTGGAGGAAATCCTGAACAATCCCGAGCGTTGCAAGGAGGTCATGAAGCAGGAACTGCAGGAGGTGAAGGAGAAATATGGCGACGAGCGTCGTACCGAGATTATTCCCTTCGACCACGAGTTCAATACCGAGGACTTCTATCCCGATGATCCCGTGGTTATCACCATCTCACACATGGGATACATCAAGCGCACGAAGCTTGACGAGTTCCACGAGCAGGGCAGGGGAGGCGTCGGCGCCAAGGCTGCCCGCCATCGCGACAACGACTTCACGGAGTATATCTATCCTGCCACGATGCACAACACGCTGCTGTTCTTCACCCAGAAGGGACGCTGCTACTGGCAGAAGTGCTACGAGATTCCCGAGGGCGACAAGACGTCGAAGGGCCGTGCCATCCAGAATATGCTGAACATCGAGCCCGACGATGCCATCAATGCCGTGTTGCGCATCAAGAACTTCAACGACGAGGAGTTCCTGAAGTCGCACTATGTGGTATTCGCCACGAAGCAGGGTATCATCAAGAAGACCCGTCTGGACCAGTATAAGAACGTTCGTGCCGCCGGTGTACGCGCCATCAATATCAACGAGGGCGACGAGGTGGTAGGCGTTCGTCTGACCAACGGCAGCAACGAGTTGCTGCTCGCCAACCGCAACGGTCGTGCCGTACGCTTCGACGAGAACAATGTCCGCACCATGGGACGTGTCTCTACCGGTGTCATCGGTATGCGTCTCGACGGCGGCGACGACGAGGTGGTAGGCATGGTATGTGTCAACGACCCGAATACGGAAACCATCATGGTGGTCTCGGAGAACGGCTACGGCAAGCGCTCGGAGGTAGAGGACTACCGTAAGACCGCCCGTGGTGCCAAGGGTGTGAAGACGCTGAACGTCACGGAGAAGACGGGTCGTCTGGTAGCCATTAAGGTGGTCACCGACGAGAACGACCTGATGATTATCAACAAGAGCGGTATCCTGATTCGCCTGAAGGTGGCCGACGTCCGCGTCATGGGCCGTGCCACGCAGGGCGTCCGTCTCATCAACCTCACGAAGAAGAACGACACCATCGCCAGCGTTTGCAAGGTGATGTCCAGTCAGGAAGAAGACGTCGAGGAGGCAGAGATTGTCGATGAGGAGCTTCAGGACGAAGCTATCGATACCCCGACAAACGAATAGTTTACAGTTTACGGTTTACTGTTTACGGTTTACAGTTTAGAGAAAGTAATTATTTAACCAATATTGAAGACTTATGAAAAAGTTAGTGATGATGGCAATAGCGCTCATGGCAACCACCATGACCTTTGCCGGTGACAGCGATGCCCTCAAGGCTATTATGAAAACAAAGAACTATGCGGAAGCAGCACAGCTGGTAAGCACCAGCCTCTCACAGCTGGCTGACAACGGTGAGAAGGCGAAGGCCTACAACCACCTCGTGGATTTGGCTATGGACAAGGTTTCCGACGTGACGGGTGTCATCGCCGAGAACATGGTGGCAGCACAGACGGGTGGAAAGGCGAAAGCCTACGATACCCTGGGACTGGCTGATGCCATCACCGATGCTATCTATATGGCTATCGAGTGTAACAAGTACGACCAGCTGCCCAACGCCAAGGGCAAGGTGGCACCGAAGTTCGAAAAGAAGAATGCTGACCGCATCTGGCAGGTGCGCCGTCAACTCATCAACATCGGTCAGGACCAGGCACAGAACGGCAAGGACGCCTTGGTGCTGAAGTACTGGGGTGCGCTGGTAGATTCTGAGGTGGACCCCTTGTTCGCTTCTCAGAACCACGCTGCTGAGGCTGAGTGGACAGGTCAGGTGGCTTACTTCGCCGGTCGCTACGCTTTCCAGGAGAAGGCTTTCGACCGTGCCAACAAGTATCTGGACGTGGCCATGAAAGACCCCAACCAGAAGGCTGACGCCCTGAACTACAAGCTGTATGCCATGCGCAGCAACCTGAAGAACCACGAGGACTCTGTGGCTTGCATCAACCAGCTGAAGACCATGTACGAGGCTGAGCCCGAGAATGATGTCATCCTCGACGCGCTGAACTCTATGTACGAGGCTCAGAAGGATAAGGCTGCCCAGACGGCTCTGCTGGACGCTCACCTGGCAAAATATCCCACCAGCTTCACCGCTCTTGCCGGCAAGGGCTTCATGGCCATGAACGAGAACGATGCTCCCACCGCTATCGAATGGCTGAAGAAGGCTGCTGCCTCTAAGCCCGACAATGCTGTTATCTGGACGTATCTGGGCATCTGCTACAACTCGCAGGCTGCCAACAGTGACGATGCCGCCAAGCGCAAGGAGTTCTATACCGAAGCCATTGCCGCTTTCGACAAGGCGAAGGAGCTCGACCCCAACAAGCAAATGGTGAACTGGGGCTACAACCGCTACCAGGCTTACTATGCTCTCTATGGCGAGGACGATCCCCGCACGAAGGAGGCTGAGTACGACAAGTAAGACAACAACGAATAACGGCGAGGATGAACCTCGCTGCACCATAAAAAGCGACCGCTCCATCGAGCGGCCGCTTTTGCGTTGTTGGGTAGAACTGCTAGATTTACTAGAACTGCTAGATTTACTAGATCTACTAGAACTACTTAATCAACTCCACGCTGCGCTTGAGGAAGCGGTCCAGGGCTTCTCCTTTCAGCATGCCGTTCTGCAGCAGTGCCAGGTCGATGAGCTGGTGGACGATGGCGTTTTCGGCAGCGAAACCGTTGAGCACCTCTTCCTTCTTGTGTTTCTGCTCCTCGACAGCCTTCTCGCAGTCGGCCTTCATGTCCTTGTCGTCCTGTGTCAGTTCGTCAGCCTTCTTCTTCTCCTGCTGCTGACGGATGGCAGCCAGACGGGCCTCCTGACCCTTCAGCTCGCTCTCGATAGGCTTCAGTGCCTCTTCAGTGCTGCTCTTGCAGTCGTCGAGGACGCGCTTTATCAACGGGTGGTCGCTGTTGAGAACGAGGTTCAGCGTATCGGGCATCTGACCATAGAAGCTCATGCCCTGCTGGAAACGGCTCATCTCCTTCATACGGCGCATCCACTCGTTCTGAGTGATGACGACAGGACGCTGCTCAGCACCCAGGCTCTGCACCTCGACCATGAACTCCGTCTTCTCCATTTTTGGCATCTGTGAGCGGAAGACCTGTGACAAATTGGCAGACTCGTCCTCTGACAGGTTCGACTTCGGAGCGTCATCCTTGACAATGAGGCGGTCGATGATGTCGCTATCGACACGTGTGAAGCGCGACTTCTCGAACTTCTGCTCCAGCATCTGGATGGCGGGAACGTCCAGCTGACCGTCGAGCAACAGCACGCTGTAGCCCTTGTCCTTGGCAGCCTGGATGTAAGAGTACTGCTCCTCCTTGTCGGTGGCATAG
The DNA here is from genome assembly GCA_902775975.1 of uncultured Bacteroidales bacterium. Lineage (GTDB taxonomy): Bacteria > Bacteroidota > Bacteroidia > Bacteroidales > Bacteroidaceae > Prevotella. The sequence goes on along the minus strand of CACYOC010000005.1, from coordinate 40,204 downwards.
AGGTAGATGAGGTTGCCGTCCTTATCCTTCTGGGCACCCTCGATGAGTGTCTTGTACTCGTCGAAGGTGAAGTATTTACCCTCCGTGTCTTTCAGCAGGGCAAAGTCCTTGGCCTTGTCGTAGAACGACTCCTCCGACAGCATGCCGTAGTTGATGAAGAGCTTCAGGTCGTCCCACTTCTCCTCGTAGGCCTTGCGGTCTTCCTTGAAGATAGCCTGCAGGCGGTCGGCCACCTTCTTGGTGATATAGGTCGAAATCTTCTTCACCTCACGGTCGCTCTGTAGGTAAGAGCGCGAGACGTTCAGGGGGATGTCGGGAGAGTCGATGACGCCGTGCAGCAGTGTCAGGAACTCGGGAACGATGCCTTCTACCTGGTCGGTGACGAACACCTGGTTGCAGTACAGCTGAATCTTGTTGCGCTGCAGGTCGATGTTCGACTTGATGCGGGGGAAGTAGAGGATACCCGTGAGGTTGAAGGGGTAATCGACGTTCAGGTGAATCCAGAACATGGGCTCGTCGTGCATGGGGTAGAGCGTGCGATAGAACGACTTGTAGTCCTCGTCCTTCAGCGTAGAAGGAGCCTTGGTCCACAGCGGCTCTACATTATTAATAATATTATCCTCTGCGGTATCGACCATCTCTTTCTTCTCGCTCGACCATTCCTGCTTCTTGCCGAAAGCCACGGGAACGGCCATGAACTTGCAGTACTTGTTGAGCAGCGACTCGATGCGAGCCTTCTCGAGGAACTCCTTGCAGTCGTCGTCGATGTAGAGGATGATGTCCGAACCACGGTCGTCCTTCTCAGCCTCGTCAATCTCGTAGGCGGGAGAGCCGTCGCAGCTCCACTTCACCGCCTTGGCACCTTCACGATAGCTCTTGGTGACAATCTCCACCTTCTTCGACACCATGAACGAAGAGTAGAAGCCCAGTCCGAAGTGGCCGATGATGTTGTTGGCATTGTCCTTGTACTTCTCCAGGAAGTCGTTGACGCCCGAGAAGGCTATCTGGTTGATGTACTTGTCGATTTCCTCCTCGGTCATACCGATGCCTCGGTCCGAGATGGTGATGGTACCCTTGTCGGTGTCCAAGGCAATGTGGACCGTCAGGTCGCCTAACTCGCCCTTGAACTCGCCCTGCTGTGCCAGCGTCTTCAGTTTCTGCGTGGCATCGACAGCGTTAGACACCATTTCACGAAGGAAAATCTCATGGTCTGAATAGAGGAACTTTTTGATGACGGGGAAGATGTTCTCTGTGGTAACCCCGATGTTGCCTTTTTGCATATTACTTATTTATAATTTATAATTTGACTATTTTCTATTCCTAACTGCAAATATCGTGCCAAAATTTTCGCGCTAACCTAAATTCGTATCTTCATTCTTACTTCTCTAAATTAAAAAAATGTTTTTAGGGTGTCAGGGTGTCAAAACGCAGATGTGCAAATGGATTGACACCCTTTTTATATGGTATCAAGGATGACAAGATTATAATACGAGGGTGTCAGGAAAAGAATTGGCAGATGAAAGGAGCATGTGGCCTGTTTGCAGTATGCGTGAATACGCCACACCCAATGGATAGGCCGTTTGCGCATGAAGCGAATGATGTCGGAGGTCTTGAATTCTCTCGAGAATTTGGTCGTGAGATGGGCTTTCAAGGGTGGGACGGACGGTCCGCGCTCATGAATTCTCTAGAGAATTCAACGACGTGCAGTGATGTCTTGGGCTGTGGTTTATAGGCTGCTTGTAAGTGTGGACTATCCGCGTCCTTGATAAGTGAGGCCTGTTGCGACCAGATAATGCCTTTTTTTTGCTAAAGATTTGGAGTTGTCGCAAAAACTTTGTATCTTTGCCATCCAAATAAGACTGAGAAAACTATGGACTTTAAGGATTTAGTACAAGTGCGCCGCTCACACCGTAAGTTTACGGAAGAGGAAATCAGCGGTGACGACGTGAAGATGATACTCCGTGCGGCACTGATGGCGCCCACATCGAAAAGTCAGCGTGCCTGGCAGTTTGTCGTGGTTGATGACAAGACCGACCTTGAAAAGCTCTCCGACGCTAAAGACCTCGGCGGACAGTTCCTGAAGGGTGCTGCTCTCGCCATCGTGGTGCTGGGAGACCCCCTGCAGAACGACTGCTGGGTGGAGGACGGCGCTATTGCCGCCATCTCCATGCAGTATCAGGCTGAGGAGTTAGGACTGGGCTCTTGCTGGATACAGATGCGCGGTCGTGGTCTCAGCGACGGCACTTCTGCCGACACGGTAATTCAGGGCGTTCTGGACATTCCTGAGAACCTGTCGTGCCTCTGCATTCTTGCCATCGGTCATAAGGCCGACGACCGCAAGCCGCAGAACGAGGACAAGCTCAAGTGGGAGAACGTTCACGTGGAGAAGTATTAATCGACATGTCGGAATGTCGAAATGTCGAAATATCGAAATGTCGAAATATCGAGACGACTAAGATGACAATAGCTCTGATAGGAAGAGGCCGCCTGGCAACGAATCTCTTGCCCGCCTTGCAGCAAGCCGGTCACGACGTGGTGAGTGTCAACAGCCGGACGCTGGAGGAACTGCCGCCACGTGCCGATGTTTATATCATCAGCGTCAAGGACAGTGCCCTGCAGGAGGTAATCGCCAAGGCTACGAAGGGTAGGGAGCAGCAGCTCTTTGTGCATACGGCAGGATCGATGCCGCTGGACGTCTTTGCGGGACATTGCGAGCACTATGGCGTGTTCTATCCCATGCAGACCTTCAGCAAGGACCGGCTGGTAAGTTTCCAAGAAATCCCTGTGTTTTATGAGGCTTCCGATAACGATACGCTTCAGACCGTCAAGCAGTTGGCTGGTTCTGTCAGCCAGCAGGTCTATGAGCTATCTACCGAAGAGCGGAAATACCTGCACTTGGCTGCTGTCTTTGCTTGCAATTTCGTGAACCACTGCTATGCCCTCTCGGCAGACATTCTGGCACAGCACGGGCTTCCTTTCGATGTCATGCTGCCCCTCATCGATGAAACTGCCCGCAAGGTGCATGAGTTGCATCCCCTGGATGCCCAGACGGGACCTGCCGTCCGCTACGACGAGAATGTCATCAGCATGCAGGCTAACCTCATTGATAATCCTGCCGTGCGCCAGCTCTACGAGCGCTTGTCGCAAAGTATTCACCAGAAAGCAATCCAAAAGAATGATCAACTACGACTTACAGAAGATACGGGCCATCGTGTTTGACCTCGACGGCGTGCTGTCAAGTTCTACTATTGCCCTCGACTTGGAAGGAACTCCATTGCGAACGGTCAATATCAAAGACGGCTATGCCATTCAGCTCGCCATGAAAACGGGGCTGCGCATTGCCATTATCAGCGGTTGTAGGATAGAAGCAGTCCGTATGCGCTACGAAGGTTTGGGCATGGAGGACATCTATCTGGGGGCTGCCGTGAAAATCAAGACTTACGAGGAGTTCAAGGCCAAGTATGGCTATGCTGACGAGGAGGTGATGTTCATGGGTGATGATATTCCCGACCTGGAGGTGATGCACCGTGTCGGTTGTCCGGTATGTCCGAAAGACGCCTGCCACGAGGTTAGGGAGGTGAGCATCTATGTCAGCGACCGCAACGGCGGCGAAGGCTGTGGCCGCGACGTCATTGAACAGACGTTGCGTGCTCAGGGTAAATGGCTGAAGGATGAACATGCCTTTGGATGGTGAATGGAAAGTGAAAAGTGATAAGTGATAAGTGAAAAGTGATAAGTGAAAAGTGAAAAGTGAAAAGTGAAAAATTTGCTACCGCATTATAAGATTATATTGGCCTCTAATTCGCCGAGGCGGAAGGAGCTGCTGGCGGGACTGGACGTTGACTTTGAGGTGCGCGTCCTGAAAGGCATTGACGAGAGCTATCCCAACAATTTGCCCACCAAGCAGATAGCACAATACATCTCACAGAAGAAAGCCGCCGCCTATCGGAATACGATAGCGCACGACGAATTGGTTATTACTGCCGACACGATCGTCGTCTTAGGCGACGAGGTGATGGGAAAGCCGAAAGACGAGGCTGACGCCTGCCGCATGTTGCGGGAACTGAGTGGAAAGACGCATCAGGTCATCACTGGCGTTACCCTTACCACCACCGAGAAACAGCATAGCTTTTCCGTGGAGACCGACGTGACCTTCAAGGAATTCTCCGAGGAAGAGATAGTGTATTATGTCAAGAAATATCAGCCGATGGACAAGGCGGGCTCCTACGGTATTCAGGAGTGGATAGGATACGTCGGTGTCACCAGTCTGCAAGGCAGTTACTTCAACGTCATGGGCTTGCCCGTACAACGTATCTATGAGGCGCTGAAGAACTTCTAAGCGTTAGCCTTTTCCCCTGCGTCTGAACTCTGAACAGGTAATGGCTGTTGCGATTGCAACATTCAGAGACTCAGCGGTTTCTTTTTCTTCGTGAAAGTTTGGGATGAACAGCTTGTGGGTGATGAGTTGTCGCACGGCAGGCGAGATACCATTGCCCTCGTTACCCATGACGATGATGCCTTTGTCGTTCTCTAAGGTCTGCTGGTAGATGTCTTCTCCGTCCAGCAGTGTGCCATAGACTGGAACGTCGGCATGGGTCAGCAGTTCAACTAAGTCCGTGTAAATAATTCGGACGTGCGCCAGACTGCCCATAGTAGCTTGCACGACCTTTGGGTTGTAGGCATCGGCAGTGTCTAAAGAACAGTAGATGGTCGTGATGCCGAACCAGTCGGCAATGCGGATAATCGTTCCCAGATTTCCGGGGTCTTGTATGCCGTCAAGAGCGAGAGAGAGTCCACCCCCGGCCCCTCCCTGAGTGAGGGGAGAAGGAATCTCGAAGACGGCAAGCACCTGTTGGGGATGCTGCAGGAAGGAGAGCTTGCGCAGCTCCTCGTCCGTAATCTCTTGGCAGGAGACGTCGCGATGCTGCTCCATATATCCTCGGGTGGCAAAGAGAGAACGGGGAGTGAATCCGCCCCTCAGCAAGTCGCCCACAACTTTGGGACCTTCAGCGACAAAGAGCCCTTCGGCTTTGCGGTTTTTCTTTAGTTCCAGCGACTTCACCCATTTAATTTGATTCTTGCTAAGCATATTTTTTCGTATTTTGGTGCAAAGATAGGGATTTTTTTTGTACTTTTGCAACAAAATGCGAGATAAAGTCATTCTCATCATCAGTTTTGTCCTGTTGCTGGCAGGCTGTTCGGAGACGAAATACGTCCCCGAAGGCGAGTATTTGATGGATAAGGCAAAGGTGGTAAACGACTCAAAAGAGCCGCTGAGCACGCTGGAGTTGCGACAGTATGTCCTGCAGCGTGGCAATTCGCAATGGTTCTCGACGGCCAAGATTCCCTTGATGACCTATTCACTCTCAGGACGAGACACGACGAAGTGGTACAACCGGACACTGCGGTCTATTGGTGAACCTCCACAGTTGTATGACTCGCTGAGCACGCTACAGTCGATGGTCAACCTGCAGACACAGATGCGGAATATGGGCTACCTGCAGGCTGGCGTAGAGACGCAGATGCTGATGAAAGGTCGCCGCATCAAGACCACGTATATCTTGCATCCAGGAATCCTATACCGTCTGAGGAAGGCGGACTATGTGGTGCAGGATTCCACTATTGCCGACCTGCTGCGCCAGAATGGCGAAGGGCCCCGACTGCACAGGGGAGTGCCTTTCAGCGTGGAGCTGCTGGACGGCGAACGGAAGCGCATCACGCAATATCTGACGAATCGCGGCTACTTCCGCTTTAACAAAGACTTTATCACTTACCGTGCCGACAGTGTCCGCGGCTCTAACGAGATAGACCTGACGCTGGTGCTGCATAACTACCGTCAAAACGGCGAAGCCGACAGTAGTACGGTACATCCTGTCTATAGGATGGGGAATGTCCGGTTCAGCAGCGGCAATCCCGAAGACTCCATCATCCCGCTGCGAAAGAACGTGTTGCGTGCCAACAACTTCCTTGCCGAGGGCGACTTGTATTCCTCGGAAGACCTGCAGAACACCTATCGCCACTTCGGACGACTGGGAATCGTTCGCTATACGAACATTACTTTCCGTGAACGGCCAGACGAGAACATCCTCGACTGCGACATACAGCTTTCGACGAATAAGACCTCTACGATTTCCTTCCAGCAGGAAGGCACCAATACTGCTGGAGATCTCGGCGCTGCAGCCACCCTCTCTTACCAGAACCGTAACCTCTTCCACGGTTCGGAAAACCTCACGATAGACTTGCGTGGTGCCTTCGAGGCCATCAGGGAACTGGAAGGCTACAAGAACTCCAACTTTGTGGAATACAGCTTGGGAGCCCGTCTGAACTTTCCGCGATTTATTGCTCCTTTCCTGTCGCATAATTTCCGGCGGCGTGTCAATGCCACCTCCGAGGTCTCTGTGCTTTACGACAACCAGAACAGACCGGAATTCCGCCGCCGCGTCCTGACCGTCGGCTGGAAATACAAGTGGAACGACCAAGGACATCACGACCGCTATCAGGTGGATTTGCTCGACCTGAACTACATCTCCATGCCGTGGATCAGTGATACCTTCCGCAAGGAATACTTGGATAATACGCGGTCGCGCAACAGTATTCTGCGATACAACTATCAGGACCTGTTCATCATGCGCGACGGCTTTGGATATTCCTATAATAACGGGCGATGGGCTGTCAAGGCCAATCTGGAGACTGCCGGCAACCTGCTGAATCTGGCAGCCACCACCCTGGGTTTCCATAAGAACGAGCAGGGACAATATACCTTTATGAATATTGCCTATGCCCAGTATGTGAGGGGACAGGCGGAATATACCCGAAACTTGCAGTTAGACTACAACAACCAGCTGGTGTTTCACATCGGCTTGGGCATAGCCTATCCTTACGGCAACAGCAGCATCCTGCCGTTTGAGAAACGCTTCTTCTCCGGTGGTGCCAACAGTCTTCGCGGATGGAGTGTACGCTCTATAGGTCCCGGCTCGTTCAAAGGCCATGACGGACGCATTGACTTCATCAACCAGACGGGTGATATGAAGTTAGACGTCAATCTGGAATATCGTGCCAAGTTGTTCTGGAAGTTCAGCGGCGCGTTGTTTGCTGATGCAGGAAACATCTGGACACTGCGCTCATACGCCGAACAGCCGGGAGGACAGTTCCGTCCGAGCACCTTCCTCAAACAGCTGGCTGCCAGCTACGGACTGGGTATCCGTCTGAACTTCGACTACTTTATCGTGCGTTTCGACATGGGTATGAAGGCCATTAATCCTGCCTATGAGACGGAGAAGGAACACTTCCCGATTATCCATCCAAAGCTCAGTCGCGACTTTGCCTTTCACTTCGCGGTAGGCCTGCCATTCTAACCAGCCATTGGCCACCACGCTTGACCACGCAAATGTGGAACACCCCTTCTTCCTGAAGAACCGACGGAGCACCTACGACAGTAGGTTGCAGGAAGTTTCGCACCTCTACCTCCACCACTCGCAGCGTGTCGTTGGCGTCAGGGAAGAAATCGGTAGCGGCCACTTCCAAGGTCTTTTCCTGCAAGAGTGCCAAGTCGTGTTCCGTGGTGTTGGAAGCAGCAAAGCGCAGCCAGCGCTCACTTTCTGGAGTACACAGCGCTGCTGCCTCATGGTAGTCGCAGCTGAAGAATGCCGTTGCCCATTGCTCTGCAATGGCGGTGGCAGCACTGTCGTCAGCCGATGTCAGCGAGCAGCTTGTCAGGACGATAATCACACTTGTCAATAAAAGCTTCTTCATATCCTATCTCAATTATTTGCGGCAAAGATACAAATTATTCTCAAAATGTGACATGCGTTTCACATTATTTTTGTATCTTTGTGCGCAAATAAAAAACTAAATATCATGCTAAAGTTAATCTCCTTTGGCAGTGGCAGCAGTGGTAATTGCTATTTCTTGGCGACGGCTACTGATGCATTGCTTGTAGATATAGGGGTGGGGCTCAGGGGCCTGAAGAAAGACTGCCGCGTTTATGGTGTCAGTCTGCAGCAGGTGAATCATGTGCTCGTTACCCACGACCATGCCGACCATATCAAGAGCGTCGGCTCCTTCAGTGCTGACTTCATGGTGCCGGTCTATGCCACCCGTGAGGTGCATGACGGAATCAACCGCAACTATTGTGTCACCAAGAAGCTGTCTGCCGACATGGCAAAGGTGCTGGAGAAAGGAAAAACGGTGCAACTCGGCGATTTTACCGTGACCGCCTTCGAGGTGCCTCACGACAGTACGGATAATGTTGGCTATTTTATTGAGGCTGGCGGCACGAATCTCTGTATCATTACCGATGCCGGTCTCGTGACCGACGAAATGAAGCAGTACATCTGCCGTGCCCGCCACCTGATTATCGAAGCCAACCACGATGTGGAGATGGTGCTGAGTGGTCCTTATCCGAAGTTCTTGAAAGACAGAATCCTTTCTGGCACGGGACATCTGAACAACCGTGAGTGTGGCGTCGCCATAGCAGAGAATATGAGTGAGCAGCTGCAAAACGTGTGGCTGTGTCATCTCAGCGAGGAGAATAACCATCCGGAACTGGCTCGCAAGACCGTTGAGAGTGTGTTGCGCAGCTATGGCATTATAGCAGGCACAGACCTGCACCTTGAAGTGCTGAAACGTACTACGCCGTCAGGACCTTACGAATTGGAATAAGGTGTAGTGCAACGGACAGAAAAGAAAGTATAATATATCAATCATAGACCACATGAAAAGAAGACAATTGTTGAATCAACAAAGCACGGGTCGGTGGCTCGCCCTGTTCATCGTTGCGTTCATGATGCCGTTAGCCCTCTGGGCACAGCAAGACTACGGCATTACGGTTGGCGGCGTTCAGGTAACCAGCGAGAATGCCGGCAATGTCATGGGGGATGAGTATCACTCGGTGACTTACGATGATCAGACAAAGACGTTGACGCTGAAAGGTATCGAGCTCTCGTCTGCCGTCACGGCTCCTGACGACACGCAACTGACGGTTTATCTGATAGGCTTTAGTCAGATGACCGGCGGATTTGATGACCAGTGGAATAATCTGCCCTGCTTCCAGATTGGAGGAAGTCAGGCTTCGGTGACCTTTAAAACCAGCGAGTTGTTCCCTGGCACTTTAGATCTCCTTGATTGTGAACCAGCCACGTGTACTGTCGTTTATCAGAATGGATTAGGAAATCACGAGCATGTCATTTGTGTTCCTGAAAGTGACGAAACGAGGGTGTGTTCATTTGCAGGCCACGTCAGTGACCAAGGCATCCACGACTTTATGTATGCAAGAGGAGGCGATTTCTACGTTTCGTATGTAGCCTTCACCCAATCGACACCTGTCATCTCTACCCAGACGGACGAGACGACAGCATTCATGCGGCCGTCGTCTATTGATGCCAGTTCGCTGAAGAAAGTGACCTTCCAGTTCGACTGGGGAACCTGCACGAACCAGAACGTGACGGTTCAGGTAAGAGGAATGCGTCAGAATCAGGACAACTATGAATATGAGTTTGACGGTAATGCCTATTCAGATGCCGTCAGCCTTTCCACCGCCGATACGGACGGCATCGTAGAAATTCCATTGACCAGTCTTGTAACTTCCGAGACCCTCGAGCTGTATTTCTCTTCCAGCGAGGCGTTCTCGTTTGTGCCCCTGCGCATTGGTTTTATGGATTATCCAGGCTATGGCATTCGTGTTGGCAGAAAAAGTGTAAACGAGCTGAATGCTGCAGATGTCTTGGGTGACGGTAAGGTGAGCTTTGATGTAGAAAAGAACACGCTGACGCTGAACAATGCGGTGCTGGACATGTCTAATGAATATGCCACCAGCCCTGTTGAGAGTACCCTTCAGACCTTGAAGGTAATCCTGAAAGGTAACACGCAGGTGACGATAGCCGACGGCAGCGACAATCCTTACGTGTTCCGTTATGTTGGTGAGGAAGAGACCGCTTCGCTCACCTTACAGACGGAAGCTGATGAATATGGAAACTTTGGCTCGCTGGTGGCTCAGGGTGTTGAGGAGTTGGAAAATCTCTGTCCTGGTTATACGCTTACCAACGATATTCATAAGGCAGCCGACGAGCTGACCGGTTGGGAATATACGATTGAGTCAACAGGGGTTACTTCTACGTTGACGCTTTATTATCTGGTAGATGTCAAGGTTCCTCAGGAGCCCGACTATCATTTCTCCGACAGCCCTTCGGGACAAAGTTACTATGACGATGGCTCTACGGTCTATAACCTGAACTACGGACAGGAGAACACACTGCCTTGGCTGATCAACGTTCCTGATGGTCTGGCGATTACCTATAGTACCAGCGATGCAGCTACCGCTACCATTGACCAGGAAGGTCACATCACGCTGACGGGAGCAGGACACGTATGGATATCGGCTTCCAACCAGGAGACCGATGACTATGTAGCACATACGGAGCGTATCAGACTGGAAATCAGACCTTCTGACCCGCAGCCGTCCATAGCGCAAGGCGCTTACTATGCTGGACAGACGCTGACACTGATACCGACCGTGCCTAACGGTGAGATGTACTACCAGATTGGCTGGAGCGGTGAGAAAGTGAAATATACGGAGCCCATCGTGCTGGAGAAGGGTAAATGGGTCGTCTCTCTCTATACGCTGTGTACTTCAGACAAGGAGGAGATGTGGTCGTACGGCAACGTTCATCCTGAGTTCTATGTCTATGACGAGCTGACCCTCTCACCAGAGAGTGGGGCCGTGTCGAATGACGATATTCTGGTGGAAGTAGGCAACTTGCCTACCACGACAGAAGCCAATCCTAATGAGGTCCACGTGTATTACTTCTTCGGTGAAGATGATGGTGACGACTCCAACGACCTGTTGTACGATGAACTGACGAAGGTGAACGTTTCCGAATCGACGAAGGTGAATGCCTATATCAAGGTGGATGGCGACTCCGGCTATGTCTATAAGACGGAGCCCGTCGAGGCAGAATACACCGTGATGGCAAAGACGGAGCTGAACATTTCGTATGCCAATAACAGTCGCGAGTGGGCTTCCTACTATGCCGAAGAGCAGAGCTTGGAAACACCGGAGGGCCTGCAGCCCTACATCGTGACCGCTGCGGAAGGAAATGCGCTGACCGTCAGTGCTATCGACTATATTCCACAAGGTGTCGGTGTGCTGTTGAAGCGTGTCACGGAAGACCTCCCGGAAACCATTTTGGCAAAGGCCTATTTGGGTGAGAAGACTGAAATCACAGGTAACCTGTTGAAGGGTACCGCTGCTGCGAAAGCCGTTGCTACGGAGACCGGCAGCGTCTATGTGCTCTACAACGATGGATTTACCCGTGCTTATAAGGGCAGCATTCCTGCTCATCGTGCTTATCTGACGCTGGGCTCAGCAGACGGCAGTGCCCGTCTGATGATCTGGGAAGGTGAGACGACAGGCGTTCAGGAAATGGAGAAATGTAGAAATGTAGAGAATGAGACATTCTACAATCTCAATGGTCAGCGCGTTCAGCAGCCCGCCAAGGGTCTATACATCACCAATGGTCAGAAAGTAGTAATCAAGTAACAAGAATAAAGAGTAATCAACAATAAATATTAACATTATGAAAACAAGTAAGAGATTTTTCAGCATGATGGTTGTCACGCTGTTGATGGCAACAGGCACTTGGGCGCAAGGCGTCATTACAATTGTCAAGCAGTTGAATGGCGTTGCCAACGAACAAGCAGGTGAGGTGCAGTACAAGGTGGGACAGGACACAGGCAACTGCTCGCTGGAGGTGACTCCTGCTCAGGGTAACTATGCTGCAGTCGGGAACATCACTGCAGAGCTGGTGGTAGATGGCGGTATGGCACAGGCTCCCAGACGTCGTGGAGGTACCCCGGGAATTACTGAAAACCTGGAGGTAACGGCAGATATGCCTGACAGCGACCCCAGTGGTACGACGACCTATACGTTCGCCATGCCCTCGGATGCGAATTACGACATTCAGGTGACCGTCAACTTCCAGAAGCGTACTTCTATTTCCAATGCTGTGGTGACACTTGCCACCAGTTCTTTCACTTATGACGGTCAGGCGAAGACACCTGCTGTCCAGAGTGTAGTACTCGGTAGCACGACGCTGACGACCTCAGACTTTGCGGTATCTTATGAGAATAACGTCGAAGCCGGTACGGCTACTGCCAAGGTGACGGGCCAGCGCACCTATCAGGGCGAGGCTACCGTACAGTTTGCCATCGCTCAGGCAGACTTCTCGCAAGTCGTCATTGGCGATATTGCTGCACAGACCTTTACCGGCAGTGCTATTCAGCCTGCTGTAACAGTGACGTTCAAGGGTGTTGAGGTCGATGCTTCTGAGTATAACGTCAACTATAGCAATAATACGAATGTCGGTACGGCTACCGTTACGCTGACCACCAAGAATGTGAACTTCGCAGCTGGTGAGACGAATCCTACGAAGACCTTCCAGATTGTTGCCGACAAGGTGACTATCACAGGTCAGAACCAGACCGAGACCTATACCGGTTCAGCTATCGACTATACCAATGGTTCTGTTGAGAAAGGTGTGCTCGTCGTGACTTATTACAACAGCGAGGCTGACCGCCAGAAGGGTAGCAACGGTACGACCGAGGCTCCCGTCAATGCTGCTGTTTACTACGTACAGCTGACTCAGGGCGACCTGAACTACGTTTCCGATCCTGTTGACGTCACGTTCACTATCAATCCGAAGTCAGTTACCAACGATATGTTCTATATCAATGAAGACGACCAGCAAGTCATCTATGAGGAGAAGGCTGTCACTCCCACGGTGTTTGGTATGGACGGTGAGCTGGAGATGAGCGAAGAAGACTTTGAAGTGTCTTATGATTTGAACAACCAGGTTGGTACTGCAATCATCTATGTTACCGCCAAGGGTAACTATCAGGGACAGGCCGTACTTTACTTCGAAATCCTGCGCGACATGAATCTCAGCTTTGGTCAGAACACTTGGGTGACCTATCTGGCTAAGGAGAATCTGGCGAAGCCTGAGAGCGTGAAGGCCTACATCGTGAAGAACGTCACGGGTAGCACGGTAACGGTTGAGGAGACTGAATACATTCCTCAGGGCGTTGCCGTACTGCTGGAGCAGGTAGCGGTTTCTGATTCTTACATTGCCTCTGCTTGGCAGGGTGAGGAAGGCAGCTTCGACGACAACCTGCTGCAGGGCTGCGCTACTGCTACTGCCGTTTCCAGCCTGACCACCGCAAACGACATCTATGTGCTGTATAACAACGAGTTCGTAAAGACGGTCAGCGGTACCATTCCTGCTAACCGCTGCTATCTGCCCGTCAGCAAGAGCCTGAATGCCGGTGCTCGTCTGGCTATCGGTATTGAGGACGACTTGACAGGCATCTCTGCTGTGAACAGCAAGGCTATTGCTACAGAAGGTAACATTTATAATCTGAATGGTGTTCGCGTACAGCAGCCTACAAAGGGTCTGTACATTATCAATGGCAAGAAAGTGGTTGTAAAATAATCGCTTATGAAGAGTCGTATCAGATATTGGATGATGATAGCCGTTGGGCTGCTACTGTCTTCGACAGCGGCGGCTCAAAGGCAGGTCGTCATTCACCAAACAGGCCAAGGCGACGTGTCGTACTCCTTGAATGAGGGGTATTGCGAGTTGTCCATGACGCCTGCTTCCGGATTCTATATCACTGGCGACCACATCAAGGTTTATAAGACCATTTCTGGCGGCAGTGCGCAGAGTCCGAGGAGATCTCCTGGCATCGCTGAGCCCATAGCAATTACTATTGGCGAGCCTGATGCAAATCCTACGGGGAAGACCTGGTACAGGTTCTCTACGGAGGGCGATTTCAACTACGAAGTCTATGCCGATTTCCAGGAAGCTAGCAGCAACAAGCTGTTACTGGTTGGTGGCAAGATGGTGACCGATGCCAACCGTCTCGACATCCTGAAGGATGGAGGAAGCCTGAAGTTTGACGGCAAGAAGACGCTGACACTCAATAGCGCTTCCTATAACGACGGAAGCATTGAGACGTGGATAGAGGATTTCGTCATCTACCTGAACGAGGAGAACACCTTGACGACGCGAGGCGATTTCCTCATCAAGGGACACGGTGGCAAGCTGACGTTCTCTACCGAAGGTAACACGCCTGGTAAGTTGACGGCAACCATCTATTCAGAGAATGCCGTTGTCAGTGGCTTTGCGGAAATAGGTTTCGAGCAAAATCTGGCGCTCCTGTCAGGTAGTTTCGAGGGAAATACCTTCTCGGTGGGTACGCCGGTGAAGCCTATTGTCGATAAGAGCGGTGATGAGAATGTGGTTGATGTCGGTACCGTGGATGTGGAAACTCCATTGGACAATACGATCATCGACGATGTGCTCTATACGCTGGACAAAAATAACGACGACGGTATCGACAAGGAAGATAACTGTGTGGTATTGGGTTCTACGATGGTCGAAGAAGACGTCGAAGACATCATCTCCAACTATTCGCCTGGTACCGAGGAGTTTGCCGAACACTTCGCTGGTCTGACGTTTATGGTTCCTGCCGGTTATGGTAAGGTCTTCGTGACGGCAAGAACGGGCGAGGAAGGTGTGCTGAACGTGAAGATTGGCACACAGGAACCTTATGTCATTACCGGTGCCCTCGAGTTCCAGGAGTTCACCTTCCCTTATGCTTGTACGGAGGCAACTTATGTCTATGTCTATAGCAGCAGTCCCAAAAGAGACGCTGAGGCTGTGGAGCATCATGCAGGAAAGAAGACGACGGTGACCATCGGCGTGGGCAGCGTGGGTGTTTCTTCAGGAGCGGTGCAGAGTTCTAACGGTACCAACGAAGATACTTTCGACAATGATGACGTGCTCCTGTCTGACGACAAGGTGGTGTATGATGGTGAAGGCGGTACGCTGGTGGCTACCGATCCGACCGTCAATACCATTGCCGACGATGCCTTCATCACGTTCCCCTTCCTGAAGTACATCGACCTGAGCAACACCTCGATTACAGGATTGAAGGTGAGCCGCAGCGAAGGTCCCTTCAAGGGTGTGTCGAAGAATACCTTCATCTATCTGCCTGCCGGTAACAGCAGCGATGAACCCAATGTGGTGATTGGTAATGTCTGCTCGAATGTCGTGTTGGACGGACAGATGAGCCGCGAGGAGAACGAGTCGTTCGGACTGTCTTCCAGTTTCGTTGCACAGCAGGTGGTCTTTGACCGCTCGTTTGCCGACGGAAAGATGGTGCCCGTCTATCTGCCGTTCTTCATGAATGTGGAGCAGGCTGGACAGTATGGCACGTTCTATGCCTTCGATAACATTGATAATGGAAAGGTTGTCCTAGAGCTTCACGAATATGACGTGGAGTCTCACACGGCATATCTGTTCAAGCCGAATAGTCCCGACGTACAGCTGAAGGCACTCGGCGTAGAGTTGTCGATGCCCGATATCGATACTGGTGCCCGACAGTTTACCGCTGCCAAGCGCCGTGCGGGTGAACTCCCAACAACCCTCTATGGTACTTACGACTTCTTCAATTACCAGAATTCCGACGGTGACATCTATCGTCTCACTACTAAGGAGAGTGGCGATGTCGTCTTCGTAAGAATGAAGAAAGGCGACTGGCTGCGTCCTTTCGAGGGCTTCCTCTACGCCAATGGTGAGACGAAGGATAGCTTCGACGTGGAAGGTGAAGGCATTACCGGAATCGTGCGGACTATGCGGACGGCTGGTGCGGACTATGCGGACGGCTGGTGCGGACTATCCGGACTGCGCTTCCGGACTATGCCCACTCAGAAAGGTATCTATATTCATAACGCACGCAAAGTAGTAATAAAATAAAGAACACGCGCCATTCGCATGAATGAACAACTATTAGAACAGTTAAACGATAGTCAGCGAGAGGCCGTCACGTATTGTGACGGCCCTCAGCTTGTGATAGCTGGTGCAGGCTCTGGCAAGACCCGTGTGCTGACCTATAAGATTGCTTACCTGCTGGACCATTACGATATGGCTCCTTGGAATATTCTTGCGCTGACCTTTACCAATAAGGCGGCACGCGAGATGAAGGAGCGTATCGGTCGGCTGGTAGGGCAGGAGCGTGCCATGAGGCTGCAGATGGGAACGTTCCACTCGGTATTTTCCCGCATCCTGCGTGCCGAGGCAGAAGTCATCGGCTTTAACAGCAATTTCACCATCTATGACCAGGCCGACTCGCGGTCGCTGGTCAAGAGCATCATCAAGGAGATGCAGCTGGACGACAAGACCTATAAGCCTGCATCGGTGGCCGATCGCATCTCGATGGCTAAGAACCATCTGCTCATGCCGCAGCAGTATATGACGAGCTCGTGGGCTGCCGACGATGCACAGAAGAAACGACCGCAAGTGTCTCATATATATAATAGGTACGTGGAACGATGCCGTCAGGCGAACGCCATGGACTTCGACGACTTGCTGGTGCAGACCTTCCTGCTCTTCCGCCATCATGAGGATATCCGTCAGAAGTACATCGACCGTTTCAAATACGTGCTGGTGGATGAGTATCAGGATACCAACTTTGCGCAGCAGGAAATCGTGCTACAGCTGACGAGGGAGCATGGTCGTGTCTGTGTGGTGGGTGACGATGCGCAGAGCATCTACAGTTTCCGTGGTGCCAACATTGATAACATTCTGGACTTCCAGAAGAAGTATCAAAACACACAACTCTTCAAGTTGGAGCAGAACTATCGCTCGACGCAGCTCATCGTGCAGGCGGCAAACAGTCTTATCCGTAAGAACGAACGACAGATCAGAAAGGACGTCTTCAGCGAGAACGAGCAGGGTGAGCGCCTGACCTTGAAACCGGCCTATAGCGACAAGGAGGAGGCTATGATTGTCTGCAACGACATCAAGCGCATTCGTCGGCAGGAGCATGCTGAATTCTCCGATTTTGCCATCCTCTATCGTACCAATGCGCAGAGCCGTTCCTTTGAGGAACAGATGCGCAAGGACGGTATTCCTTACCGCATCTATGGTGGTCTGAGCTTCTATCAGCGCAAGGAAATCAAGGACGTGATAGCCTACTTCCGCGTTGTGGCAAATCCCAACGACGAGGAGGCGTTGCGCCGCATCATCAACTATCCTACACGAGGCATCGGCGACACGACGGTGGGTAAGATCGTGGAGACGGCAAGTCTGCATAATGTTAGCCTCTGGCGCGTCATCCAGCAACCGATTGTCTTCGACCTGAAGCTGTCTGCTGCCACGATGAACAAGATTGCTGCCTTCCGTCAGCTGGTGGAGGGGTGGTCGGCACGCTTGGAGCAAGAGGATGCCTACGAGCTGGGCCATAGCATCATCATGGAGAGTGGCATCAGCAAGGATATCTATAGCTCGAACAATCCCGAAGACCTGTCACGCCAGGAGAACTTAGAGGAGTTCTTAGGCGGTATGCAGGACTTTGTGGAAAGTCGAAAGGAAGAGGATAGGGAAGGAGAGACGCACCTGAATGACTTCCTGCAGGAGGTGGCGCTGCTCACCGACCTCGACAGCGAGGGTGATGAGGACCAGCCGAAGGTGACACTGATGACCATCCATGCCGCCAAAGGCTTGGAGTTTCCTACCGTCTTTGTCGTCGGACTGGAAGAGAATATCTTCCCTTCTCCGATGTGTGTGGGTTCGATGCGTGAGCTGGAGGAGGAGCGCCGCCTGCTCTATGTCGCCATCACTCGTGCCGAGAAGCATTGCATTCTGACGTGTGCCCAGAACCGCTTCCGCTATGGAAAGATGGAATATGACACGCCGAGCCGTTTCATCAAGGATATCGACCCCAGTCTGCTGCGCGTGGAAGGTGCCGCAACAGGCATTCCTTCTAGATATTCTAGTCCTTCTGGTTCTTCTAGATATTCTGGTTCTTCTAGATATTCTAGTTCTTCTAGATATTCTAGTCCTTCTAGTCCTTCTAGTCTTTCTGGATATGCTAGTAAGAATAGCACCAACGCACAGAATCCGCGCCCCGTGGCTACGCAGTTCATTGCCGACGTAAAGCCTCGGCTGGTGCCTGTCCGCAGAGAGGCGCCCGCCCCGCAGTCGGCCATTGGCAATATCGGGTTGCGTGAAGGAAATGTCATTGAACACCAGCGCTTCGGCATCGGCACCGTCACTAAAGTGGAGGGTGCTGGAGAGAATACGAAAGCCACGGTGGAGTTCAAGAATGCTGGCACCAAGCAGCTGTTGCTAAAGTTTGCGAAATATACGATTATCAGGTAACTTCGACATATCGATATTTCGACATTCCGAAATCCCGCATCAACTACAAAGCCTCGTCTTCCGGTCGTTCCAGAAGACGGGGCTTTTGTTTGGGCAGATGGCGCTTCTTGCGGAGATAGGCTGCCTTGCGAGCCTCATACTCCTCGTAGTGCTTCTCTAAGAAGTTGTCGGCCATCGTTATTATTCGTTCTTGTTAAACATCACGCTCATGGTGATGGCACCATGCTTGCTGTTTGGGCCGCCCACCAGACGGACGCTGCTGATAGCCATTGAGTTGAAGACCGACGAGACGCTCGATGAAGTGCTGGAACTATATGTCTGCGTATAGTCGATGGGAACCAGCACCACCTTGTTCCAGTTAGGATGCGCTTTCTTGTAAGCCTCCAGCTTGCTCTGGTTGATGCTGCCGTCGGCATTGGTGATGTGCGGCTTCATGCTGCCAAAGATAGAGTTGATGAGGTTGGTCAGCGAGTTGAAGCTGTAGTTTCTCTGCGTGCTGTTATACGTTGCCAGATAGGTCGTGATGTTGTCTGGAATGCTGTTGGTCTCGAAGAACGAGTAGAGTCTGTCGCGCGGCACCATCAGCAAGTCGGTAGGCTCCTCTAACAGTTTTCCCGAAAGTGTCGGTCGCTGGTATCGCATGGCTTGGAAAGTCAGCTTGGCAGATATGATGGTGTCGTTCAGGTGCGTGATGGAGTCGCCTTTCGCATCGCGGATGAGTTCGCCTTTTGCATCGCGTATTCCATACCACTTGATGCTGTCGATGGGCAGCGTTACCTCCGTAAAGAGCGCTGCGGGAGTCTTCAGGAAGGTGCAGGTGTCGATCTTCTCCAACCGTTTGATGGTCTCCTTGTCGTTGATGATGTGGTTGGTCTGCAACACCTCTTCTGTGGAATTGATGACGCGAGAAGAGTTGACCTTCTTGCCATCCTTCATGTAGTTGTAATAGACGATAATCTGTGTGCTGGCCACCTCAACCATACAACCCTGTCCGTCAATGGACTTGACATAAAAGCCTGGGCACACGTTGCGGGCAAAGGCGTTTGAGTTCTTGAAATACTCCGGATGGTCGTAGTAGCTGCGCAGGAGATAGGTACCGAAGCCGGTGCCGCATTTCAATTCGGGGTCATAGCCGTCGTAGATGTTTTCGTTCTTGTCGATATACTGTTGGGTCAGCGGTATCGAGATATACTGGTAGTAGCCATTGCCACGCAGCACGTTTCGCAGACTGTCGCTTTTCGTGAGGTCGCTGACGGTGTACATCTTCTCCAGATTGATGGCGTTGGTGGTACGCAGATATCCTTCCTCTTCGGGGTCGAAGTCGGAGTAGTATTTCGAACTGTTGGGAACGGGCTTGGCGAGTTCGCAAATCCGCAACTTCATGGCTGCCAAGGAGTCGCCCTGGAAACTGTTAATCATGATGCGGATGACGCAGGAGTCGGCAATGGGCTCTTCAAGCTCGTCTTTGGCGATGTCGTCAATATTGGGGAAGAGGCCCGTGGACTCGTTTTCCAGCATATTGAACTGGGTCATGTAATCGCCAGTGATGTATGCTCCCGTCTCTGGGTCTTTGATTTTGCCAAGGTAGCGGAAGAGGCTGTAAGCCAGCACTGAATCGGTTCTAATGGTCTTGGTATGTACCTGGTACGACTGGGATACTGACTTGAACTTATCGATATTGCTGGTCAGCGAGTCTCCTAACGTCGCGGTGTCTTCACTACATGAAGAGATTGCAATGGTCATCATTGCAATCCCTGCCATTATCAGTTTTCTCATCATTGAAGCTGTCTATTCTTAATGGATGATAGTTGTTATTCTTCTTACTTAAATCTTCTCGTAGAACTCTTCGTAGGCTGCACCGAAGTCCTCGCCGGGATATGCCAGGGTGGGGATGTTCTGGTCAGCAGCATACTGCAGCAAGTCCTGGTTGATGTCTTCGCTGCCGGCAATGACGCCGTCGCTGAAGTCTATGGCCAACTTGTTCAACTCGTCGAAGCTGAAGTCGTCAGCGTACTTCTTCAGC
Source organism: uncultured Bacteroidales bacterium (assembly GCA_902775975.1). Taxonomy (GTDB): domain Bacteria; phylum Bacteroidota; class Bacteroidia; order Bacteroidales; family Bacteroidaceae; genus Prevotella. The sequence goes on along the minus strand of CACYOC010000005.1, from coordinate 19,963 downwards.
AGGTCGGACTTGGCGTCGCGGAAGGGAATGCACTTCTTGAAGTTGCTGCCCAAGCCCGCCTTGAGGTTGTTGGGGAACAACGAAGTGACCACTTTGACATTGTCAAACGACGGCTCCTCGTTGTAGGCCTTCTTGATGTAGAGGGGGACAACGGCACCCATCCAGCCCTGGATATGGATGATGTCGGGCACCCAGCGGAGCTTCTTTACCGTCTCTAACACGCCGCGTGCAAAGAAGATGGCACGCTCGCCATTGTCGGCATAGTCCTTGCCGTGCTCGTCTTGAGTCATCTGGCGCTTGGAGAAATAGTCGTCATTGTCAATGAAATAGACTTGGACGCGCGTGCCGACGATGGTAGCAACCTTGATAATCAGCGGATGGTCCGTATCGTCGATAATCAGATTCATACCAGACAGGCGGATGACCTCGTGTAACTGGCCTCGGCGCTCGTTGATAGTGCCCCATTTGGGCATGAAAGTACGTATCTCGTGACCATTCTCCTGAATAGCTTGCGGGAGTGCTTTTCCCATCAGCGACAGAGCGCTATCAGGGACATAGGGGGTGATTTCCTGATTGATAAAGAGAATCTTTTTTGCCATATCTTGCGTTCTTTTGATTGCAAAGTTACGAAAAATAATTCACAAAAGACGCTTTTGCGTGCATATTTTACATTTTTTTGCCCCCTTTTTGGTATATTTTCACGATATTTCTTTCTTATTTGGTAAAAATGTTGTTATTTTGCACCCCGAAACCGTAAAGGTGTTTAAACAATAAGTAAATCATTAGTAAGTAAATGCTTCAAGTTTTTGATAAGATTGCAGATCTCCAGAACCAGTTGTTTGATGACCGCAAGCAAGGTAAGACTGTTGGTTTAGTTCCGACAATGGGAGCTCTGCATGAGGGACATGCTTCGCTGGTGAAGCGGAGCGTGAAGGAAAACGATGTCACCGTCGTATCGGTCTTTGTCAATCCTACACAGTTTAACGATAAGAACGATCTGAAGAACTACCCCCGCACGCTGGAGGCTGACTGCCGCCTGTTGGAGGAGTGTGGTGCCGACTACGTGCTGGCTCCTTCGGTGGAGGAGATGTATCCCACACCTGATACCCGCAAGTTTGAGTATCCTCCCGTCTCGACCGTGATGGAGGGCGCTCATCGTCCCGGTCACTTCAATGGCGTCTGCCAGGTGGTGAGCCGACTGTTCTATATTGTCAAGCCCGACAAGTCTTACTTCGGCGAGAAGGACTGGCAACAGATTGCCGTCATCAAGGCGATGGTGCGTCATCTGGGCATCAAGGTGCAGATTGTGGAGTGCGACATCGTTCGCGACAAGGACGGACTGGCCAAGAGCTCGCGTAACACCCTGCTGTCTGCCGACGAGCGGGCAATAGCTCCTGCCATCTACAAGGCGCTGAAGGATAGTTTGACCTATGCCAAGAAGCATACTTTAAAGGAGACCCACGACAAGGTGGTGGCAGACATCAATGCTGTCGAGGGTCTGGATGTGGAGTACTTCTCTATCGTTGACGGCAACACGCTGCAAGACATTGAGAACTGGGAGGACAGCGACTATGTGGTGGGCTGCATTACCGTCTATTGCGGCAAGACGCCTATCCGCCTGATTGACCATATCAAATACAAGGAGTAAATTGTCAAATCATAAATTGTCAAATCGTAAATCAAGATGATGATAGAAGTATTGAAGTCGAAACTCCATTGCGTGACGGTGACCGAGGCCAATCTGAACTATATGGGCAGCATTACCATTGACGAAGACCTGATGGACGCCGCCAACCTGATTGCCGGCGAGAAGGTGCAGGTGGTCGATAACAACAATGGCGAGCGTTTCGAGACTTATATTATAAAAGGTGAGCGCGGCTCGGGCTGTATCTGTCTGAACGGCGCTGCGGCACGCAAGGTTCTGGTGGGCGATGTCTGCATCATTATCTCCTACGCCATGATGGACTTCGAGGAGGCGAAGCACTTCAAGCCTACCGTGGTCTTTCCGAAGGAAGGCAATAAGCTGTAACGACAGCCAACAAGTAATAAAGAAAGCCGCTCAACATTTGAGCGGCTTTCTTGTTGCTATGAGCAGCGGGCTTTTCCCGGCAGCTTACTCGATGACTACCAGCGCGTCGTCTTCCATGACGGTCTGTCCGGCTTTCACGCAGATAGCGGTGACCTTACCGTCTTTCTCCGACTCGATGTTGTTCGCCATCTTCATGGCTTCCAGTACGAGGACGGTCTGACCGGCCTTCACCTCGTCGCCGACATTCACCTCGATAGACGTGATAACGCCAGGCAGCGGAGCCTTGATGGCGTTGTTGGTGTTGACGCTTGCTGAACTTTCGCCAGCAGCAGAGCCACTGTCGGCAGGCTCGGCAGCAGGCTTGCGCACCACCACCTTCTTCTCAGGCTCTGCCTCGGGTTCCCATTCCACCTTGTACTCCTCGCCGTTCACGACGACGGTAGCCACGGTGTCTGCTATGTCACCAATGGCTACCTCGTACTGGTTGCCATTGATAGTGTATTTATATTCTTTCTTCATGGTCTTTCTTTTTCACTTTTCACTTTTTCCTTTTCCTTATAATTCAAGGATGAGCTGTCATGGTCTGGGCATAGCCGTTCCACTGAGTCTGCTTCTCACTGATGGTGATGATGCCCGGCTCCTTGTCGTGGACGTTGTTGCCCTTGAACTCATAAAGTGCCATTGCAATGGCGGCATATACTTCGTTCTTCATACCCAAATCTCTAAACTCTAAACTTTAAACTCTAAACTTTAAACTTTAAACTTTACATAGGTATGTTACCATGCTTCTTGGCGGGCAGCGAGTCACGCTTGGTAGCCAGCTGTGCCAGGGCGCGGCAGACGCGGAAACGAGTGTTGCGCGGCTCGATGACGTCGTCGATGTAGCCGTACTTCGCAGCCTGATAGGGATTGGCGAAGAGCTCGTTGTACTCCTCCTCCTTCTCGGCAATGAAGGCGTTGGCATCCTCGCCGGCCTCTTTCTTGGCCTTGGCTTCCTTGGCGTACAGCACGGCGGCAGCACCGGAGGCACCCATCACGGCAATCTCGGCAGAAGGCCATGCGTAGTTCAGGTCGGTATGCAACTGCTTCGAACCCATGACGATGTGTGAACCACCGTACGACTTACGCAGCGTGACGGTAATCTTGGGAACGGTAGCCTCGCCGTAAGCGTAGAGCAGCTGGGCACCGTGCAGGATGACAGCGTTGTACTCCTGACCAGTACCGGGCAGGAATCCTGGAACGTCAACCAGTGATACGATAGGAATGTTGAAGGCGTCGCAGAAACGGACAAAACGGGCTCCCTTACGAGAGGCGTTGACGTCGAGCACACCAGCATAGCATGAAGGCTGGTTGGCGACGATACCTACGCTCTGGCCGTTGAAGCGGGCAAATCCGACGATGATGTTCTTGGCAAACTTAGGCTGCACCTCGAAGAACTCGCCGTTGTCGGTGATGGCCGAGATGACCTTGTACATATCGTAAGCCTCGTTGGGGTTTTCGGGGATAATCTCGTTCAGCGAGTCCTCCAGACGGTCGATGGGGTCGTCGCACTTCTTGCGGGGAGCCAGCTCCATGTTGTTGGAGGGAATATAGCTCAGCAGCGTCTTCAGCATCTCGACAGCCTCTTCCTCGGTCTTGGCGGTGAAGTGGGTGACACCCGACTTCGAAGCGTGAACCGATGCACCACCCAGATGCTCCTGGTCGATGTCTTCGCCGGTAACGGTCTTCACCACCTTCGGACCAGTGAGGAACATGTACGATGTGCCTTCCATCATCAGGGTGAAGTCGGTGAGGGCAGGGGAGTAAACGGCACCACCGGCGCAAGGACCGAAGATACCTGAAATCTGGGGAATAACACCAGAGGCCAGGATGTTACGCTCGAAAATCTCGGCGTAGCCTGCCAGCGCGTTGATACCTTCCTGGATACGGGCACCGCCTGAGTCGTTGATGCCAATGACGGGAGCACCCATCTTCATAGCCATGTCCATGACCTTGCAGATCTTCTGCGACATGGTCTCCGACAGCGAACCGGCGTGTACGGTGAAGTCCTGTGCGAAGATGAATACCAGACGACCGTCGATGGTACCGGAACCGGCAACCACACCGTCGCCCAGGAACTGCTTCTTCTCCATGCCGAAGTTATGGCAACGGTGCTCCTTGAACATGTCGTACTCTTCGAAGGAACCCTTGTCCAGCAGCATCTCGATGCGCTCGCGGGCAGTATATTTGCCCTTGTCGTGCTGCTTCTGTATGGCTTTCTCACCACCACCGAGACGAGCCTGTTCGCGCTTCTCGATGAGCTTCTTGATTTTTTCTAATTGCTTTGACATTATATTCTGAAATTAAATGTTTAATGACTAATGTGTAATGTACAATTACTCTGGGTGCTCGCAAAGCTCTGTCAGCACACCGGCAGTTGACTTCGGGTGCAGGAAAGCAATGTTCAGACCCTCGGCACCCTTGCGGGGCTTCTCGTCAATCAGACGGACACCCTTCTCGCTCACCTCGGCCAGTGCCTTGGCGACACCGTCCTCTACGCAGAATGCTACGTGGTGAACACCCTTGTTGCCCTTGTCCAGCCACTTCTGGATAGTGCTCTCAGGCGATGTGGGCTCCAGCAGTTCCAGCTTCACCTCGCCGCACTTCAGGAAGGCGGTCTTTACCTTCTGGTCCTCTACTACTTCTGTTGCATAACACTCCAGACCCAGCACGTTCTGGAAGAACGGCAGGCTCTCTTCGATGCTCTGGACAGCAATGCCCAGGTGCTCAATGTGAGAAATCTTCATATCGTTTTTCTTTGCTTATTATTAATAATGTACAAATATTGTGCAAAGGTAGTAAATTCTGTTCAGAAAGACGAATGAAAACGGAATAATTAAGCATTATTAAAACATCGAGATACCCTCCTTGCCGTTGCCGTCCTCCGCTTTCGCTAACCGCAAACACGGCTTTCGCCAACCGCAAGTACGGCTTTCACCAATTGCAAGTACGGCTTTCGCCAACCGCAAGTACGGCTTTCGCCAATTGCAAGTACGGCTTTCACCAACTTCAAAGTGTATTCTCATTATATTCTTGACTATAGTCAACAGATATCTCGACTTAAGTCAACAAATGTCTCGACTTAAGTCAACAGGTTCCTTGACTATAGTCAACAGGTTGGCAAAAAGGGCTTTCGACTACGCAGAAGTGCCCTTTAGATAATAGAAAAACGTACCTGCCTGCTTGCGACAAACCAATAACGCATCGTCGCCAGTGGTGAGAAACTGCAGCCATTGCTTGGTCTTGTATTCCGTCAAGTGCCAGAACGACGCCATCTGCGTGCGCGTCAGATAGTCGTTTTTCGCAAACCACTCCTTGATCGACTGGTGCATCTCCTCCTCCGTATAGTCGTCGGAGTGGCCGACAGAGCCTCGCTGGTCAGAGTGCTCGAAATAGGGAAGCTCTCTCTTGAGGTTAGCCATAAACTCCTTGTCAGGCTTGAAGTTGACGCCCGTCACCTCTAGGTCGTTGCCCGTAATAGCGTTCGGGTCCGTCACAATGCGCTTGTGCTTCTTGCCGTTCTCGTCAATAATGGGCTTCAAACCTATCTTCAGCCAAAACGTACCGACACCGTTGACATGAATGTTGCGGTTGAAGTTCATATTGGAAATCAACTGCTTCTGAAGCCATTCCATAGCTCCACCAAAGGTGAAGGTGTTCTGCAGGTTGTAGTGAGCCAGCTCACTCTCCAGCCCCTTCGTATCCATTGTCCCGATAGTGTCCTGTCTGACCTGATATGTGGTGCGCCCCTCCTCGTCTTTCAGCGGATTAGGATACACGCTGAACTTAATCTTTATTTCTGACATAATGCTTCTATACGTTTTCTATTATTTGAGTCCTACAAGTTCTTTCTTGTTATTATCTGCAAAGATAAACAAAATTTCCGAACAATGCAAATTTTTATCACATTTTGTTGGAATGTTCGGAGATTGTCTGTATCTTTGCACTCAACAAGGGCGAAGAGGATGAAGCCACTTCGCCCGCATAATGATTAGTAGTACAAAAAGAAACATTGATGCCTACCTCTAAAGAAGAACTGCTGCGCAGAGGAATAACGCCTCATGACATTCAGCACAACCAGCACCGCCGTGCCGAATGGCAAGACTATGGCGGCAGCGGATTGTACATGGTTACGCTGTGTATCGATGGGCGACAAGCGCTCTTCGGTAGGCTTGAGGGAAATATCAGGGCACAGCGCGACACTGCGGATTTTCCGCACATCGTGTTGAGCGATTTGGGGCGAATAGTCGTTGAGGAAGAACTGCCGAAGATACATCAGTTCTATCCTGAGATTGAGGTGTGGAAAGCAGCTGTGATGCCCGATCATCTGCACTTGCTGCTCTATGTTTCCAAGCCTTTGCCAAAGGGGAAGCGGCTGGGGGACATCATTCGAAGCTTTAAAGGCGGATGCAGCCGCGCTTGGTGGGCGCAAGCGAGCGCTGTAAGGGAAACCGCGCTAAAAAGCGCGGGCACCGCCGCCCCTGCACCCGCCGCCCCTGCACCCGCCGCCGCACCCGCTGCCCCTGCACCCGCCGCCGCTGCACCCGCCGCCGCTGCACCCGCCGCTGCCCCTGCCGCTGCCCCTGCCGCTGCCCCTGGACCCGCCGCCGCTGCTACGGTGCCCGTGCTTTCTAGCACGGTTGTGGGGTTTAAGCAGCCTTCGCTTTTCGAGAGCGGGTTCCACGACCGTATCATTAAGCGCCCCGGAATGCTTGATAACATCAAGCGCTATATGGCTGACAATCCGCTGCGTGCTCTGATGCGGCGACAGCTGCCTCGCCTGATGGAAAGACGGCTGCATCTGCGTATCGGTACTCGCGATTATGCTGCCTTTGGTGCCCTTTTCTTGTTGAAACGGGCCGAGAAGGAACAAGTGTTTTATCATCGGCGCGACAAGACTACGGGGCTTCCGACAGAGCAGACAGAGTGGTATAAAAACGAACGAAAGCGACAGCTGGCTGAAGCCCGCGAAGGAGTGGTGCTGGTGTCGCCAGCTATTTCAAAAGGCGAGAAGCTGGTGATAGATGCCGCTATTGAGGAGGGGCTGCCTGTTATTCACTTGCAGAAAGAACCGATAGGCCCTTATTGGAAGCCTGAGCGCAAGCGCTTTGAGGCTTGTGCCCGAGGGGCATTGCTGGTTTTGACGCCCTGGGGGCTGGAGGAAGAGCTGGAAGCAGGAACCGCGCTAAAAAGCGCGGGCACCACCGCTGTGGGCACTGCGGGAACGGACACCGCACTAAAAAGCGCGGGCACCACCGCTGCGGGCACCACGGCTGCGGGCACTGCGGGAACGGACACCGCGCTAAAAAGCGCGGGCACCACTACCACGGCAGCGGCAACCACCGTGACTGACTATGCGCGGTTTCATCGGTTGAATGATTTGGCAGCGGAAATCTGCAATACTACCGATGTGGTTTTGTTAGACTTGGCTAATCTTGGTTGAGGTGTGCAAGTGCTGTTCGTTTACTCGTAGTCGTCGATGACGGCGTTCATCATGTCCATCATGGGCTTGGCGGCATGGAACATGGGGACGATGTCGTCGAGCCAGCGGTCGCCCTGGAAGAAATCGTCGGAGACGTGGTGCCAGCAGCAGTAGTCCTTTTGGCGCAGGTAATCGACATACTTCCAATCGCGGGGAAAACCGACGGGACATTTCTTTAGTCGCTCGATGCCGAAGCCCTGCGGCTGGTCCCAACTGGAGACGTCGGTGGGAGAGGTGATGTTGCTCTCCACGGGATTTCCGTAGTATTTCTGGAATTCGGGGTTTTCCACGCAGCGCAGCCACTCCTCGGTATTGGCCATGATTTCATTGCGGCATGAGGTGAGGATGTTGGTGGGAAGCCAGTAGTTGCCACATGCTACCATGCAATGGTCGGGCTCTAAGTGCAGGTAGTAGCCTCCGTGCAGCGCTTTCTTGCCGTGAGCGGCAATGTAGGCGCCGAGATGGTTCTTGTAGGGCGACTTGTCGTTGGAGAAGCGGGTGTCGCGATTGAAGCGGTAGGTGCAGTCCTTCACAGTCAGATGGGCTATGGAAGGGTCGAAGGTCATGATGCGGCTCATGGCTTGCTCTACACCGTGCTCGAAGTCAGCGCGGATGGCGTCATATTCCTTTTTATGCTCCAAGTACCATGTGCGGTTATTGTTTGCCATCAGCTGGCGGAGGTATTTTAAGATGCGTTTTGCGTCCATACTTTCTGTTGTTTGTTTGAAGGGTTATTTGTTGATGTATATCTTGCCGTTGCGGATGACGAGCCCTCTGTAGGCTGCGTTTGTTCTTGTTCCCATCAGCGTGTAGGTGGCATCGTCCGATGTGTGGTGGTGGTCGTGATGGCTGCTGATGCCCGTTGGCGAAGGAACGGGAATGTGTGCCAGCAAGAAGTCGTACATCACCTGCAGTTTGTCAGTCGTCTGCGGAACGTTATGGCCAGAGCTGTATCCGGAAAGGACTTCGGTGGCGGTGCCTACCTCGTCGAGTTTTGCCTTCATCAGCGCAGCCTGTGAGGAATAGAGCCCTTGCGGGTTTTTGTTGTTGTCCTTGTAGTAGTCGTCGGTGTTGTAGAAGAAAAGGGTGGGAGCCGATGCATTAGTCTTGATGGTTGCCAATGCTCCTTGCATATACCATGGGCAGTCGGGGTTAGCCGTAACGTAACTGTTCATGTGCGAATATTCTGTTGACGAAGTCAGGGCTTGGCTGTAATCGAACATGCCCGGTCCTAAGACGGCACATTGCACCAGACTGCTTTCCTCGGGGTATTTTCCGCGCGATGTGTCCTCGAAGGCCTCTACCGATGCGTCGCCAACAGCCAATGCTGCTGCCGTAGAACCGCGAGAGAAGCCCGTCACGGCGACGTTGCCGTTCAATCCCAAGTCACGCCCTATGCCACGAACGGTGCGGACGGCCGACTTCACCTTGCGGGCAGCATCGGGGTTGACCTCTATGGCCCCCAGGCTCTTGTTGGCGCCCCCCGTGTATTTGCCTTGTCCCCAGTCGCAGTATTTGGGGTGGTCGCAGATGGCCCAAGCAAAGCCTAATGCCGAGACACCCTCCACGAAACTGTCCTTGAAAGCTCCCCAGCAGTAGGGCAGAAACAGGCGCTTGTGCTTGTTGGCATCCGTCAGTTTGCCACTGCTGTTAGTGGCGTAGCTGTTGCTATAGGAAAACGTGACGAGCACGGGAACGCTGACCGACGGATTGGCGGGATAGATGAGGTCGAGATAGAGATTGTCGCCCTGGCTGTCTTTATAGACGTCGGGGAAGTTATAAATGGTAGGGTCGTCCTGATAATAAGGAATGTCGCGCTGAATGCGGTAGCCTTCCATCAAGATGTACGACCTGCTGGTAGAGCAGGTGCAACCACAGAAACTGCCGTTCTGCAAGCTGCTGTTGATGGCGATGATGTCGAGATTCAGCGTAGGAGAGACCGCTTTCTCATGATTCTCGTAGTCGAGTTCTATCACCTGATAGCCAGCGTTTCGCAACCATGCCACGTCGTCGGCATTGCTGTTCTGCCCCATCTTGGGGACGCTGAGGTTTTCCAGATAGACAATGGTCATCAGTTTTCCTGAGGCATCCTTGGCTGGTGTGCCTGATGCTGAGGAAGTCTTGTAGTTGAGCGACTTGCCGATAGCAGGACTCGTCCACTTTCCTGTGCCAGCCATGGCGGTGGCTGCTGTGAATAACAATATGAGGGAAAGCAGTTTTTGCATGTTGTAGTCTTTATGTTTAGAACTCTACGAGAACCCTGCCGTTGATCTGGCGTCCCGTCAGATAGTTGGGTACGGCATACTGGTGGTTAGTGACGTCAGTAACCCAATAGTAGCTGTTGACGTTGCTGATGCCGAAGATGTTGAGACCGTCGATGCCCAACCAGATGCGCGGCTTGCGGATGGAAGGTGTCTGGTCGGGCTTTCCTAATGCTAAGAAGCTCATACCGATGTCTGCTCGCTTATAGGCAGGAGCACGGAATTGCGAATACTCCAGACCGCGATGAGGAGGACCGAAAGGCAGTCCGTCAGCGTATGCCAGGCGTAAGGTCATCTTCCAACGCTCCGTGCCGGGGAAATAGTCTGTGAAGTGCAGGTTGACGCCCCACCGCTGGTCCGTAGGCATCGGCACGGTAACGCCGTTTAGCTTCTGCTTGGTGGACATTACGCTGAAGGTCAGCCAGGAGTCTGTCCCTGGAACGAATTCGCCATAGAGCTTCAGGTCAAGGCCGAAGGCATGGCCGGAGGCTTTGTTCTCGCCATAATAGACAACCTTCATGTTCTGCACATTATACGGCACGAGGTTGTTCATGATTTTGAAGTAAGTCTCGGCAGTAAAGCGGAAGGGACGCTCCATCATGCGGAAACGGTAGTCGAAGGCTCCCACGATGTGAATGCTTCGCTGGCTGCGAATCTTCTGGTTGAGCGTTACCACGGTTTGTCCGTTGACCTTGGACGTGTCGCGCAGCTCCTTGTAGAACGGCGACTGGTAGTAGAGTCCCGTTGCCAGACGGAACGTGATGTCTTCGTTGAACGAGGGGATGGCTGCCAGCGAGATGCGCGGCGACACGATGGTCTCTTTGTTGTAGCTCCAGTTAGCCAGGCGCAGACCGTAGTTCAGGGTGAAGTGCCACGGTTGCTCGCCGTTGGTAGAGAAGCGGTAGGTATCCTGCACGTAGCCTTCGATGCGTGTCGTCTTGAGCGTATTCTTCGACACCAAGGAATAGATAAGGTCCAGACGATTGGCAGAGTGGGGAATGGAGTAGCCGCTGGAGTCGCGCATCTCGTATTCACGAGACTTTTCTTCTATCTTCTCCCATTTCATGGTCAATCCTGCTTCCCAGTCGTGACGACCGCTCTTGTGGTTCAGCATCAACTTGGCGCTCTCCACGTTGGCTGTCAGGTAGTTGCGGGCATGCTCCATATAGGTTCCGACGCCCAGCTGTTCCTGAGTGTTCGTCTCGTTCAGCCAGTATTGTCCCTGAATGTCGAAGGTCTCCTGTTCTTTGGTGTGGAAGGCGGAGAACAGCAGACTGATGCGGGTCTTGGGTGAAAAGATGCGCTGAAGGCGTACCGAACCGAACAGCGTGCGGAAGATATCCTTCTCCTGTCCGTCGAAATAAACCTTGAAGGTCCGGACGTTCTGCATCGTGCCGAACGAAGTCTCGCGGTCCTCGGGCTTGAAGTTGTAGTGGTTTTCGGAGATGTTGCCAATGACGTCGAGGCTCCACCGCTCGTTGGGCTGCCACGTTATGTATGTCTGGTAGTCCAGGAAGTTCGGGCGGTATTCGCCTTTTGTCTCCAGCGAGCCCAGCAGATAGCGGTTGGTCTTGTAGCGCAATCCGTGGCTCATGGTGAATTTTGGCGACTGCCCGTTGGCAGCTGACGGGTCGTTGACTTTTGCCTTAGAGCCATAGCCCAGGAAGACGGTTCCCCCTAACAGTGAGGCATGCACGTTGCCTTCCAGTCGGGTGGGGCGGCGGTATTGAATGTCGAGTGCTGAAGACATCTTGTCGCCGTATTTCGCCTCAAAGCCTCCGCTGGAGAAGTTGATTTTCTCCACCATGTCGGCATTGATGACAGAAAGACCTTCCTGCTGTCCGCTACGAATGAGCAGCGGACGATACACCTCCACGCTGTTGATATAGACGGAGTTCTCGTCGAAGGAACCGCCACGGACATTGTATTGCGACGACATCTCGTTGTGGGTTGACACGCCCGCCTGTTGCTGTACCAGTTCTTCTACGGCATTGCCCGTCGTTGAGGGTGTGTGCCGGATATTTTTCACGTCCAGCTGCTCGGTACCTGTAGTCTGACGGCGCTTCTCCGTCACCACCACTTCCTGTAGCGACTGCATCGGAGGCAGCGTCACCTGCAGCTTCTGGTTGCCGCGAGGACGCCGCAGTACACGGGTCTTGGTCTGGTAACCCACCATGGAGAAACGGATAACCACCGAGTCGGCGGAGTGCAGCGTCATCTTGTATTCTCCTTTCAGATCGGTCATTCTGACTACGCCCTGCTCCAGACAGGCGATGGTACAGAGCTCGATGGCATTGCCGTCCTGGTCGATGACCTTTCCAGACAACGTAAAACTCTGTGCCTGCATCGTCAGGGTTCCGACAAGCAGCAACAATATGATGATAAACTTTCTTGCGTTCATTGTACTTAATAACGTACAATTCCTCCTTTTATTGTAAATGGGGTCAATTCATTATTGCGATACATGCTCAAAAGGAGGATGTTCGGAATGCTACTCACGCCAGAGCCATGATGCCAATCGGTTGACCCATCCGATGCTGATGCGGAACCAGCGGAAGGTGCTGACTTCCTTACCGCCAAAACTCAGGATAAACTCGCGATAAGGACTTCGGCGGAAGGGGAGTCCGACGTCCATAAAACGAACATGTTGTACTCCCTTGTTGTGAGCATATACAATAGTGTTCCAGTAAGTTACGGCGTTTGGATGTAGCGTTGCAAAACTCTTGCGTCGCGATGCCGAGTACCACAGATAAGCATCGCCCTCAGCATAAACCAGACATGAACAACCCACCACATGACCGTTGTATTGAGTGAGGAAAAGCGTGCAACGTTGCTGTTCCATCATGGCATGGAAGAAGTCCTTGTGTGGTACATAGCGGCGGGGTTTCAACCAGTGGTGGTGTCGTAGCAGTTTCATGAACGCCTTGAACTCTTTGTCGGTTTCTACTGGCTTCGTGGTGACACCGTGAGCGATGGCATGCCTGATGCGCTTCAGCTGTCGTTTGTTGATGCGCTCCTCAGGGGTCTTGGAATGCAGCGAGTTGTGGATGCTCATCCACTTGACGGGGAAATAGCCCGCGGCCCGTAGCGGGGCATAACCGAACATCTTCTGCGAGAGGTTGCTGACCTCCATGTATAAAGTGTGAGAGCCCAGGTGGCGGGTTAAGGCGTCGAGCATCATGGAAAACAGCATGTTCTTTGACTCGTTGTCGTTGGGCTGCGTCGATATGTCCGATGGGTCGCGATAATAGCCTTCGCCGAGTATTCTTACATGCTTATAGATATAGGGAGGCAACCATGAGTGCCGACTGCGTTCCACGGCCAACAGGGCGGCAACGGTTTCTCCGTCGTCGTCAGCGACAACAGCCATGAACGGTCGCTGGTGTGGCGTCCGCTCGCACAACTCCATGAGTTCACGACTGTGGAAATAGCCCGTATTAGGGGGGAGTGGCGGTAGTAGTTCGGTTTTTTCGTATATGGTAACCTTCATGTGAGAAACAAAGCGGCACTTTGTCGTTGGTAAAGTGCCGCTTTGTCAATGGTAAAACGGCGTTTTGTCGGCGACAAAACGGCGCTTTGTTTGTTGTTACTTGTTGACTTGGAATTTGGTGTCGCCGTCCTTGAAGAAAGCGTTGATCTGCTTGGCAGCAGCAATACCGGCATTGGTATTGGCTTCAGCAGTCTGAGCGCCCATCTTCTTCGGGGTTGAGAAGTAGCGACCCTCGAACTTCTGGAAGTCGGCATTGGCATCGGGCATGATGTCGGTGATGAACTTCAAGTCCTCGCGCTCGGCCATCAGCTTCAGCAGTTCAGGCTCGTTGATGACTTCCTTGCGGGCGGTGTTCACCAGAATGCCGCCCTTCTTCATCTTGCCGACCAGCGCATAGTTGATGCTCTGCTTGGTCTCAGGAGTGGCAGGGATGTGCAGAGAGACAATGTCGCACTGCTCGAACAGAGCGTCCTGATTGGCAACGGCGTGTACACCGGCCTTCTCGATGACCTCTGCAGGGCAGAAGGCGTCGTAGGCATAGACCTCCATGCCAAAACCCTTGGCGATGCGAGCCACGTTGCGGCCTACGTTACCGAAGGCGAGGATACCCAGTTTCTTGCCTAACAGCTCCGTGCCTGCCTTACCGTTGTAGAAGCCACGAACGGCCATGACCAGCAGTCCGAACACCAGCTCGGCTACGGCATTAGCGTTCTGACCCGGCGTGTTCTCGGCAACCACCTTGTGAGCGGTAGCGGCGGCGAGGTCGATGTTGTCGTAACCGGCACCGGCACGAACCACAATCTTCAGTTGCTTGGCAGCGTCCAGCACCTCGGCATCTACCTTGTCCGAACGGATAATCAGCGCGTCGGCATCCTTCACAGCGTCCAGCAGCTGAGCCTTCTCAGTATATTTCTCCAGCAGGGCAAGTTCGTTGCCTGCTGCCTCTATCTCTTTGCGAATACCCTCTACAGCGGCGGCTGCGAAAGGTTTCTCTGTTGCTACTAATACTTTCATGTTATTTTATTGAACATTGAATATTGAACATTGAACATTATTTGTCGCTCCCCTTGGTTGTCTTGATGATTTTGGTCAGTGTGGCTACAATCTTGTTGCAGTCATCATAGATAGAGCCAAACTGGTTGTCGTCTAACATGCCTGATTCGTGGAGTAGTTCAAGCCAATATTCTGTTTCGTTTGCTTCCTTTAGAGCAATATTTAATTTGTTAACAAAATCCATCCGACTTTGAGCATTGACACTTTCACGAACATTGGCTCCAATACTTGTGCCGCTTCTCAGAACCTGCTTAGACAAGACGTAGACCTGCTTCTCATCCTTCAAGAACCTATACAGATTGATGATTCTAAGTGCAAATGCCTTGCTGTCTATCAGAATCTGATTGTCGGCACGCATAATGTTCAATGTTCAATGATCAATGTTCAATGATCAATGGTTAGCCTCGAACTCCTTCATGCAAGCTACGAGAGCGTTGCAGCCTTCGATGGTCTGAGCGTTGTAGCAGCTGGCACGGAAACCGCCGACAGAACGGTGACCCTTCACGCCAACCATGCCCTTGGAAGTAGCGAAGTCGAGGAAGTCCTTCTCCAGCTCTTTGTATTCGTCGGCCATGACGAAGCAGAGGTTCATGACAGAACGGTCCTCTTCGACGGCTGTGCCACGGAACATCTTGTTGCGGTCAATCTCACCATAGACAATCTCTGCACGCTGCTGAGCCAGCTTGTCCATAGCTGCTACGCCGCCGTTTTTCTTAATCCAGCGCAGGGTCTCCAGAGCTGAGTAGATGGGAACAACGGGAGGAGTATTGAACATAGAGCCCTTGTCAACATGAGTGCGATAGTCGAGCATGGTAGGAATCTCGCGGGGAGCACGGCCCAGCTTGTCGTCCTTCACAATGACGATGGTAACACCAGCCATAGCCAGGTTCTTCTGAGCACCGGCATAGATGGCGTCGTACTTCTTCACGTCAACGGGACGTGAGAAGATGTCTGACGACATATCGGCAATCAGAGGCACGTTGACGTCGAGGTCCTTGCGAATCTCTGTACCGTAGATGGTGTTGTTCGTGGTGATGTGCAGATAGTCAGCATCAGTAGGAACAGTCCATCCCTTAGGAATGAATGTATAATTCGCATCGGCAGAAGAAGCAACTTCTACTACTTCACCGAACAGCTTAGCTTCCTTCATGGCTTTCTTGGCCCACACACCAGTATTGAGGTAGGCAGCCTTCTTGATCAGGAAGTTGAAGGGTATCATACAGAACTCCAATGATGCACCGCCACCGAGGAAGATGACACTGTATCCCTCGGGAATGTCGAGCAGCTCCTTAACAAGAGCTACAGCCTCGTCAACGACGGGCTGGAAATCCTTGGCACGATGGCTGATCTCCATGAGTGAGAGACCTGAGCCGTTGAAGTCTAAACACTGCTGAGCGGTCTTCTCGATAACCTCGCGGGGCAGCATCGAAGGACCGGCGTTAAAGTTGTACTTCTTCATATTTGTTTGTTTATTTAAATAGGGTTATTTTCTGCTGTTTATTTCTTAGACGGTGCGAAATTACACTTTTTTTATGAATTAGGCAAATATTTAAGCAAATATTTAGAATAGTTATTATTTTACTTGCTCTATAATAGTTTTTATGCCTTTTATCTTTTCACCTTGTGTTTGTCGAAGCACTTGCTTCAGTTTCTCACGCTTGACAGCGGCGTAGGCATAGCGGTCCTTGACGTCGATGCGCCCGATTTCGTCGGCTTTCAGCCCGCCAGTCTTACACAGAAAACCGACAATGTCGCCCTTCGAAATTTTGTCCTTCTTGCCTTTTCCAATGTAAAGGGTGGCCATGCGGGGCAGGGGAGGATCTGCGTGCTGCGGTTCTGCCACAGCATAAGGAACGACATCGCCTTCAACATAATCAGGAATATGTTCGCTGCTGTTCAGGATAAAGAATGTGCGACCGGCAGCATCCCAACGGGCGGTGCGCCCTACACGGTGAATATAGCCGTCTTCGCTCTCGGGCAGATGATAGTGAACGATGTTCTGAATGTCAGGAATGTCTAATCCGCGCGATGCTAAGTCGGTGCTGACCAGCACGTTGGCGGAACCGTTAGAGAACTTGTATAGTGCGTCTTCACGTTGCTTCTGTTCCAGTCCGCCGTGGAAGCAACTGGTGACGAAACCCTCTTCGAGCAGGTAGTTGTTGACACGCTCTACGCTGTCACGATAGTTCAGGAACACGATGCTGCTTTCGTCGCCAAACGACAAGAGCAGCTGGCGGAGGGTTTCCAGCTTGTCCTTCTGCGGACTATGTACCTCATAGAGAGTGATGCGCTGGCTGGTCTGCTCGTCTTCAGGCAGGAAGTCGATGAGCGTTCCCTTCTTCGACATGTTGACGAACTGCGGTATCTGCTCTGCGTTGGTGGCCGACAACAGGATGCGACGGCGCAATGCCGGCAGACTTTTGACAAGTCGTTGCATCTCGCCTTGAAAGCCCATCTCCAGACACTTGTCGAACTCGTCGATGATGAGGTACTGGATGGCATAACGCGAGATGTTGTCCTTGTCCAAATGGTCGTTCAACCGGCCTGGCGTGCCAAAGACGATTTGCGGACGGACTTCCTTCAGGACCTTGTGCTCGTCCATGGTCGCCCGACCACCGTAGCATGCCGTAGAGCGCAGACCGCAGCCCATGCTTTTCAAGACGTTGTCAGACTGAAGAGCCAGTTCGCGGCCAGGGGTGATGACCAAAGCCTGTACGGCATCGGAGGTGCTGTCCAGTAATTGTACCAATGGGAGCAGATAGGCCAACGTCTTTCCCGTGCCTGTGGGTGACAGTAACACAACATCACCGTCGGAGCCTAAAACGGCTTCGGCGGTGTGCTGCTGCATCTCGTTGAGTGCAGTAATATGGAGCTTGTTAAGTATCTGCTGGATGTCCATATTAAAAGCCCATCCCTTGTGAGGGGGATGGGGTAGGCATTTTATTTCTTCTCTTCTTTCTTGACTTCGCTCTTCAGAGTTGACTTGTAACCCTTGTTCAGACCGTTAATGACGTCGTTGGTGATGTCAAAACGCTTGGCAGCATACAGAATGTTGTCGCCCTGCTTGGTCAGAATGAGGTCGTACTTCTTATCCTTATTATATTTATCAAGGAAGTGCATCAGCGAGTCGCGCAGACCTTCGTTGTATTTAGCGGTCTCGTTGGCCAGTTCGTTCTCCAGGCGTGCCTGCAACTCCTGCAAGCTTTGCTGTTGACGCTGGATGGCACTCTGCTGAGCCTCGGCCTGTTCGCGACTGGTGAAACCGTTGTTCTGCAACTTCTGCTGGAAGTTTACCATAGCGTCCTGCAGCGCCTGACCCTTCTGGTTCAGCGTGTTGCGGGCATTGTTGCTCTTCTTCTGCAGAATAATCGTGAACTCCTTGCAGAATTCATACTGCGTCATCAGAGAATCGACTTCCACATAGGCAATCTTGATACCACCTTTGTTGGCTGTGGCAGCATCAGCTTCGGCTTTCTCGTCCATCTTGGGACTTGCATTGTTGCAAGATGCCAGCAGCGCTACGGCGGCTGCGGCCATCATCATGTACTTTTTCATTGTTGTTGTCTTTATTGTTTTTTTCTTTATTCTTTGTTCTTTATTTCGTTATTCAGAGATTTCGGCATTGCTTTTCTCGCTGACCGCATATTTGCTTTTGCGTCGCATCTCTCGGTCTTGGTCCATGACGCAGTGGATACCCCTCTCGCGCATGGCTTTGCTGTCATGAATATGCTGCGAACTGAACGCTCCGTTCTTGAGGAAAATCAGTTTGACGCAGAAAAATATCATGCCGATAGCAATTATTAACGTGCTTAATAGCAGAATTTTCGTCATAAATATGTAATTTTGCGGGTGCAAAGTTACGAATTAAAAATCGAACATTGATTATCAAACATTAAAATAAACATTAAATATGAGTAAAAGTGAGTTAAAACCGGCTGTAGTTTTCGAACAGTTTGCAAAGATTAACCAAATTCCGCGTCCTTCGAAGCGTGAAGAGAAGATGATTGCTTACCTGAAAGAGTGGGGAGAAAGTCATGGTTTGGAAACCTCCGTTGACGAAACGGGCAATGTCATCATTCGTAAACCAGCCACTAAAGGCATGGAGAACCGTAAAGGTGTTATACTGCAGAGTCACATGGACATGGTTTGTGACAAGTTGGTGGATTATCAGATAGACTTTGACAACGACCCCATCAAAACTTACATCGACGGAGAATGGCTGACAGCTGAGGGGACAACGCTGGGTGCCGACGATGGTATTGGCTGTGCCATGGAACTGGCATTGTTGGCATCTGACGATATAGAGCACGGACCGATAGAGTGTGTCTTTACTCGTGACGAGGAAACGGGGCTCACGGGAGCGATGGGAATGAAGGCTGGCTTTATGCGAGGTGACTATCTCATCAACCTTGACTCTGAAGACGAGGGCGAGATATTTGTGTCTTGCGCTGGCGGTCGTAACACGTCGGCTAAGTTTACGTTCAGCCGCGAGCAGGCTCCTGCAGGCTCTTTCTTTATGCGCGGTCAGCTTAAGGGATTGGTAGGAGGTCACTCTGGAGACGATATCAATAAGCAGCGTGCCAATGCCATCAAACTGTTGGGACGTTTCCTCTTCCAGGAAATGAACCGATATCAGGGTGTGCGCCTGGCACAGTTCAATAGCGGAAAACTGCATAATGCCATTCCTCGTGACGGCATGTTCGTCATTGCCGTTCCTCATGATGTGAAGGAGAATGTCAAGGCCGACTGGAATGTCTTCGCTTCTCAAGTGGAGGAGGAATTCCATGTAACCGATACCCAGATGGTGTGGACAATGGAGAGTACCGATGCCGAACCTGTTATAGAGGACGCTGTGGCCCGTCGCTTTATCTATGCTTTGCAAGCCGTGGATAATGGTATCTATGCCATTTGTCAGGATCCGGAACTGAATGGTATGGTAGAGACATCCAGCAATATTGCCAGCATTGTGACAAGTGAGACGGAAATCAACATCCTGTCGTCGCAGCGTTCCAATGTCATGTCTAACCTCGACAATATGTGCGCTACCATAGAGGCCTGCTTCGTGCTGGCTGGTGCAGAAGTTAAGCATAGCGACGGTTATCCCGCTTGGAAGATGCGTGCCCACAGCGAATTGCAGAAGATTGTCAAGGAGTCATATATAAAGCTCTTCGGCAAGGAACCTATCGTTCGTGGCATCCACGCCGGATTGGAGTGCGGACTGTTCTCCGAGCGTTATCCTAATCTCGATATGGTGTCGTTCGGTCCTACGCTGCGCTTTGTTCATACCCCTGAAGAACGCTTGCATATCCCCACCGTTCAGATGGTTTGGGATCACTTGAAGGATGTGCTGAAGAACATTCCTGCCAAATAATCTTTCTCTCTTATATATATAATAAGGTATATACAACGAAAAAAAATAATAAAAAAACGGCAAAAAGTTTTGGTAGTTAAAAAAAAAGTCGTACCTTTGCATCCGCAATCGAGAGAGATGCCCTCGAAAGAGGTTTGAAAAGCGGAAATAGCTCAGTTGGTAGAGCACAACCTTGCCAAGGTTGGGGTCGCGGGTCCGAGTCCCGTTTTCCGCTCAACATGTTGAACAAAAAAGAGCA